>NZ_CP014275.1:4055000-4355000 GCF_001578105.1 Martelella sp. AD-3 | reverse complement strand
GATCATCAGGATCGACGGCGGGATCAGCGCGCCGATCGTGCCGCCGGCGGCGATCGATCCGGCCGCGATCGAGGGACGATAGCCGGCAGCGACCATTTCCGGAATGGCGATCCGGCCCATGGCCGCGGCGCAGGCAAGCGACGAACCGGAGACGGCGGCAAAGCCGGAACAAGCAAAGATGGACGAGACCGCGAGGCCGCCCGGCAGGCGGCGCAGCACAACCTTGGCGGCGGCGAAGAGCCCGCCGGTGAGCCCGGAATGAAACGCGACGAAGCCCATCAGCAGGAACATCGGCACCGCCGACATGGTCCAGCTGGCGACAAAGGAATAGGGCGTGTTCGACAGGATGCCGAAGGCCGGCGTGACGCCGAGAAGCGCGGTGATGCCGCCGAACGAGACGGCGATCAACGCCATGGCCACCGGGACACGCAGCAGAAGCAGGACGATCAGGACGGCGATGCCGACAAATCCGACCTCGGGATTCATGCGGTTTCCTCCGATGGGGCGGGATGAAGATCCTGGAAGGTCAGAAGCAGGCAGGTCAGCGCGGCGATGGCAAAACCGGCCGAGGGCAGGAAATAGCTGTGCCAGACGGGCATCTTCATCGAGGCCAGCTCCACATAGGTGCCGGAGCGGAAATTGGACAGCGCCGAATTCCAGGTGGCCCAGGAAAGGCTCGCATAGACGACCGCCGACAAAAGACAGACCAGCGCGTCGGAAACCCGGCGGACCGGTCGGGTGAGCGCGAAATCGAAGAGTTCGACGGACACCATCTCGCGACGCAGTTCGAGCCAGGACAGCGGCAGGAAGGCGGTGGCGACCATGTAGTAGCGCGCGACCATCTCGGTCGTCACCGGGATCGAGATGCGGAACAGGTTGCGCAGCGCCACATCGAGACTGATGTGCACCATCATCATCACGACGCCTGCGGCGCCGATGAATGCCAGGATACGCGCGACCACGGCGGCGAGCCGAACGAGTGCGGTCATCAAAGGGCTCCAGAGCAAAAAGGAAGGCCGACGAAGAACATCATCTTCCACGAAGCGCGACGGCCTTTCCGGCCGCCGCGCTCCTGTTCAGGCATCACATGCCGTAGGTCGAAAAGTCGATCTTGCTCCAGACGTCGTCGATCATGCGCCTGGCCAGAGCGTCGGGATCGTTGCCGACTTCTTCGACGACCGCCGTCCATTTTTCCACCAGTTCGGTGAAGTAGACGGCTTCCTCGCCCGAAAGCGCGGTGCGGGCGGCCACATCCTCGGCGGCAAAGGCTTCCGAGGCTTCAAGGAAGGCCGGATCCGGCTCGATCACCTCGATATCGGTTTTCGCCAGGGCCTCATTCGCCGCCGACGGCAGCTGGAAGGCCCAGCGGTCGGTCAGGTCGAAATTGGCGCGGGCGGCGGCCATGCCGATCTCCTCGCGCTCCTTGGTGGAAAGCGAGCGCCAGGTGTTGAGCCCGGCCGTGAAGTTCGACGTCACGTGATAGGTGCCGATCGGGACGATGGTGACGTCCTTGGCAATATCGATCAGCCGGAATGACAGGAGATCGACGGTCGAGGCCATGGTGCCGTCGATCGTGCCCTGGCTCATCGCCTCGAAGGTTTCGCCGACGCCGATATTGACCGGGGTTGCGCCGAAATGCTCGGCCCAGCGCGAATAGGGCGCGCCGCCGGTGCGCAGACGCATGCCCTTCAGGTCATCGGCGGTGCGCACGGGCCTGGTGGTGATCAGGTTGTAGACGTTTGACGAACCGGCGCCGAGGAAAACCATGCCGAGTTTCTTGAACTCCTCCTGGCAGGGCTCACAGGTCATGCCGTACTCGGTCATGGCCATGGCCATGGCGTGCGGGTTGCGGCCGATCAGCGCCAGATCGCCGGCAATGCCGGTCACTTCCATGTCCGCCGGAAAGTAAAGCGGCAGGACATTGCCCGCATCCACGAGCCCGGTCTGGAGCGCATCCTTCATCTGCGGCAGAGACACGACTTCCGGTCCGAGGATCAGCCCGGTCATGGCGCCGCCCGAGTTTTCGGCGATGTTTTCGGCGAAATGCTCATACATGTAATAGGCCGGATGCGCCGGCGGCCCTCCCGGCGCAAGACGCAGTTCGCGCGCCGACGCGGCTGTTCCGGCGGCCATCATCGCGACGGCGGCCAGTGCAGCGAATGTGTGTATGCGATTCATGAATTCTCCTCCCAAAAAATCCGAATGCCACGTTTCGTCAGGTCAGTTACATCGCCAGAAGCTTCCTCGCATTCTCCTTCAGAAGCAGCGGGCGAACCTCTTCCTTGATGTCGATCTTTTCAAAATCGACGAGCCAGCGATCCGGCGTGATGGCGGGCCAGTCGGAGCCGAACAGCAATTTGTGCTTCAGCAGAGAATTGGCGTATTTCACCAGGATCGGCGGGAAATATTTCGGGCTCCAGCCCGACAGGTCGATATAGACATTGGGCTTGTGCTGGGCGACGGCGAGCGCCTCTTCCTGCCAGGGGAAGGACGGATGGGCGGCGATGATCTTCAGGTCGGGGAAGTCCACAGCCACGTCGTCGAGATACATCGGATTTGAATATTTCAGCCGCATGCCCATGCCGCCATGCATGCCGGATCCGACGCCGGTCTGGCCGGTGTGAAACAGGGCGATGCCGCCTTCCTCCTCGATCGCCTCATAGAGCCCGTAGGCGGCCCGATCATTCGGGTAAAACCCCTGAAATGTCGGGTGGAACTTGAAGCCGCGCACGCCGTGGTCGCGCATCAGGCTCCTCGCTTCCCGGACCCCGAGCTTGCCCTTGGCCGGGTCGATGGAGGCGAAGGGGACCATGATATCGGTGTTCCTTGCCGCGATCTCCGCCACCTCATAATTGGAGTAGCGGCGAAAGCCGGTCTCGCGTTCGGCATCGACGGGAAAAATGATGCAGCCGATCTTCCGTTCGCGGAAATAGGCTGCGGTCTCCTCGACGGTGGGCAGCATGCCGTCGCGGCCTGCCGGGTTTCTGAAATAACTGGCCATGCCGGCCTGGAATTCCATATAGCCGTCATCGCGATGGGTGCAGCAGGGCTCCTCGGCGTGGACATGGACGTCAAAGGCGACCAGATCGTCGAAATTCATATGCGCTCCTCCGTCTCCAGCCCGACATACCGCTTGAGCAGATGCGCGAGCGTTTCCGCCTCCTCCGCGCTCAGGCCATGCGTGTTATAGGCGTTCTCGCCAAAGAAATTGCGCTTGTTGGCCGCGACGAACCCCTCGCCCTTCCCGGTCAGCCGAAGCAGCACCGATCGACGGTCGTGATCGGGGATCTCCCGTTCGATCAGGCCCTGGTCCTCCAGACGCCGCACCGCCTTCGTCATATGGGCGGGCTTGATCCTCAGCGTCTGCGCCAGTATGCCCTGCTTGATGCCGGGGTTGAGATGCATGACCCAGAGCATGGAAAACTCGCCCGGACGCAGGTCGTCGGCGCCGAAACGCTCATAGAACTGATCATAGACGCGCACCTGCGCGACGCGCACCAGAAAGCCGAGCGAATTGTTGAGCTCGCCAAGCCGGACATCTTCGGTCTGTTGCGGGGAAAGGCGCGGCTCCTGCCCCATGTCAGCGCCCGCCGGGAGCCGCCACCTTGGCGGCGCGCTTTTCAAGGAAGGCGATCAACCGCTCTTCCGCCTCGGGCGAAGTGGCGGTGAAGGACGAGATGAAGCTTTCCATCATAAGACCGTCGTCGCGGCTCATTTCGGGCATGCGCGGCAGCACGTTGATGACGGCGTAGTTGGAAAGCTGGGCGTTGGTCGCCGCCTGTCTGGCAAGCTCCAGCGCCTTTTCGATGGATTTGCCCGCCGGAACGACATATTGCGCCAGATTCCACCGCTCCCCGGTATCGGCATCGATCGAGCGGCCGGTCAGCATCATGTCCGTCATCCGCGCCACGCCCATCAGGCGCGCGGTGCGCACCGAGCCGCCGCCGCCCACAAAGATGCCGCGCTGGCCTTCCGGCAGTGCGAAAAAGGTCGTCTCGTCGGCAACGCGCACCTGTGCGGACGATGCCAGCTCCAGCCCGCCGCCGACAACGGCGCCGTGCAATGCGCAAAACCAGGGAATCGGTCCAAACTCGATCCGGCCGAAGACCTCGTGCCAGCGGCGCGAGCTTTCGACGCCCTCGAAGGCCGACTTCTTCACATGTTCGGAAAGGTCCAGTCCGGCGCAGAAATGCCTGCCATTGCCAAAGATGACGCCGGCCTTCGCCTCCGTGCGCGCCCGCTCGATCGCATCGGCCAGCGCTTCGACAAAACGGTCACTGATCGCATTGCGTTTGTCCGGACGATTAAGCCCGAGAAGCGCGACCTCGCCGCGCAATTCATAGGTTACCAGCTCCGCCTTTGTCGTCACTGCATGCTTCCTTTCGACCATTCCAGTTTTCTCTATACGAGAAAATATTTTCCCTGTAAACAATACACTCAAAAACTGTATAACCTGAACCTGTCCCCCCCGTCGGGAGCGGCCGGACGGGCAAAGATCTCAGCGAGGATTTCGCGGCCCGGAGAGCCAGGGACGCTCGAAAATTGGAGGAGGATCCATGACAGACATGGAGAAGATACGTCCGGTGCGGGTCTGGGAGCCGCGCATCCGCGTGGAGGACCGCGCCGACGGCAGCCAGATCATATGGCAGGACGATGAGCTGGGCGACTATCCGGCGCGCCTCGGCGACCGTATTCTGCACTTTGCCGAAACCGTGCCCGAGCGCGTGTGGATGGCCGAGCGCGACGCCGACGGGGCGTGGCGCACGATCACTTTCGGCCGGCTGCGCGACCTGATGCGCCGCGTCGGCGCCTTCCTCCTCGACCACGACCTTTCGCCCGAACGGCCGCTGATGATCCTGTCGGAGAATTCGCTCGAACACGCCGTCATCGCGCTGTCCGCCCAGTATGTCGGCATTCCGTCTGCCGCCGTGGCGCCGGCCTATTCGCTGATCCCGGAGGGGCGCGCCAAGCTTCGCGACATTGCCGGCGAAGTGACGCCCGGCGCGGTCTTCGCCAAGGATGCGGATCGGTTCGCGGATGCAATTATCGAGGTCATCGATCCGGCCGTGCCGCTCATTCTGGCGGGCGGTGCCGTGCCCGGGCGCGAGCATTTCGCCTGGGAAGACGTGATTGCGACCGACGCGTCGCCGGCGGCCGACAAGGCCTTTGCCGCCACGGGACCGGATACGATCGCGAAATTCCTGTTCACCTCCGGCACGACCGGAACACCCAAGGCGGTGATCCAGACCCAGCGGATGTTGTGCGCCAACATGGCGCAGGTGCTTGACTGCTATCGCTTCCTCGGCGACGAGCCGCCGGTCCTGGTCGACTGGGCTCCCTGGAACCATGTTGCCAGCGGCAACAAGGTGTTCAACATCGCGCTTTACAATGGCGGCACCTATTATATCGACGCCGGAAAGCCGACGCCGAAGGGCATGGCCGAGACGATCCGCAATCTGCGCGAGATATCGCCGACCTGGTATTTCAACGTGCCGGCGGGCTATGAAGTGCTGTGCGAGGCGATGGAGAAGGACCCGGTCCTGCGCGACACCTTTTTCAAGAAACTGAAGATGATCATGTATGCGGGCGCCGGCATGGCGAGCCACACCTGGCATCACCTCAACGCGCTTTCCGAACGCTCCACCGGCTTCTTTACTCTGATGGGTTCGGGGCTCGGCTCCACCGAGACCGGCCCGTTTGCCATGTTCTCGACCGAACCGCAGGACGAGCCGGGCAATTGCGGCGTTCCGGCGCGCGGCGTCACCATGAAACTGGTGCCCACCGGCGGCAAGATGGAAGTGCGTTTCAAGGGACCGAACGTCACGCCCGGCTACTGGCGGCGGCCGGACCTGACGGAAAAGGCCTTCGACGAGGAAGGCTTCTACAATATGGGCGATGCGCTGCGCCCCGCCGTTCCCGGCGATCCGGCGCGCGGCTATCTGTTCGACGGGCGCACGGCGGAAAACTTCAAGCTTCAGACCGGAACCTGGGTCGCCGTCGGCGCGATGCGGGCAAAGCTGGTCGACGCCATGGGCGGGCTGATCCGGGACGCGGTGATTGCCGGCGAGGGCCAGTTCGAGCTCGGCGCCCTGCTCGTGCCCTTCCGTCCGCAAATCGAGCGTCTGGTCGAAGGCGGGGCCGAGATGGATGACGCGGCGCTTTATGCGCATCCGACGGTGCTTGACCGGCTCGGGGAACGTCTGACGGATTTTGCCGGACGCGCGACCGGCTCGTCGAACCGCATTGCCCGCGCCATGCTGCTGACGGCGCCGCTGCGCATGGACAAGGGCGAGGTGACCGACAAGGGCTCGGTCAACCAGCGGGCGGTTCTCGCCAACCGCGCGGACCTGGTCGATGCTCTTTATGCGGGCGGCCCCGAGGTAATCATCGCGGAAAAGCCGCAAGGCAGAAAGGCGGGCTGACAATGAAGGTTGAGGGCATGGCCGCATTGGTGACCGGTGCGGGTTCGGGGCTCGGCGCGGCAACCGCGCGCGCGCTTGCGGCAAGAGGCGCCAGGGTGACGGTGCTGGACATGAACGGCGAGGCGACCGAGAAGATCGCCGCCGAGATCGGCGGACTGGCCGCCATCGGCGATGTTTCCAGCGGGGCTGACGTCAGCGCCGCGCTTGATGCTAGCGAAGCCGCCCATGGCACGGTCAGGATCGCGGTGAGCTGCGCCGGAATCGGCACGGCGGGCCGCGCGGTGGCGCGCGACGGCCCCATGCCGATGGCCGATTTCGAGCGCACGCTCCGCGTCAACCTCATGGGCACGTTCAATGTCGTCCGGCTTTCGGCCCACCGCATGTCGCTTGCAGAACCGGTCGGCGAAAGCCGAGGCGTGATCGTCAACACGGCTTCGATCGCCGCCTTCGAGGGCCAGATCGGCCAGGCGGCCTATGCGGCCTCCAAGGGCGGCATCGTTTCCATGACCCTGCCGCTGGCGCGCGAATTCGCCCGCTTCGGCGTCAGGGTCAACACGCTGGCGCCCGGCATTTTCCTTACGCCGCTGCTCTACAACCTGCCGGAAGAGGCGCAGAAATCGATCGCCGCGACGATCCCCTTCCCCGCCCGCCTCGGCGATCCGGCGGAGTTCGCCCATGCGGTGCTTTTCGCGGTTGAAAACGATTATCTCAACGGCGAGGTGATCCGTCTCGACGGGGCAAACCGGCTGACGCCGAAGTGAGGGTAAGACGACCTGTTTTCACGTGAAACACTGACCCGTTTGACCAGGAGCGGGCCGGAGAGGCCGGCCGGCCCCTATACCGTTGCCGCCATGCGAACAAACTGGCGCGGCGGGACGGCCATGACCCGGCGGAAGGCTTTCGAAAAAGCGCTCTCCGACTCGTAGCCGAGATCGGCGGCAATGGCCGAAAGCGGGGCGTTCGATGACTGCATGCGTTCCGCGGCAAGGATCATCCGCCAGGCAGTCAGATATTCCATCGGCGCCTGACCGACCTTTTCCTTGAACCGCAGGGCGAAGGTCGAACGCGACATGCCGGCGACCGAGGCCAGATCGGCGATCGTGAAACGGCGACCGGGATCGGCATGGATGGCACGGATCGCCGCGCCGATCTGCCGGTCGGAAAGCGCGGCCAGCCAACCGCCGGCATTTCCTTTTTCCGTCTCGAGATATGCCCTTAAGGCCTGAACCAATATCATGTGCGCGAGCTGCCGGATGATCAGTTCGCTGCCCGGACGTTCATCATCGAGTTCCGCCATCATGCGCTCCACCGACCAGCGCAGGGCCTGCCATTCCGCGCCATTGCCTATATGGATAAGCGGCGGCAGCAGGGAGAGCAGGAAATCGGCGTTCGGCCCTTCCAGAACGAAACGGCTGGAAACCAGAAAACAGTCCTCGCCTTGTCCATGCTCGGCAATCCCGCCGCGCCGCGCCGTCGGAAACACCGCAGCGGCTGGAACCGGGACGAGTTCGAGATCGCTTGCCAGCCGAAACGGCCGCCCCTGCGGCAGGACGAAGCCCTCGCCTGCCCCCATGAAAACCGGACGTCCGCCGTCCTCCACCGAAAGCCAGCATGCGCCACGCACCACCGCGCCGCATTTGATCGTGCCGGAAACGGACGGAAAGGCGATCGCCCATGGCCCACCGGCCCTGAAGCCGGCGGACATGTGGTTCTGCGGGCGCATCAGGGAAAGCACGTCTGTGAGCGGATCCATGGCAACTTCCGGACGATTGGACAGGATTTTCAGATTTTCCAACATAGATTGTCCGGAAAGCCGCGTCTAGCTTCTCCCGAGATCAACAGACAATGGGAGTTTGCATCATGCGTGTTTTCGTAACCGGCGCATCCGGCTGGGTGGGCAGCGTGACGGTAAAGGAACTGGTGGACGCCGGCCACACCGTTGCGGGCCTTGCCCGTTCCGATCAATCCGCCGCCGCCGTGGAGGCTGCCGGCGCAAGGGCAGTCCTTGGCAGCCTCGATGATCTCGATCTTCTCAAAGCGGAAGCGGCGTCAGCCGACGGCACTATTCACACCGCTTTCAACCATGACTTCAGCCGGTTTGCGGAGAACTGCGCCCAGGATGCCCGCGCCATCGAGGCCATGGGTGAGGCGCTTGCCGGCAGCGGCAAGCCGCTTGTCGTCACCGCCGGTGCGGCCATCCCGACCACGGACGGATTGCTGACAGAGCAGATCGCCGCCCCCGCCGTCTCCGAGCGCTATCCGCGCGCATCGGAACAGGCAGCATTCTCGATGCTCGACAGGGGCGTGCGCGCCATGATCGTACGCCTGCCGCCGACCACCCACGGCAAGGGCGACAAGGGCTTCATGCCGATCCTGATCAACATCGCCCGTGAGACGGGGTTTGCGGCCTATGTGGAAGGCGTTGCCGCCATCTGGCCGGCAGTGCATCGCTTCGACGCGGCCCGCGTCTTTCGCCTGGCGCTTGAGAAAGGCGAAGCCGGCGACTGTTTCCATGCCGTCGCCGAGGAAGGGATTGCCATGCAAGACATTGCCGCGGCGATCGGCAGGGGTCTTGGCCTTCCTGTGAGGGCGATCGCGCCCGATGAGGCGCAAGCCTATTACGGCTGGTTTTACCACTTCGCCATGATGGACAGTCGCGCCTCTAGCGAGTGGACAAGACGAAAGCTCGGTTGGGAACCGACTCACAAGACCCTGCTCGAGGACCTTTCGCAACGCCATTACTTCGAAAACTGAACTCAGCCCGGTCGTCATCACCTGTTGGCGACCGGTGTTTTCGCTTTGCCTCAGACCGGATAATCCCGTTCGCCGAAGATCGCGGATCCGACGCGCACGCTGGTGGCGCCGAAGGCGACCGCGATCTCGTAATCGCCGGACATGCCAATGGAGAGCTTCGGCACGTTGTTTTCCTTGGCGAGATCGGCAAGCAGAGCGAAATGCGGGCCCGGATTTTCGCCCGCCGGCGGAATACACATCAGGCCTTCGATCTCGAGCCCAAGCTCATCCCGGCAAAGATCGAGAAAGGCTTGCGCCTCACGCGGGTCGATGCCGGCCTTCTGGGGCTCGTTGCCGGTATTGACCTGCACGTAAAGTCTCGGCGCCCTGCCCTGCTTCTGCATTTCCTTCGCAAGCGCGCGGGCGATCTTTTCCCGATCGACGCTTTCGATCACATCGAAAAGCTTCACCGCGTCTTCCGCCTTGTTGGACTGCAACGGCCCGATGAGGCGGAGTTCGATATCCGGCGTCTCTTCCTTCAGCGCCGGAAACTTTTTCAGCGCTTCCTGGACCCGGTTTTCGCCGAAGACCCGCTGCCCCGCCGCGATCGCCGCGCGGATGACATCGGCCTCGTGGGTCTTGGAGACCGCCACCAGCGTGACCGCATTCTCCGGACGTTCGGCCTCATGTTCGGCGGCGAGAATCCTTGCACGCACGTCCTCAAGATTTTCGGCAACACCCATCGGTTTCAACTCCTTTTTCCGCCGCCGCACCTTATGGCAAACGCATGGCGCGCCGCAACGGGTCCACACCGCTTTCCCATACCGGCAAATCGCCCCGTATAACTTGACGCTGGGGCGCTTTCATGATGAAGCTCACCGCCAAAATGACCAAGAAAATGACCGAGTAGCACCGATATGGCCTCTGAACGTTACAACCCGCGCAAAGTCGAACCGAATTGGCAGAAGAAGTGGAACGAAGACAATGTCTTCGTCACCGACAATGCCGACCCGCGCGAGACCTACTACGTGCTTGAGATGTTTCCCTATCCCTCGGGACGCATTCATATCGGCCATGTTCGCAACTACGCCATGGGCGACGTGGTGGCGCGCTACAAGCGCGCCCGCGGCTACAACGTTCTCCACCCCATGGGCTGGGATGCTTTCGGCATGCCGGCCGAAAATGCGGCGATGCAAAACAAGGTCCACCCCAAGGACTGGACCTATGACAACATTGCCACGATGCGCAACCAGCTGAAATCCATGGGCCTGTCGCTCGACTGGACCCGTGAATTTGCCACCTGCGATGTCGAATATTACCAGCGCCAGCAGCATCTCTTCATCGATATGCTGGAAAAGGGCCTCGTCTACCGCAAGCAATCCAAGGTAAACTGGGACCCGGTCGACATGACCGTCCTTGCCAATGAGCAGGTGATCGAAGGCCGCGGCTGGCGCTCCGGCGCGCTGGTCGAACAGCGAGAGCTGACGCAGTGGTTCTTCAAGATCACCGATTTTGCCCAGGACCTGCTCGATGCGCTCGACACGCTGGACGGCTGGCCGGAAAAAGTGCGGCTGATGCAGAAAAACTGGATCGGTCGCTCCGAGGGCATGATGGTGCGCTGGGACATTTCCGACGGTGCGGAGAAGGCCGGCAGCCATGAGGAACTGACGGTCTACACCACCCGTCCGGACACGATCTTCGGCGCTTCCTTCATGGCGATTTCCGCCGACCATCCGCTGGCGAAGGAAGCCGCGAAGCATGACGACAAGGTCGCCGCCTTCTGCGAGGAGACGCGTCGCGCCGGAACCTCTCTGGCGGCCCTCGAAACGGCGGAAAAGAAGGGCGTCGATACCGGCATCCGCGTGCGCCATCCCTTTGACGAGGCCTGGGAACTGCCCGTTTACGTCGCCAATTTCGTGCTGATGGATTACGGCACGGGCGCCATCTTCGGCTGCCCCTCCGGCGACCAGCGCGACCTGGACTTTGCCCGTAAATACGGACTGCCGGTGACCGCGGTAGTGATGCCGAAGGATGGCGATGCGGCGACCTTCGAGATCGGCGAAGAGGCCTATACAGATGACGGCGTGATGATCAATTCGCGCTTCCTTGACGGCATGAGCACGGACGATGCCTTCGAGGCAATCGCGCTCAAGCTTGAGTCCGATATCGTGCGCGCCGCGCCGCGCGGCGAACGCAAGGTCAATTTCCGCCTGCGCGACTGGGGCATTTCCCGCCAGCGCTACTGGGGCTGCCCGATCCCGGTGATCCATTGCGATGATTGCGGCGTCGTGCCGGTTCCGAAGTCCGATCTGCCGGTAAAGCTGCCGGACGACATCGATTTCGAAAAGCCCGGCAATCCGCTCGACCGGCACGCCACCTGGCGCCATGTCGCCTGCCCGCAATGCGGCAAGGATGCGCGGCGCGAGACGGACACGATGGACACTTTCGTGGATTCGAGCTGGTATTACACCCGCTTCACCGCACCTCACGAAGACGCCCCCACGGACCCGGCGATTGCCGACCGCTGGCTGCCGGTCGACCAGTATATCGGCGGCATCGAGCACGCGATCCTGCATCTGCTCTATTCGCGCTTCTTCACGCGCGCCATGAAAGCCACCGGCCATGTGAACCATGACGAGCCGTTCAAGGGCCTGTTCACCCAGGGCATGGTGGTGCACGAAACCTATCGCCTCGGCGGCAGCGGCACATCCGGCCGCTGGGTATCGCCGAGCGATGTGACGATCGAGGAAACGGACGGCGCCCGCAAGGCGATCCTGACCGAGACCGGCGAAGAGGTTGCCATCGGCGCCATCGAGAAGATGTCGAAGTCGAAGAAGAACGTCATCGACCCGGATGATATCCTGGCGACATATGGGGCCGATACGGCCCGCTTTTTCGTGCTGTCGGATTCCCCGCCGGACCGCGACGTGGTCTGGACCGAGGCCGGCGTTCAGGGCACGTTCCGCTTTGTGCAGCGCATCTGGCGGCTTATTTCCGAGGCGGCCCCTGCCCTTGCGGGCATTGACGCTAAGGCGGGCGAGAACGGCAGGGCGCTGGAAATCTCCCGCGCCGCCCACAAGACGCTGAAGGCCGTTGCCGCCGATCTTGACGGACTTGCCTTCAATAAGGCCATCGCCCGCATCTATGAACTTGTGAACGTGCTGGCCCAGCCGCTTTCGGAAGTCGACAAGGCCGATGACGAGTTGAAGGGCGCGCTGAAACAGGCAAGCCTGTTCCTCACCCATTGTTTTGCACCGATGATGCCGCATCTGGCCGAAGAATGCTGGCAGGCGCTCGGCGCGAAGGGTATGATCGCCATGGCGGCCTGGCCGAAGCATGACGAGGCCCTGACCGCCGACAATGAGGTGATGCTGCCGGTCCAGATCAACGGCAAGAAGCGCGCCGAACTGACCGTGGCGCGCGATGCCGATCAGGAGAGCATCAAGGCGGCGGTGCTGGCGCTTGAGGCCGTTATACGCGCACTGGACGGCAAGGAGCCGCGCAAGATCATCGTCGTGCCGCAAAGGATCGTGAATGTTGTTGTCTAGATCACGCCTGAAAGCGCTTGCCCTTTCGCTTGGCGCCCTTGCCGCCGTTTCCATGCTTGCCTCGTGCCAGGTACGTCCGCTTTACGGCGGCGCGGAGGGCACGGCGCTGAACGCGAAAATGCACGAACTCGCCTTTTCCGTGCCGACGACGCCGGTTGCGCAATATGTCCGTAACGAGCTGATCTTCCTGACGAGCGGCGGCGCCGGCGAGAGTATCAACGCCAGATATGACGTCGACCTTTCCGCCTTCGCCGTCACATCGGAACTGTTGCAGGACGACAGTTCGGATACGGCCAGCGCCGGGCGCACCATCGTCACGGCAGACTTTGCCCTGAGGCGGCGCGAGGACAACAAGCTTCTGGCGACCGGCCGGCGTCGGGCGACCGCCCTTCTCGATTTTCCCTCGCAGGAATTTGCCAAGCTGAGGGCCATTCGCGACGCCGAGCAGCGCGCCTCCAGGGAAGTGGCCGAGATCATTAATGCCGATCTTGCGATCGCGCTGAACGAGGAACCGCCGCTCGACCTGCCCAAGCCGCTTGCCGAATAGGCGAACCCGCCCGAAAACGCTATCATGGCCGCGCGGCCTCAGCGATCGAGCGAGTGGCCCAGCGCGAGCAATCTGAACCGGCGAAACAATGACGGAAATCAAGTCCTACAAGTTCGACGAATTTCTGCGACAGGACGCCGGGCGCTATCGCCTGTTCCTTGTCTATGGGCCGGACCGTGGTCTTGTCAGCGAGCGCGCCGGATTGATCGCCAGGGCATCGGGCGTACCGCTCGACGACCCTTTCTCGGTGATGAAACTCGACATCGGTGATGTTGAAGGTGATCCCGGACGCATCGTTGACGAGGTGAACGCGATCGGGCTTTTCGGCGGGTCACGGCTTGTCTGGGTGCGCGCGGGAGGCAATGACAAGGCGCTCACGAGCGCGCTCAACACGCTTTCCGAAAACCCGCCCGAGAGCGCGTATCTGATCATCGAAGCCGGGGATCTGCGCAAGGGAACGGCCATGCGCAAGGCCGCGGAGAGCGCACGGCAGATCGCCGCCATTCCCTGTTATGCCGATGACGCCCGCGCGCTCAATGCGCTCATCGATCAGACACTTGGCGAGGCGGAACTTAGAATTACGCCGCAGGCGCGGCAGCTTCTCGTGTCCATGATCGGCGGTGACCGCCTGGCCACGCGCAACGAGATCGAGAAACTTGCGCTCTACGGCCGCGGGCTGGAGATGATCACGGAAGAAGACGTCGCGGCCGTGATCGGCGATGCTAGCGCAATTTCCGCCGATGATGCCGTAGATGCCGTGCTTTCCGGCGACGTGGCGGCTCTCAGGCACGCCATGGCCAAGGTCTCGCAGTCCAAGACGCCGATTTTCATGATCCTCAACGGCTGCATCCGCCAGTTCCATCTGCTCGACCAGATGCGGGCCGAGATGGAGAGCAAACGCGTTGCCGCAAGCCAGGTGATACAAAGCCACGGACGCCAGATCTTCTTTCGCCGCAAGCCGATCTTCGAAAAGGCGCTTTCCGCCTGGAACGGCAACGCCGCCGAACGCGCGCTCAGAATGCTCTCGGATGCGGTGCTGAACACCAGGCGCTACCCGGCGCTCGAAGAGAGCATCGCGATGCATACGCTGCTGGCGCTGACGCTGCGTTCGAACAGACGCGGCGGCTAACCGAGCGGAACGTGTCGGCCTTCCGAAAACCAGCCGCTGATATTCAGCTCGCGGTCGGATCCTTGCAGGGCGCGATGCATGGCATCAGCAAGGGACCACAAGACCCTTCTGCGACGAGGCCGCTGCGCGGGTTACTGCTGATGCGCATCAAGACACCGCTGACGCAGCAAATCCTCTGCATCATCTTGAAAAAGCGAGAGAAAATTGTATCATTTCAAATTGATATGGTACAATCTCAAGGGTTGCGCTCCAGGCGTCGACAAATGTCGTCAAGCTGGTCGAGCGAACTGTAGGCGATTCTGATCTGTCCGCCGTCGTTCTTGTGATCAATGGTGATCGCCAATCCAAGACGATCGGAGAGCGAGCGTTCCAGCGCCAGCGTATCGGCATCCTTCTGCTTGGCGGGGCGCGGGGCGCGGAGACCGCCGCCATCAATCGCCTTTTGCGCAAGCTTTTCTGCCTCGCGCACCGACAGGCCTTTCTGCACGACCGTCTGCGCCAGCGCCAGCGGATCCGGCGTTGAGATCAAGGCGCGAGCATGGCCGGCGGACAGAGCGCCCTCCGCCAGCATGGTGCGAACGCCTTCGGGCAGCTTCAGCAGACGCAGGCTGTTGGCGACATGGCTCCGGCTCTTGCCGATGATCTCGCCGAGATCATTCTGCGTATAGCCATGTTCCGCCATCAGCAATTCGTAGCCGTTCGCCTCCTCCAGGGGATTGAGATCGGCGCGCTGCACATTCTCGACGATGGCAATTTCCAACGCCGTACGGTCATCGACGTCGCGTATGAGCGCCGGGACTTCGGATAGACCGGCCAGCTGTGCCGCGCGCCAACGGCGCTCGCCCGCAATAATCTCGAAGCGCTGCTCGCCAGTGGTGCGAACGACCACCGGCTGGACGATGCCATGCTGGCGAACCGAGGCAGCTAGATCACGAAGATCTTCTTCCTCGAAATGACGACGCGGATTCCGCGGGTTGCGGACGATGAACTCGACCGGGATGCGGCGATCCGCCGTCACCTGCACCGTTGCCGGCTCGGTCGGCTCCGCCTTTTCGATGTCGCCGATCAGCGCCGCAAGACCGCGGCCGAGCCGCCGTTTGGAGTTCTCTTCGCTCATGCTATTCACCTTCCAATGCCGCCGCCTCAAGCCGCCGCCATTGCCCGCTCGCGCTGGATGATTTCCGAGGCCAGCTGAATATAGGCCTGGCTTCCCTGGCACTTGAGGTCATAAAGGATCACCGGCTTGCCGAAGGACGGTGCCTCGGAAACACGCACATTGCGCGGGATCAGCGTTTTGTAGACCTTGTCGCCCATATAGTCGCGCACATCGGAAACCACCTGCTGCGCCAGATTGTTGCGCGAATCAAACATGGTCAGCACCACGCCCTGAATCTCGAGTCCCGGATTGATGGTGCTGCGCACTTCCGACACGGTGTCGAGCAGTTGACTCAACCCTTCCAGCGCAAAGAATTCGCACTGCAGCGGCACGAGAATGGCCTGGGCGGCGCCCATGGCGTTCATCGTCAGAAGATTGAAGGAAGGCGGGCAATCACAGAAGACATAGCGATAACGGCTCACATCCGACTGGGCCAACGCATCCCGGAGCTTGAACACCCTGCGAGGATCGGACGCGATTTCAAGCTCGAAGCCGAGAAGATCGAGTGTCGACGGCACCAGATCAAGATTTGGGACAGCCGTGGGGATTGCAGCCTCAACGATCGTCTTGTCGCCAACCAGAACGTCATAGGCCGAAAACTCCCGCTGATCGCGCTCGATTCCGAGGCCGGTACTGGCGTTGCCCTGCGGATCAAGATCGAGCACCAGGACCTTCTCGCCGATCGCCGCAAGCGCGGTCGCCAGATTGATGGCCGTGGTGGTTTTTCCGACGCCACCCTTCTGGTTGGCGACCGTGATGACACGCGTTTTACGATTCATTGACCATTCCGCCAGTTTCAAGAGGCCGACAACGACGCAAGGCGCGATATTTCCAGGATCACGGAGCCGGGTTCAACCTTGCTTTCATGTTTTACCAGATCGAAGTCCCAATGGTCACGCGCTTTGTCGACCTCGCGCCGAAAATCCCGGCCTTTGTGGAAAAACGCGCGGAAAGCAGGCCGCCCCGAAAACCAGGGTGCGGCATATTCCAGAAGCAGCGAAAGATCGGCGAGCGCGCGCGCCGACATCGCATCCCCCTCCACGATTTCGGCCGGCGCCGCTTCTGCGCGGATTGCATGCACGCTGGCGCGCGCGCCGGTCTCACGGATCGCTGTGCGAAGAAAGGATGCCTTCTTGTTGTTGCTCTCGACGAGATGCACCCAGCCCTCGCCCTGTTCGGCCAGCAGGATTGCCGTGATCAGGCCCGGAAATCCGCCGCCGCTACCGATATCGATCCATGTTTTCGGCTCCGGCGACAGCTGGAAGACCTGCGCGCTGTCGGCGACATGACGATCCCAGAACTGCTGCCGCGTTGATGGCGCGACCAGATTGATGGCCTTCGCCCATTTTTCGAAATGCCCCGCGAAGGCCTCGAGGCGGTCTTGTGTTTCACGTGAAACGGTTCGGCCGTTCAGTTTCATCAGTCACCTTCAAGCCGCGGCCGCACGGCCGGTCTTCAACCGCACCAACAGCAGGGAAAGTGCGGCCGGCGTCATCCCGTCAATCCGGCTTGCCTGGGCAATCGTCGCCGGGCGCGCCTTCGCAAGCTTGCCCTTGAGCTCATTGGAAAGGCCCGGCAACGCCGCATAGTCAAAGTCGTCGGGGATCACCCTGCCCTCATCCTTGCGCATCTGGGAAATATCTGCGGCCTGCCGATCTAGATAAACCGCATAAGCCGCCTCGATCTCTATCGCGCCGCGGACTTTTTCGTCCGTCTCGGCAAGCTCCGGCCAGATGGCGATCAACCCGTCGAAATCCTGTCCAGGATAGGCAAGAAGATCATAGGCCGTACGGCGCTGGCCATCCTGGTTAAGCTTGAGCCCATGGCCTGTGGCCTCATTCGGCGTCACCGAACGTGCCTTCAGCGCCGTCCGCGCCCGCTCCAGACGCAAGGCATAGTCCTCATACAGCGAACGCCTTGCGTTCGAGGCGATGCCCAGCGAGATCGCAAGCGGCGTCAGGCGCTCATCCGCATTGTCGGCCCGAAGCGTCAGCCGGTACTCGGCGCGCGAAGTGAACATGCGATAAGGCTCCGCAACGCCGCGCGTCGTCAGGTCATCAACCATCACGCCAATATAAGAGTCAGTCCGCGACAAAATCACGGGCTCGGAGTCGCCGGCAAACCGGGCGGCATTCAACCCCGCGACCAACCCCTGGGCGCCCGCCTCTTCATAACCGGTCGTGCCGTTGATCTGGCCGGCCAGAAACAGACCGGGCATCTTCTTCAGCTCCAGAGACGCCTTCAACTCGCGTGGGTCGACATGGTCATATTCGATCGCATAGCCGGGCTGAAGGATCGAGACCCTTTCAAGACCGGGAATCGCGTGGATAAAGGCCTGCTGAACCGCCTCAGGCAAGGAGGTCGAAATGCCGTTGGGATAGACGGTATGATCATCCAGGCCTTCCGGTTCCAGAAAAATCTGATGTCCGTCGCGATCGCCGAAGCGCATGATCTTGTCTTCAATCGACGGGCAATAGCGTGGCCCCACGCCCTCAATCTGTCCCGAATACATGGCAGAGAGGCCTATATTGTCACGAATGATCGCGTGGACGTCGGGCGTCGTGCGTGTGATGCCGCAATCGATCTGCGGGTTCTTTACGCCGGCTGTCATGAAAGAAAACGGAACGGCGTCGTCATCAGCTTTCTGCCGATCGAGCGAGGCCCAATCGATGGTCCGTCCGTCAAGTCGCGCCGGCGTGCCCGTCTTCAGCCGGCCGAGCGCTAGCCCAAGGCGACCCAGCGTTTGCGACAGCCCGACCGAGGGCGCCTCGCCGACCCGGCCAGCCGGGATCTTCCGTGTGCCGATATGGATCAGCCCGCGCAGGAACGTGCCTGTCGTCAGCACAGCGGCTCCGCAGCCATACCGCCGCCCGTCCTCCGTCACGACGGCGACAACGCGGTCATTGTCGGTCTCGACATCGAAGACATCGCCTTCGATGATACTGAGATTGTCGATCTCCGCCAGCGCGGCCTGCATTGCCTCCCGGTAGAGGCGGCGATCTGCCTGGCTGCGCGGTCCGCGAACGGCCGGTCCCTTGCGCCGGTTCAGCATCCGATACTGGATCGCGGCAGCATCGGCGACGCGGCCCATCAGCCCGTCAAGCGCATCGATCTCGCGAACGAGATGCCCCTTCCCCAACCCGCCAATGGCCGGATTGCAAGACATCACGCCGATCGTCTCACGCTTATGGGTGATCAGCGCCGTCCGCGCGCCGCTCCGCGCGGCCGTGGAAGCAGCCTCGCATCCAGCATGCCCACCGCCGATGACGATGACATCAAAATGATCGCTCATGAAAAAGCTCCGTTCAGGCTCGACGACCGCTGGCCGGAACCCTTGTTTTGGCGATGGTTTTGCCGTCTTGCCCCCGGAGAGTCAAGATTGTTTCACGTGAAACACGGTCTACTTGCCAACACAGAAGGACGAAAAGATCACGTCGAGAAGATCTTCGACATCTACCCGGCCCGTGATCTGACCCAGAGCCTCGGCGGCACGACGCAGGGATTCCGATGGCAGTTCCGGCGATAATTCGCGGGCCTCCACAGCCTCCTCAAGCGCGGCAAGCGCCAAGCGCAGATAGTCTGCCTGCCGCGCGCGCACCGGAAGGCTTAGCGATGAGCCCGCCACCCGCGCGGAAAGCCGATTAGAGATCGCAGTAATCAGCCGATCGATCCCCTCCCCGGTCTCGGCCGAGAGCACCAGATCAAAGCCGCCTCCGCCCGATGCAAGATCGGACTTGGTTCCCACGAGCAGGCAATCGCGATCCGGAAAGGCCTCAGGCAAGGCAACGCCCGTCATGTCGGCAAGCGATAGAACAAGATCGGCGTTCTCCAGCAGGGCGCGGGCGCGTCGCACGCCCTCGGCTTCAACCCTGTCCTCGGTCTCGCGCAGGCCCGCCGTGTCATAAAGACGAACAGCATAACCGCCGATGTCGAGGTGAACCTCGAGAATATCCCGAGTGGTACCGGCAATGTCGGTGACAATGGCGATATCGCGTTTGGCGAGAGCGTTCAAAAGGCTCGACTTTCCCGCATTGGGCGCCCCGGCAATCACCACCTGGTAGCCGTCCCGGATGATCTCTCCCGTGTGAAGCTCCGCAAGATGCTTGCGGATCTGGGCAGCCACGCCATCGACGCTTTGCCAGATGGTGGCGGAAACGGAGCCCGGTATATCGTCCTCGTCGGAGAAATCCAATTCGGCCTCGATCATGGCGCGCGCATGCGTCAGCGCCTCGGCCCAACGCTCATAGAGTCCAGACAGCCTGCCGCTTGCCTGTTCCATCGCAAGCCGGCGTTGCATTTCCGTCTCGGCGACGATGATATCGGAAAGTCCCTCGGCTTCCACAAGATCGAGCTTGCCGTTCTCGAAGGCCCTGCGGGTGAACTCGCCGGCCTCCGCATGGCGCGCCCCAGGAAAGGCAGCGAGCCGGGCGAGCATGGCATTCACCACGGCGCGGCCGCCGTGGAGATGAAACTCGACGCAATCCTCGCCGGTAAAGGAAGCCGGCCCGGCAAAGGCCAGCACCAGAGCCTGGTCGATGGAAACGCCTTCCGCATCCCGCAGGGTCATCAATCGCGCCTGACGTGCCGGCGGCACCCGGCCGGCAACCCCGACACAGATATCGAACGCTGTTGCGCCCGACAGGCGGATCACCGCAACGCCAGAGGGTAAAGCGCCGCTTGAGAGGGCAAAAATCGTATCGGTCGATCGCATGAGACGCGCCTATGACAGATCGAGTTCAAAATTATTTATATATTTCAATACTTTAATCAGAATTCGGGTGTCACCCAGAAACCGGTCATCGGTCGCTTTGGCAACGACACCGCTGCCCGCGACCCAGATCCGGCCAGGCCCTTCCGGGTCCCGGCCTCAACTTTCCTCAGGTGTTCATCGATTCGAAGAACTCGGCATTGCTCTTCGTCTGCTTCAGCTTGTCGATCAGGAACTCGATGCCGTCGGTCGTGCCCATCGGCGCAAGAATCCGCCGCAGCACGAAGACCTTCTGCAGATCCTGACGCGGGACAAGCAGGTCCTCCTTGCGCGTGCCCGACTTGAGGATATCGATCGCCGGGAAAATGCGCTTGTCGGCGACCTTGCGATCGAGCACGATTTCCGAGTTGCCGGTGCCCTTGAACTCCTCAAAGATTACCTCGTCCATGCGGCTGCCGGTGTCGATCAGGGCCGTGGCGATGATCGTCAGCGAACCGCCCTCCTCGATATTGCGCGCCGCGCCGAAGAAGCGCTTCGGCCGCTGCAGGGCGTTGGCATCGACGCCGCCGGTCAGCACCTTGCCGGAAGACGGTACGACGGTGTTGTAGGCGCGTCCGAGACGGGTGATGGAATCGAGCAGGATGACGACGTCGCGGCCGTGCTCGACCAGGCGTTTGGCCTTCTCGATCACCATTTCGGCGACCTGAACGTGGCGTACGGCCGGTTCATCGAAGGTCGACGACACGACCTCGCCCTTCACCGAGCGCTGCATGTCGGTCACCTCTTCCGGACGCTCGTCGATCAAGAGAACGATCAGGAAGCATTCGGGATGATTGGCCGTGATCGAATGGGCGATGTTCTGCAAGAGAACCGTCTTGCCCGTGCGCGGCGGCGCGACGATCAGTCCGCGCTGTCCCTTGCCGAGCGGCGCGACGAGGTCGATGACGCGCGGCGAGAGATCCTTCGATGTCGGGTTCTCCAGTTCCATCTTGAACCGTTCATCGGGATAAAGCGGCGTCAGATTATCGAAATGGACCTTGTGACGGATTTTCTCCGGATCGTCGGAATTGATCGTGTTGACCTTCAGAAGGGCGAAATAACGCTCACCTTCCTTCGGTCCGCGGATTGGGCCTTCGACAGTATCGCCCGTCTTCAGCGCAAAACGCCGGATCTGGGAGGGAGAGATATAGATGTCGTCCGGACCCGGCAGATAATTGGCATTTGCCGAACGCAGGAAGCCAAAGCCGTCCTGAAGAACCTCGACGACGCCCTCGCCGATGATCTCGACATCCTGCGTGGCCAGCACTTTGAGAATGGCGAACATCAGCTCCTGCTTGCGCATCGTGCTGGCGCCCTCGACCTCGAGCGATTCGGCAAAGGCCAGGAGGTCGGTTGGTGTCTTGCTCTTCAGTTCCTGAAGCTTCATTTGAGACATGAAGTAAACCGTGAATTGTTGTGATGATCGAAAGGCCGGTTGCACTGGTGGAGCAGTGCCAATTCGGATTGGCGCAGGGGTATTATTGCACAGCCTTTTTGGATGGGTCGGCTGGAAGATACTGATTTGCCCGTGTCGTTACAAGAGCAAATACGCGTTTTTGCCTCGGAAAACGCGCCAAACCATTTATCAAACGATTAAAAGGGTTTAACGATCACCATAATCACGGCAATGATCATCAGCACGGTCGGCGCCTCGTTGACGATACGCCAGTGCCGGGCGCTCGTCGAACGCTTGTCGGCGGAAAAATCCTTGATCGCCTTGCTGTAATAGCCGTGGACACCGGACATCAGGAAGACGGCGAAAAGCTTTACATGCAGCCAGCCATCGGAGAGCCATCCGCCGTCCCAGGCCAGATAAAGGCCGAAGATCCAGGTCAGGATCATGGCCGGGTTCATGATCACCTTCATCAGACGATATTCCATCACCTTGAAAGTCTCCGACTTCTCCGAACCCGGCGCGCTGTCGGCGTGATAGACGAAAAGCCGCGGCATGTAGAACATGCCCGCCATCCATGAGATCACCGCGATCACGTGAATGGCCGTCGCCCAGAGATAGAAACTGTCGCGCTGGAAGACGAAGAGTCCGAGACAGACGAACAGGAACAGAAGCAGCGCCGTCATTGCCCGGCTCGCCGACTTCCTGCCCGCGACCTTCCCCGTTTCGCCCTGCTCCGTCATCATTTCCTCCGCATATATTTGTTTTATAAGATTTATTTCTCGCCGCGCACCAGCTTGACGAGCGTAGCGACTGTTTCCGGATCCACTTCCGGCGTGATCCCGTGTCCGAGATTGAAGATCATCGGACCGTCCGACAAGGCTTCAACAATAGCGGTCGCACGCGCTTTCATCAGATCACCACCCGCAACCAATGACAGTGGATCGAGATTGCCCTGCACCGGTCCATCCTTCTGCAGCTCCTTGGCAATGGCGAGCGGCACCGTCCAGTCGAGGCCGATCGCATTGGCATCGGTTTTCTGCCGGTAGGTCGAAAGATTGGCGCCCGCGCCTTTGGCAAAGGCGATGATCTTCGCTCCCGGCACGGCCTGCCGCACCGTCCTGACGATCCGGGCGACGGGACGCGCGGCGAAATCGGCAAAATCCTCTTCGCCGAGCACGCCGGCCCAGCTGTCGAAAATCTGCACCGCGTCGGCGCCCGCCTTCAATTGCCGGATCAGATAGTCGGCGGAAAGATCGGCGATCAGATCGAGAAGCTTCAGGAATTCCGTCCTGTGCCGATAGGCGAAAAGCCGGGCCGGCGCCTGGTCGCTGGTCCCCTTCCCCGCGATCATATAGGTCGCCACGGTCCAGGGCGCGCCGCAAAAGCCGAGAAGGCTCGTCTGAGGGGACAGGTTTTTCCGGATACGCCCGACCGCCTCAATGACCGGATCAAGCGTATCAGCTTCGTAACGGGTTTCCAGTGCGGCGATATCGCCGACCGCGATCGGATCAAGGCGCGGTCCCTCGCCCTTTTCAAAGCGAACCCCGCATTTCAGGGCGTCGGGGATCACCAGAATGTCCGAAAACAGAATGGCAGCGTCAAAACCGTAACGCCGGATCGGCTGCAGCGTCACTTCCGTTGCAAATTCGGGATTGTAACAGAGGTTGAGGAAACCGCCGGCCTTCTCCCTCAAGGCCCGGTATTCGGGAAGGTAGCGGCCTGCTTGTCGCATCAGCCAGATCGGCGGCGGGTTGACGGTTTCGCCTTCAAGCACGCGTTCCAGCGTCCGTTCTGCCATATCCCCAGCCCTTGTAAATAATGAATCTGTTTATGTCTGGATTCCTTTTATTTCTTAGAGTCTGTGAGGATCAAGGATTAAAGGGTTTTCCGGGATTATGAGTCTTTTCCACGCATTCGGCGTTCTTCAGCGGGATTAAAATACCGCCTTGATGGCAATTGTGGGGATCCGCATGGAATATTTCATGGATTCAAATCCTTGGCCTGTTGCGATGGCGGTCGTCGGCCTGTGCAAAACCACTGGAATTTTGCCGCGAAAGCCATTCTTTTCCCCGTTTTCAACAGCGGCGTTTGAACCTATTCAACGAAAAAGGATATGTGGATAAATCGCAAGACAACCCACAGGCCAAAACCGGCGCTTCGCATTCGCCCCGTTTTGTCCAGCGTTATGAACAGGAGGCGAAGGACATCGTGGAAAACCGCAAAAACTTCTTTCACCTCCATCTGATCTCCGATTCGACGGGCGAGACGCTGATCTCCACCGGCCGCGCAGTCTCCGCCCAGTTCGGCGGCTATGAGCCGATCGAACATGTCTATCCGCTGGTGCGCAGCCGCAAGCAGGTGCTCGCCGTGCTCAGGGCAATCGACGAGGCGCCGGGCATCGTTCTCTATACGGTGGTCAATGAAGAACTCGGCGCGCTTCTGGAAGAAATGTGCCGGGACATGAATGTGCCCTGCGTCAACGTTCTCGATCCGGTCGCCAGGGTGTTCCAGTCCTATCTCGGCACGGCTTCGCGGAGGCGCTCCGGCGCCCAGCACAGCCTGGACGAGGACTATTTCGCCCGGATCGAAGCGCTGAACTACGCCATGGATCACGATGACGGGCAGATGCCGGAGACCTATGACGAGGCCGATGTGGTCATTCTCGGCATCTCCCGCACGTCGAAGACGCCGACGAGCGTCTATCTCGCCAATCGCGGCGTGAAGGCGGCCAATATTCCGATCGTGCCGGGAATGAAACTGCCCGAAAGTCTCTACCGCGCGAAGAGGCCGCAGATCGTCTGCCTGATCGCCTCGCCGGGACGGATATCCCAGGTGCGCGAGTTCCGCGAGTTCGGCAGCGGCGCGGACGAGGGCAAGAGCGAATATACCGATCGCGCGGTGATTGCCGAGGAGCTGAAATATGCCCGCAGCCTCGCCGCCCAGAACAACTGGCCGATCATCGATGTCTCGCGCCGCTCGATCGAGGAGACGGCGGCGGCCATTCTTGCCCTGAAATACGAGCTGAAATAGTCACGCCGGAGCTGCGAGAGGAAAGCGCCGATGCCGAAGAATGAAGCGATCATCCTGGCCTCCACCAGTCCTTCAAGGCGGGCGCTGCTCGCCAACGCGGGGATTGCCTTTTCCAGCATGCGCCCGCATGTGGATGAACGGTCAACGGAAGCACCCTTTCTGAAGACCGGCGCGACGCCGGAATTTCTCGCCGGCCTTTTGTCGCGGGCAAAGGCGCTCGACGTCGCGGGCCGCGCGCGAGGCGCTTTCGTCATCGGCGGTGATCAGGTGATGGCGTTCGAGGGTCGTCCCTATTCCAAGCCGGAAAACCGGGAGGAAGCGCGCGAGCACCTGAAGCGTCTCTCCGGCAAGACGCATTACCTGATGAGCGCCTTCGCGATTGCCCGTGACGGCGAGATCCTGTTCGAGGCCTGCGAGACGGCGGCCTTGCACATGCGCCCGCTCGACGAGGCGGAGATCGACCGCTATCTGGCGCGCCTTTCCGACGAAGTGCTGTTTTCCTCGGGCGTTTACCAGCTGGAAGGCCCGGGCGTGCGACTGTTCGAGCGGATCGACGGCGATTTCTTCACGATATTGGGCATGCCGATGCTTCAGTTGCTGGCGGCCCTGCGCAAACTCGGAGCATTGCATGACTGATTCACGTGAAACCCATCTGCGGCGGGCCTGCGTCATCGGCCATCCCGTTTCCCAGTCCCGCTCGCCGCTGGTTCACGGCTATTGGCTGAGGAAATACGGGATTTCCGGGGATTATGTGCGCGAAGACGTGGCCCCGGGGGAAATCGCGGGCTTCATCGATCGTCTGCGCTCCGGCGAAGCCGGTTTCGTCGGCTGCAATGTCACCATCCCCCACAAGATGGCCGCTTTCGAGCTTGCCGACGAGGCCGATGAAAATGCCACGCTTCTGGGCGCTGCCAACACGTTGTGGGTCGAAAACGGACGCGTTCATGCCGCCAATACGGACGGCCTCGGCTTTACCGGCAATCTCGACGCGGCGCATCCCGGCTGGGATTATGCGGAAAAGGCCGTAGTGCTGGGCGCCGGCGGCAGCGCGCGTTCGATCGTCATGGCGCTGAAACAACGCGGCATTTCCCACATCCACATCATCAACCGCACGCTGGCGCGGGCCTCCGAACTGGCCGCGCGGCTTGGCGACCGCGTCGATGCGCATGACATGGACCGGCTTGCCGACGTAATGAAAGGTGCCGGCCTTTTCGTCAACACCACGTCGCTCGGCATGAAGGGCGGCGCCGTGCCGGACTTTGACTTCGGCCTCCTCTCCGAAAACGCCATTGTAGCCGATATCGTCTATGTGCCGCTCGAAACGCCGATCCTGAAACAGGCGAAGGCGCATGGGTTGAGGACGGCGGACGGCCTCGGCATGCTTTTACATCAGGCCGTGCCGGGTTTTGAAAAATGGTTCGGCAGGAAGCCCGAGGTCGATGACGCGTTAAGAAATGAAATCATCGCCGATCTTGAGGCGAACGGATGATCATTCTCGGCCTCACCGGATCGATCGGCATGGGAAAGTCCACCACGGCGGGCTTTTTCACCGAGGCCGGCATACCGGTACAAAATGCCGACGAGGTGGTGCATGCGCTTTATCGCGGCCGGGCCGTGGCCCCGGTCGAGGCCGCCTTTCCGGGCGTTGTCGAAAATGGCGTAATCGATCGCGCGCGCCTCAGCAGGGCGCTTGCGGGCAAGCCGGAAAATTTCGAGAAGCTGGAGGCGATCGTCCACCCGCTGGTGCGCGAGGAGCGCGACCGCTTCCTGGAAAAGGCGCGCGCCGACGAAGCACCGATCGCCGTGCTTGACATCCCCCTCCTGTTCGAGACCGGGGCCGAGCGCGCCGTCGATTACGTGCTCGTCGTCACCTGCGATCCCGCGATCCAGCGCGAACGCGTGCTGGCGCGGCCGGATATGACAGTGGAAAAGTTCGAAACAGTGCTGAAACGCCAGCTTGGCGATGGCGAAAAACGCGCGCGGGCCGACTATATTGTCGACACGGGGCACGGCATTGACGAGGCGCGGGCGGCGGTCGGTCACATCATTGCCGAGCTGAAGAACAAGGCGGCGGACGACGCGGCGCAGAAAGACTAAGGAGCGGTGATGAAGGTCACGCGCGATATCATTTTCGATACCGAAACAACGGGCATGGACAAGAATGACGACCGGCTGATCGAGATCGGCGGCGTCGAGCTGATCGACCATTTCCCGACCGGAAAGACCTTCCATGTCTATGTCAATCCGGACGGCAAGACCGTGCATCCGGAAGCACTTCAGGTGCACGGCATTTCGGACGAGTTCCTGAAGGACAAGCCGGTCTTTGCCGATGTGGTCGACGATCTCCTGGCCTTTTTTGACGGCGCCCGCTGGATCGCCCATAATGCCGCCTTCGACATGGGCTTCATCAACGCCGAACTCGGCCGGCTCGGCAAACCGCCGATCGACCAGGAGATGGTGGTCGACACGCTGGCGCTTGCGCGCCGCAAGCACCCGATGGGTCCCAACAGCCTCGACGCTCTCTGCAAGCGCTATTCGATCGACAATGCCCACCGCACCAAGCACGGCGCGCTTCTCGATGCGGAATTGCTGGCAGAGGTCTATATCGAGATGTCTGGCGGGCGTCAGGCGGCCTTTCGCCTGGTCAATGCGGGCTCGGCGGATGAATATGACAGCGACGGCAATTTGCGCAAGCTGCCGCCCCTCGTCCGCCCCCGCCCGCTCCCCTCGCGCGTTCACGCGGAAGAGGCCGAGGCGCACGCGAAAATGCTCGCCGAGATCGGCGACAAGGCGCTGTGGCACAGCGTTTCGGGGACGTGAGGAGCGGCTGTCTGGTTAGGCTGTTGCCGAAATCAGGTGCTGGCCGATCTTCCGCCCACCGATCTCCCCCCTTGAGGGGGAGATGTCGCGAAAGCGACAGAGGGGGGTAAAGGGCATGAGCCGCATAGGCCGCGTTCGTTGAAGGGGTTCACCCCTCTCTGCCCCTTTCGGGGCATCTCTCCCTCAAGGGGAGAGATTGGTGGGGCAACGCCCCCTGTCTTCACTTCACATATTTGCGCCAGTCGTGCTGTTCCTCAAACCCCAGAACCTCGCGGATCTTGCGGTTGGAAAGCGGCGCTTCGTAATCGCCCATCTCCCGGGTGATCGGCGTGTTCGGTGCGTATTTCTTCAGGAAGTCGACCGTCTTCTCGTTGGCCGTGATCGTGTCATTGGTGGCGTTGAAGACTTCGAAGCCGAGACCGTCCTTCTCGAGGCAGAGATCGACGATCTGCCCGAGGTCGCGCGCATCGATATAGCTCCAGGCATTGCGCTTGCGTGAGGGCGGATCGGCGAGGAAGGCCGGGAACTTGGCATAATCGTCCGGCGAGATGACATTGCCGATCCGGAGCGCATAGATATCGGCGCCGAAGCGCAGCGCGAAGGCGCGCGCCGTCTTCTCGTTGCAGACCTTGGAGAGCCCGTAGCTGTCGAGGGGATCGACATCGTAATCCTCTTCCAGCGGAAAGGCGTGAAAGTCCCGGTCGCCCTCGGCAAAGCAGACGCCGTAGGTGGTCTCGCTGGAGGCAATGATGACCTTGCGCACGCCGAGCTTCATCGCCGCCTCGATTACGTTGTAGGTCGAGATCACATTGGTCTGGTAGGTGACGTTGTCGGGCGTGATCATCACGCGCGGAATGGCAGCGAAGTGGACGACTGCGTCGGGTGCTTCCGGCAGTTTGCCGTTCTCATAGCGGTCCATGCCGAAATGCATGGACATGGCATTGAACACCTGGCCGCTGTCGGTCAGATCCGTGATCAGCGTCGTGACGTCCGGATGATCGAGCGCGACCAGATCGAGATTGAGGACGTCATGTCCCCTGTCGAGAAGATAGGGGATCACGTCGCGGCCAGCCTTGCCGCTGCCGCCGGTGAAAACGATGCGTTTCGTCATTTTTTCCTCGCTCTTGGGATGCTCCTCGAATGGACGGGATCGTGCAACGATCGGAACGAGGCGTCAAATCGATTTTAGCGGCTTTTGACGGGGCCGCTTGGCAGGGCGGCCATGACATGGCTATTCTGGCGCGCGATATTGACGAGGGGTCAACCAGGCGGGGTAAGCGAGAAAATGGCGAAAAAATCCGGCAGCGCATCGCGGCTTGACGAGGCGGCTCGGGCCGGCTGGCTCTATTATGTGGCGGGTCGCACGCAGGACGAGATCGCCGCCGCCATGGGAATTTCGCGCCAGAGCGCGCAGCGCCTCGTCTCGCTTGCCATGTCCGAACGGCTGATCAAGGTGCGCCTCGACCACCCCATCGCCGAATGCATGGCGCTCTCGGCGGCGCTTCAGGAGCGTTACGGGCTGAAGCAGGTGCAGGTCGTGCCGAGCGATCCGAACAGTGATACGGCGCCGACCGGCATAGCCGAGGAAGGCGCGGCCGAGATCGAGCGTTGGCTGAAGCGAAACGAGCCGACCGTGCTCGCCATGGGCACGGGGCGCACGCTGCGCTCGGCGGTGGAGCAATTGCCGCCGATGGCCTGCCCGCAACACCGTATCGTCTCCCTCACCGGCAACATCAGCCCCGATGGCTCGGCCGCCTATTACAACGTCATCTTTCTGATGGCCGACGCCATCCAGGCGCGGCATTTTCCGATGCCGCTGCCGGTTCTGGTGTCGACGCCGGAGGAACGCGCCCTGTTCCACGCCCAGCCGCTGGTGAAGCCGACGCTGGAGCTTGGCGGCAAGGCCGATGTCACCTTCGTCGGCATCGGCGAGCTCGGCCCGAAGGGTCCTCTGCTCTTGGACGGCTTTCTTACCGCAGGCGAGATGGAGGAACTGGTGGCCGTTGGCGCGGCGGGCGAGATCTGCGGCTGGCTTTTCAATGATGACGGGAGGCTGCTCGATCACCCGATCAACCAGCGCGTCGCCAGCATCCCCCTGCCCTCGACCGAGGATACGATCATCTTCGGCATGGCCCGCGGCAAGCCCAAGCACCGCGCCATCCGCGGCGCGCTGAGAGGCCGCCTGATCAATGCCCTGATCACCGACGAGGACGCGGCGCGTTATCTGCTGCTGCAGGACTGACTTTTCCGACATCTGTCGACTCTGATCGCGATCGCTGCAGCAGTTCACTGTTGTGGCGCTGTGATCATGCTGAGAATTTCTTCTTGAAAAACAGGAGGATGTTGCATTCGCCCAAAGTATGAGCATTCGCCCACTTGACACTTAGCAATGAATGATGGGTAATTGCCCACATCGTAAGCTATTGCTCAATTCTGAGGGAGGAACGAGTATGAGACTGCACACGATACTTCTGGGCGCGTGCTCGCTTGCGGCGCTCACCGGCGTCGCTTCGGCCGAAACGCTGACCATTGCCACCGTCAACAACGGCGACATGATCCGCATGCAGAAGCTCACCGACGATTTCACCTCGCAGCATCCCGATATCGAACTTGAGTGGGTCACGCTTGAGGAAAACGTGCTGCGCCAGAAGGTGACCACCGACATCGCCACCAAGGGCGGCCAGTACGACGTGCTGACCATCGGCAATTACGAGGTTCCGATCTGGGCAAAGCAGGACTGGCTCCTGGCGCTTAACGATCTGCCCGCCGATTATGACGCGGGCGACCTTCTGCCGGCGATCGCCGGCGGCCTTTCGGTCGATGATACGCTTTATGCCGTGCCCTTCTACGGCGAGAGCGCCATGGTCATGTACCGCACGGATCTGGCTGAAAAGGCCGGCGTAACCATTCCGGCCGAACCGAAATGGGACGACATCAAGAAGGCGGCCGCCGCCATGACGGACAAGGATGCCGGCATTTACGGCATCTGCCTGCGCGGCAAGGCCGGCTGGGGCGAGAACATGGCCTTCCTCGGCGCCATGTCCAATTCCTACGGCGCGCGCTGGTTCGACATGGAGTGGAAACCCCAGTTCGACACGCCGGAATGGAAGGCGACGCTGACGGATTATCTGGACCTGATGAACAACTACGGTCCGCCCGGCGCTTCTTCCAATGGCTTCAACGAAAATCTGGCGCTGTTCCAGCAGGGCAAGTGCGGCATGTGGATCGATGCCACGGTCGCCGCTTCCTTCGTGACCGATCCGGATGAATCCAAGGTCGCCGATTCGGTCGGCTTCGCCCTTTTCCCGGAAAAGGGCGATATCGGCAATCGCGGCAACTGGCTGTGGTCGTGGAACCTCGCCATCCCGGCTTCGACGACCAAGGCCGATGCGGCCAAGGCCTTCGTCGCCTGGGCAACCTCCAAGCACTATACCGATCTTGTTGCGAAACAGGACGGCTGGCGCGCGGCCCCTCCCGGCACCCGCACCTCGCTTTACGAGAACGCGGACTACCAGAAGGCAGCCCCCTTCGCCGAGATGACGCTGGAATCGATCAACGCGGTCGACACCAAGAAGCCTTCGGTTCAGGATATCCCCTATACCGGCGCGCAGTTCGTCTCGATCCCGGAATTCCAGGGCATTGGCACCGCGGTTGGTCAGCAGTTCTCGGCAGCTCTTGCCGGCAACACCACGGCCGACCAGGCGCTCTCGAATGCGCAGCAGCTCACCGCGCGTGAGATGATGAAGGCTGGTTACCCGAAGTAAGGCTTCCTCCTGAGGGCGGTCGGAACCCGTTGTCCGGCCGCCCGCCTTTTCCTTTCTGCCAAACTGTTCTTGAGAGCCGCCGCGCGTTTTGCCGTCGGCGGCTCTCGCGATTTCCGGTGCCGGGCAAAGCCCGTTGCGGAACTATTATGACGTGACGCGGCCGGATATGCGGCCCGCCTCACAGAGCGGGGAAAACCGAAATGGCGACGACCCATACCCGAAACGCGGCGCGGCTGATGATGGCGCCCTCGGTCATTCTGCTCCTCTTGTGGATGATCGTTCCGCTGTCGATGACCGTCTACTTCTCCTTCCTCCGGTACAATCTGCTGATGCCGGGAACGGAGAGCTTTGCCGGCTTCATGAACTACCGCTTCTTCCTCACCGATCCGGCCTTCTTCCAGGCGATCGGCAATACGCTGATCCTCGTCGGGGGCGTGCTGTTTGCCACAGTTGTCGGCGGCATCGCGCTGGCGCTGCTGCTCGACCAGCCGATTTTCGGCCAGGGCATTGTCCGCATTCTGGTGATCGCTCCCTTCTTCGTCATGCCGACGGTTTCGGCGCTCGTGTGGAAGAACATGCTGATGAACCCGGTCAACGGGCTGTTCGCCTCGCTCGCGCGCTTCATCGGCATCCAGCCGATCGACTTCCTGTCATCGATCCCGCTCACCTCGATCAGCCTGATCGTCGCCTGGCAGTGGCTGCCCTTCGCCACGCTCATTCTTCTGACCGCGCTTCAGTCGCTGTCCGAAGAGCAGAAGGAGGCGGCCGAAATGGACGGGGCGAACGCCTGGAACCGGCTGATCTACATCATTCTGCCGCATATGGCCCGCGCCATCACCGTCGTCGTTTTGATCGAGACGATCTTCCTGCTTTCGGTCTTCGCCGAAATCCTGGTCACCACCAATGGCGGCCCGGGAACGGAGAGCACCAATCTCACCTATCTCGTCTACATGCAGGCATTGCTGCAGTTCGACGTAGGCGGCGCTTCTGCCGGCGGCATCATCGCCGTCATTCTCGCCAATATCGTTGCGATCTTCCTGGTGCGGATGATCGGCAAGAATCTGGAGGACTGACGATGGCACGCCAGGTCACGACGCAGAAAAAGCTGGCCTTCACGCTTCTTGCGTGGGTCGTAGCACTCCTCATTTTCTTTCCGATCCTCTGGACGGTGCTGACGAGCTTCAAGACGGAAAGCGAGGCTGTTTCCTCGCCACCCTCGTTTTTGTTTTTCCGCTGGACGCTGGAGAACTATGTGGAGGTGCAGGCGCGCTCCAGCTATTTCCACCATTTCTGGAACTCGGTGGCGATCTCCCTCGGCTCCACGGTGATCGGGCTTTTGATCTCCGTGCCGGCTGCCTGGGCGATGGCGTTCTCGCCTACGCCCCGCACCAAGGACGTGCTGCTCTGGATGCTTTCCACCAAGATGCTGCCGGCCGTCGGCGTGCTTGTGCCGATCTACATCATCTTCCGCGATCTCGGCCTGCTCGACACGCGCATCGGCCTGATCGTGGTGATGATGCTGATCAACCTGCCGATCATGGTGTGGATGCTCTACACCTATTTCAAGGAAATCCCCGGCGAAATTCTCGAGGCCGCCCGCATGGACGGCGCGACGCTCGGCAAGGAGCTGATCTATGTGCTCACCCCGATGGCGGTGCCGGGCATCGCCTCGACCCTTCTTCTCAATATCATCCTTGCCTGGAACGAAGCCTTTTGGACCCTCAACCTGACGGCCTCCAAGGCGGCGCCGCTGACGGCCTTCATCGCTTCCTATTCGAGCCCGGAAGGCCTGTTCTACGCCAAGCTTTCCGCCGCCTCGACCATGGCGATTGCGCCGATCGTCATCCTCGGCTGGTTTTCGCAGAAGCAGCTCGTGCGCGGGCTCACCTTCGGCGCGGTTAAATAAGGACAAGACCAATGGGCAGCATCAGACTTGAAAACGTCTCCAAGCGCTTTGGCGAACATGCCGTCATTCCCGGCATCGATCTCGAAATCAACGACGGCGAATTCGTCGTCTTCGTCGGCCCTTCGGGCTGCGGTAAATCCACGCTGCTGCGCCTGATCGCGGGGCTCGAGGATGTTTCCGGCGGCCGCATCCTGATCGACGGCGAGGATGCCACCGCCAAGCCGCCGGCCAAGCGCGGCCTTGCCATGGTGTTCCAGTCATACGCGCTTTATCCGCATATGAGCGTGCGATCCAATATCGGCTTTCCGCTGAAAATGGCGAACATGGACAAGGCCGAGATCGACCGCAAGGTCAACGAGGCGGCGCAGATCCTGAACCTGACCGACTATCTGGAACGCAAGCCGCGCGCGCTTTCCGGCGGACAGCGCCAGCGCGTCGCCATCGGCCGGGCGATCGTGCGATCGCCGGAATGCTTCCTGTTCGACGAGCCGCTGTCGAACCTCGATGCGGCGCTCCGGGTCAATATGCGCCTTGAGATATCCGAGCTGCACCAGCAGCTTGGCGCGACGTCCATCTATGTGACCCATGACCAGGTGGAGGCCATGACCATGGCCGACAAGATCGTGGTCCTGCGCGCCGGCAATATCGAGCAGGTCGGCTCGCCGCTGGAACTCTACCGCAGCCCCGCCAACCTGTTCGTCGCAGGCTTTATCGGCTCGCCGAAGATGAATTTCATCGACGGCAAAACGGCGGAGGAATTCGGCGCCCACACGATCGGTATAAGGCCCGAACATGTCGCCTTGTCCACCGAAAGCGGCCGATGGAAAGGCAAGGTCGCGGTTTCCGAACATCTGGGCTCCGACACCTTCCTGCATGTGGATGTGCCGGAGCTCGGCCATATCACTACCCGCACGGACGGCGAGTTTCCGGTCCGCCATGGCGATACCGTCTTCATCTCGCCCGACCCGGAACGGCTCTACCGGTTCGACGCAAACGGTCTGGCGACACGGTAGCAACCGTCCCGCTTCCGATCGAATACCGAAATGCCAATAGCGGAACTGAAACATGACAAAGCCCCTCAATCTCGAAAGCCTTGACCAGCACGCGGACAGGGCGGCCATTCCGGCCTATGACCGCAGCGCCCTTTCCGCCGGCATTTTCCATTTCGGCGTCGGCAATTTTCACCGGGCGCATCAGGCGGTCTATCTGCATGAGCTCTTCAACAAGGGCCGGGATCTTGACTGGGCGATCGTCGGGGCCGGCGTCATGCCTTCCGACACGAAGATGCGCGAGATTCTTGCCGGCCAGGACTTTCTGACGACGGTGGTTGATCAGGAGGCCGATGCAAGTGCTGCAACCATCACCGGCGCGATGATCGACATGATCGCGCCGCCGGATTATGCGGGGATGATCGAAAGGCTCGCCGATCCGGCAATCCGCATCGTCTCGCTGACGGTGACGGAGGGCGGCTATTTCATCGATCCGGCAACCGGCAAGTTCGACCCGGCCCATCCGGCAATCGTCGCCGATGGTAAAAATCCGGATGTGCCGAAGACGGCTTTCGGCCTGATCATCGCCGGTCTCAAAAAGCGCCGCGCGGAAGGTGTTCCGCCGTTTACCGTGATGTGCTGCGACAACATCCCCCATAACGGCGCGGTGACGAAAGCCACGGTTTCCGGCCTTGCCGAACTCTCCGATCCCGCTTTCGCTGGATGGATCCGCGAGAATGTCGCCTTTCCCAATGCCATGGTCGACCGGATCACACCGGCGACCGGCAAGCGCGAGCGTGACATCACGCGCGACGAATACGGCATTGAGGATAACTGGCCGGTTTTTTGCGAAGGCTTCAAGCAATGGGTGCTGGAGGATGATTTCCCGCTCGGCCGTCCGGCGCTGGAAGAGGTCGGCGTCACCTTTGTTGACGACGTCAGCCCTTACGAACTGATGAAGCTCAGGATCCTCAACGGCGGCCATGCGGCAATCGCCTATCCGGGCGAGCTGCTCGACATCCACTTCGTCCACGAGGCGATGGAAAACGAACTGATCGCCGCCTTTCTCGAAAAGCTGGAAAAGGACGAGATCATCCCGATCGTGCCGCCCGTGCCCGATACCGATCTCACCGGTTACTACAAACTGATCGCCCGCCGCTTCGCCAATCCGAAGATCGGCGACACGATCGAACGGCTGGCGCTCGACGGCTCGAACCGTCAGCCGAAATTCATCCTGCCCTCGACCGCCGCCCGGCTCGAGAAGGCGCTGGACGTCGTCGGCCTCGCACTGGTCTCGGCGCTCTGGTGCCGCTATTTCGAGGGCACGTCCGACAGCGGCAGGGAAATCCGCTTTAACGACGAAAGCGCGGACCGCCTGCACAAGGCGGCGCTTGAAAGCAGGCAGGATCCGATGATCTTCCTTCAGGACCGCGCCATCTTTGGTTCGATCGCCGATAATGAAACCTTCCGCAGGCGCTTTTCGACGGCGCTTGAAAGCCTGAGGACCGTCGGAACCGCCGAAACGCTGAAGCGCTATATTGCCGGCGACCTGGCATAGGCCATCCGGCTGAAACCGATACGGGCCCGAGGCGCCCGGCGCCTCTCTTTCTCGTCACGCTCGCGACTTCGCGGGGGGCGGCCCTGCGCTGTCGGAAGGTTTGACGAAACGAATAATCTCGTCCACTTTGTGCGAAAATACGGACAGGTGGGGGAGCGTGCAGGATGCGCGATCATGTGATTGCGGTCGATGTCGGCACGGCAAGCGTCAGGGCAGGCGTTTTCGATAAGACCGGCACCATGCTCGCCCGCACGGTGGAGCCACTGCGGCTGCGGCGCCCGGGCGCCCGGCGCGGCGAATACAGCGCTGACGATATCTGGCGGACGACGGCGACTGCCGTTCGGGCCGCACGTCTTGCAGCGGGCCTCGGCGCGGAGCAGGTCGCGGGGCTTGCCTTCGGCGCGACCTGCTCGCTGGTTTTGCGCGACGCGGCAGGCAATCCGTTGCCGATCTCCGAGGATGAGGACGGTGTTTTCGATACCCTCGCCTGGTTCGATCACCGCGCCGAGGCTGAAGCGGAAGAGCTGAGCGCCACCGATGACCCGGCAGTGCGGCATTCGGGCGGAACGATCTCGCCGGAAATGCAGGTGCCGAAGCTGTTGTGGCTGAAGCGCAACCGGCCCGACCTTTGGCAACGCGCGGGCGGCTTCTTCGACCTCGCCGACTATTTGAGCTATCGCGCCACCGGCAATCCGGCGCGCTCGGTCTCCACGCTTGTTACAAAATGGTTCTACAGGGCCGACAGTGACGCGCCCTGGCCGCGCGCGCTTCTCGGAACATTCGGCCTTGATGACCTGCCCGAAAAGGCGGGCACCGCGCACGTGCCCTGCCCGCCCGGCGCCTCCGTCGGCAGGCTGACTGGCAAAGCGGCGCAGGCGTTGGGACTGGACGAGAAGGTCGCGGTTGCCGCCGGCATGGTCGATGCCTATGCCGGAGCCCTTGGCGCGCTTCCGGCATCGGAGACGCCGGGCGAACTTGCGCTGATCGGCGGAACCTCGAGCTGCCTGATCGGCCAGGGCCGTGAGCCTGTCTTTGCCGGAAGCCTGTGGGGCCCCTATTTTGCCGCGATCCATCCGGGCCGGTGGGCCTTCGAGGCCGGCCAATCCGCAACCGGAGGTTTGCTCAATCATCTGCTCGAAGTTCATGCCGAGGGCGGCCAGGCAACGGAAGCTCGCCACCAGGAGGTTATCGCCAGGCTCACGGCAGCGCTCGCCGAACACGGTCCCGGCTTTGCCGACGGGCTCGATATCCTGCCGGATTTCCACGGCAACCGCTCACCCTTTGCCGATCCGACCATGACCGGCATGATCGCCGGCCTCACCCTCGACAAATCCTTCGACGGCCTCTGCAAGCTCTATTGGCGCGCCTCGATCGCCATTGCCCTTTCGCTCAGGCAGATCCTCGAACATCTGGGCGGGAACGGCATTCCCGCCTCCGGCCTTCACCTTGCCGGAGGCCACCGGAGAAACCCTCTCCTTTCAAAGCTATACGCCGACGTAACCGGCCTTGCTGTGCATATCTCGCCAACCGAGGATGTCGTGCTGCTGGGCTCCGCCATCAACGCCGCCGCTGCCTCAAACCTCTACCCCGGCCTCACGCCGGCGGCAGCGGCCATGCAGGCCGCCCCTACCCGGCTTGATCCCGATCCGGCGCTTGCCGGCTATTATGACCGCCAATATGCAAGGCTCAGAATATTGCAGGCCTGCCGGGATCAGCTTGCTCGGACTTGAGCGCAGGTGGAGAGAGCGAAAGTGAAGTAGCTTCCCTTTTTGCGGTTCGTCAACCACTGACCATATTTCCGCCACTTTCCGCTTGATCGCACGCGCCGCGGTTGCGACACATGGTTTACGGGTAGTGAACAGTGACGGTGGGGGCCGGGGACATGACGACGATCTATCTCAAGCTGGCGGGTGCGGTGGCGCTGACAGCGCTTGCAGGCTGCAGCGGCGGCGGCAGCAGTGGCGGGGGCATCGATGGGGGGCCAATTGGCGATGGTGGAGCGCCTGCAGAACCAGAAATGCCGCCACCAAACGCTATCGGCTACTCCGCGACGACAAATGAAGGCGGCGCAGGATGGCGGTCGGAAGATTCAAATGCTTTGTTCACTCGGAATGATGATGGGTCAATGACGGTCCGGATTCTGGAGGGTGCCTATGCCGGCAGTGAGCGAACGTTCACACCGCGAAGCGGTAGTGGTGGATCAGGCGGTCAGGCGGCCGCCTATATGACAACCTACAGCCTCGACGATGATCCGATCGTTGCGGTTATTGATGCCTACGATGTTTCGGATAACGACGTCGCTCTCTATGCCTTCCGGTCCAGCGAAGGCCTGACCGAAAACATGCCGACGACAGGACGGGCAATTTATCATGGTGAGCATTCCGGGTTTGCCTTCCAATCGGATGGCTCTTCCGGAGCGATAAGTGATACCTTTGGTGCTACCGTCAACTTTGGTGAGGGTACGCTCTATGGGTCCATCTATCCTGACGGGCCGAACCAGCGAATCTCGTTTGATGGCACGATTAACGGCGCCGAGTTCACCTCCGACCCCGGAACAATCGCGTTGTTTGAATCAGAGTATACGCCGAGCGGCGTCAATCGCATTTACGATGACGACACCAGCGTTATCAACCAGAATACCTCTGCCGTTGAAGGCGCCTTTTATGGGGATGCCGCCAAGGCTATGGGCGGCACCTATGTGATTGACGGGCAGGGCGCGAAGGAAGGAGCACACCTCATCGGCGGGTTCAAGGCAGATCGGTAGTTCTACCCATACGAACCACCGGTCACGTCTGTTGGTTCAACGGACCCATGACTGGCCGAGAAGCAGACAGGACCAGAAGCACATAAAGAAATCTTTATGTCTTTCTTGTCAGTTTCCTCCGGGGCTGTTACTAACGATGCAAACTGAAAATGCGCGTTGCCCGCATGACCGGGCCAGACGCCGCACTATCCTTTTGCCTCGGGAGTTATCAATGAGCGCCACAGAAGATTTCATCGTTGCCGATATCGCGCTGGCCGATTATGGCCGCAAGGAACTGGATATCGCGGAAACCGAAATGCCGGGCCTGATGGCCGCGCGCGAGGAGTTTGGCGAAAGCCAGCCGCTGAAGGGCGCGCGCATTTCCGGCTCGCTGCACATGACGATCCAGACCGGCGTGCTGATCGAGACGCTGAAAGCGCTCGGCGCCGATGTCCGCTGGGCCTCCTGCAACATCTTCTCCACCCAGGACCATGCCGCTGCCGCGATCGCCGCCACCGGAACGCCGGTCTTTGCAGTGAAGGGCGAGAGCCTCGAGGAATACTGGTCCTACACCGACAGGATCTTCCAGTGGTCAGACGGCGGCCAGTCGAACCTGATCCTCGATGATGGCGGCGATGCCACCATGTATATCCTGATCGGCGCGCGCGCCGAGGCCGGCGAAGACGTTCTTTCCAAGCCCGGCTCGGAAGAAGAGGAAGTGCTGTTCGCGCAAATCAAGAAGCGCATGGCCGAAACGCCCGGCTTCTTCACCAAACAGCGTGATGCGCTTCTGGGCGTGACCGAGGAAACCACGACGGGCGTCAACCGGCTTTACCAGCTTGCCCGTGCCGGCCAGCTCCCCTTCCCGGCGATCAACGTCAATGACTCCGTCACCAAGTCGAAATTCGACAACAAATATGGCTGCAAGGAATCGCTGGTTGACGGTATCCGCCGCGCGACCGATGTGATGATGGCGGGCAAGGTTGCCGTCGTCTGTGGCTATGGCGATGTCGGCAAGGGTTCGGCCGCATCGCTTTCGGGCGCCGGCGCCCGCGTGAAAGTGACGGAAGCCGATCCGATCTGCGCGCTTCAGGCCGCCATGGACGGGTTCGAGGTCGTGCTGCTGGAAGATGTCGTCTCCACCGCCGATATCTTCGTCACCACCACGGGCAACAAGGACATCATCCGCCTCGAGCATATGCGCGAGATGAAGGACATGGCGATTGTCGGCAATATCGGCCATTTCGACAATGAAATTCAGGTCAACGCGCTGCGCAATTACAAGTGGACCAACATCAAGCCGCAGGTGGATATGATTGCCTTCCCTGACGGCAAGCGGCTGATCCTGCTCTCCGAGGGCCGTCTGCTGAACCTCGGCAATGCCACGGGCCACCCCTCCTTCGTCATGTCGGCATCGTTCACCAACCAGGTGCTGGCGCAGATGGAAATCTTCCAGAACCGCGACAAATACGAAAACACCGTTCACGTCCTGCCGAAACATCTCGATGAGAAGGTCGCGCGCCTTCATCTCGACAAGCTCGGGGCGAAGCTGACCGTGCTTTCCGAAGAACAGGCTGCCTATATCGGCGTGACGCCTGAAGGCCCGTTCAAGCCGGAACACTACCGCTACTGATCGACAAAAAAGGCCGCAGCGGACGACAACGTCGCTGCGGCCTTTTTGCGTCCGAAATCCGGAGCGTCAAAGCGGCGGCGTGCCGTTTTCGAACAGCGCGTTGCCGGCGAAATAGAGCGAACCGCCGATGAGAATCCGCGGCGGCGGCTGATCGGCGCGGGTTCGCAGGCAGATCGCCGCCAGCGCCTCTCCGATCGAGGAGACCGGCTCGGCCGACAATCCGGCATCGGCGGCCGAGGACGCCAGCGCCACGGGATCGATGGAGGCTTCCGTGCCCTTGATCGGGGCGCAGTAGACGTAGTTCGCAAGCCCCGCGAAATGCTCGAAGAAGCCGAACGGGTCCTTGGTATTGATCATGCCGATAATCAGAAACAGCGGGCGCGGGTCGCGTTCCTCGAAGCCGGCAAGCGCTTCGGCAATCACCTCGCCGGCGCCGGGATTGTGCCCGCCGTCCAGCCAGATCTCGCTGCCGTCGGGCGCCGCCGTCACCAGGTCGCCTTCAGAAAGCCGCTGCAGGCGCGCGGGCCAGAACACGTTGCGCATCGCCTTCTCGGCCGCCTGCTCGTCAACGGAAAAGCCGGCCGCCTTCACCGCGGAGATCGCGGCCGCCGCATTGGCATACTGGTGTCGGCCGGGGAGCGCCGGCAGCGGCAGGTCCATCAGCCCGTCGCCGTCCTGGTAGACGAGGCGTCCGTGTTCCTCATGGGCGCTGTAGTCCTGGCCGTAGAGATGCAGCGGACAGCCGAGGCGGTCGGCGGTGGCGATCAGCACTTCCTCGGCGGCCTCGTATTCCTGCTGGCCGATGACGACGGGCACGCCCGGCTTCATGATGCCGGCCTTCTCGGCGGCGATCAGTTCGACCCGGTCGCCGAGATAGGCCTGGTGGTCAAGCGAGATCGGCATGATGACGCTGACGGCCGGCTTGTCGATGATATTGGTGGCGTCGAAGCGGCCGCCGAGGCCGACTTCCAGAATAACCGCATCGGCGGGGATCTCCGCAAACAGCACGAAGGTCGCCGCGGTCAGCAGCTCGAAGACGGTGGCCGTGGCGCCGGCATTGGCCGCCTCCACGCGCTTCAGCGTTTCGGCCAGCAACTGGTCATCGACATAGCCGCTTGCGCCCCCGGGTCCGCCGATGCGGAAGCGCTCGTGCCAGCGCACGAGATGCGGCGAGGAATGGACGTGGACGGAAAGACCCGCCGCCTCGAGAAGTGCGCGTGAAAAGGCGCTTGCCGAGCCCTTGCCATTGGTGCCGGCGATATGGATGACCGGCGGCAGGGCCAGATGCGGATTGCCGAGCTTTTCAAGAAGAACCCTGATCCGCTCCAGCGACAGATCGAAGCCCTTGGGATGCAGCTGCATCAGGTGATCGATCACACGCTCGGCGGCGCCGAAGGAATGGTTGTCCATGATTGGTCCGATTTCCGGTGCGCCAGGCTCTCAACAGCCGCGCACTGTTTCGTTTGTCGTTTCGCGCAGATGTGTCCGGTCCCGGCATCTCACTCCCGGACCGTTTCTCCTGCTGCGCGGGCCATGCCGGAAAGGAACCGGTGCGGCCTCCTCCTCCATTGTGCGTTCGCTTCAGCCCTGCGGCGTCGGCGCCTCTCCGCTGTCAAGGGGCTCGTGCGGCGTCTCGTCGGCAATGGCCTCGTTCTGTCTCGGCGCTTCCAGCATTGCTGTCGCCGTCGGCGGCGCGCCGGTCATGATCTTCAGCACGCGCGCCAGCGTCTCGGGAATGTCGTGGCGCTTGACCACCATATCCACCATGCCGTGGTCCAGCAGATATTCCGCCGTCTGGAACCCGTCGGGCAGCTGTTCGCGAATGGTCTGCTCGATCACGCGACGACCGGCAAAGCCGATTTCGGCGCCCGGCTCCGCGATATGCAGGTCGCCCAGCATGGCATAGGAGGCCGATACGCCGCCGGTGGTCGGGTTGGTGAGGACGACGATATAGGGTAGCCCGGCCTCGCGCATCAGTTCCACCATCACCGTCACGCGCGGCATCTGCATCAGAGACAACACGCCTTCCTGCATGCGCGCGCCGCCGGAAGCCGGGAAGATCACCAGCGGGCAATGGTCCTTCAGCGCCCGGTCGAAGGCCTGGATGATCGCCTCGCCGGCGGCCATGCCGAGCGAACCGCCAAGGAACTTGAACTCATGGACAACGGCAACGAGCTTCAGGCCTTCAAGCGTCCCGGCGCCGGCGATGATCGTGTCTTCCTGACCGGTCTTCGCGCGGTTTTCCTTGAGCCGGTCGGCATATTTCTTGGAATCGCGGAATTTCAGCGGATCCTGCGCCACTTTCGGCTGCGGCAGCTCCTCGAACGCGCCATTGTCGAAAAGGTCGGCCAGACGCGCCCGTGCCGGCATCTTCATATGGTAGCCGGAGGAGGGAATGACCCACTTGTTTTCTTCCAGATCGGTGTGAAACACCATGGCCCCGGTTTCGGGGCACTTGATCCACAAATTCTCGGGAACTTCGCGGCGGCCGAACATGGAGTTGATCCGCGGCCGCACATAATTGGTTATCCAGTTCACCAAATGAACCTCCTGAATAGCATTGCCTGCGGTTTGCCAGATTTACTCCGCCGCCGCAAGGCGGGCGTCGCGGACGCCGCTCGAAAGCCCGCGCACGAAAGTGGCAACGGCATCCACAGTATCCCTGCTGCCCTTGCCGTTGGCGTCCAGCGTGCCGGCGATCTGGTTGACGACGGCCGTGCCGACCACGACGCCGTCGGCGGCAGCCCCGATCAGGCGGGCATGTTCGGCCGTCTTCACGCCGAAGCCGACGCAGACGGGAAGATCGGTATGCGCCTTGATGCGTGAGACGGCGGCGCCAACGCGCGAGGGATCGGGCAGCGCCGAGCCGGTAATGCCGTTCATCGACACGTAGTAGACGAAGCCCGAAGTGTTCCGCAGAACCGTCGGCAGGCGCTTCTCATCGGTCGTCGGCGTGGCGAGGCGGATGAAGTTGAGGCCCTTTGCGAGAGCCGGAATGCACAGCTCATTGTCCATTTCCGGCGGCAGGTCGACGATGATCAACCCGTCGATCCCGGCTTCGAGCGCGGCTTCCACGAAACGCTCGACGCCGTAGATGTAAATCGGGTTGTAGTATCCCATCATCACGATCGGCGTGTCGGCATCTTGCCTGCGGAATTGACGTGCCAGTTCCAGCGTCTTTTCCAGCGTCTGCCCGCCCTTCAGCGCGCGCAAGCCCGCCATCTGGATCGCCGGGCCATCGGCCATCGGGTCGGAGAAAGGCATTCCGAGCTCGATCACGTCGGCGCCGGCCTTCGGCAACGCCTTCATGATCTCAAGCGAGGTATCGAAATCGGGATCGCCGCCCATGAAATAGGTGATCAGCGCCGGCCGGCCCTCGGCCTTCAGGGCTGCAAAGCGTTTTTCCATGCGTTCGGTCATACTCTAAACTCCGTGGCATCCTCGATGCGAAATATCCGGCGTGCGGCGCGTCCGGCCTTGCGGAAACGGCTACTCCGCCTCGTTCCAGGCCGTAATCGCCTTGACCAGCGATTTGTGCACCGCCTTCATGTTCAAGACGAGGCTGTCCAGCTCGGCGTCGGGCCGTCGACCTTCTGAAAGCGCTGACAGCGCGGCCGCCATCTCGATATTGTAGAGGTTCTGGTGGGCCAGCGCTTCCACCACGGCGTGGCGGATATCCGGCACGTCCGCATTCTCCTCCTCGATAATGTCGAACAGGGCCTCCGCCAGTTCCGACATCTCCTCAATGGCGTCCGCGCGCGAACCTGTCGTCATGGACCTTACATCTCCATACCGAGGATCTTGCCGACCGTGTGAACATCCTTGTCGCCGCGACCGGAAAGATTGGCGAGGATGATCTCGTCCTTGCCCATTTTCGGCGCGCGCTTGACGATCTCGGCAATCGCGTGGCTGGCTTCGAGCGCGGGAATGATGCCCTCAAGTCGGGTCATCAGCTGGAAGGCTTCCAGCGCCTCGTCGTCGAGGATCGGCACATAGTCCACCCGGCCGATATCGTTGAGCCAGGAGTGCTCCGGTCCGATGCCCGGATAGTCGAGCCCGGCGGAGACCGAATGGCCTTCCTTGATCTGGCCGTCGCCATCCTGCAGCAGATAGGTGCGGTTTCCGTGCAGCACGCCCGGCGCGCCGGCCGTGAGCGAGGCGCAGTGTTCCTCGCCGTCGAGCCCGCGACCGCCCGCCTCGACGCCGACGATCTTCACGTCCGGATCGTCGAGGAAGGGGTGGAAGATGCCGATGGCGTTGGAGCCGCCGCCGACGGCCGCGATCACCAGATCGGGCAACCGCCCTTCGGCTTCCATGATCTGCGCGCGCGCTTCCTGGCCGATCACCGCCTGGAAATCACGCACCATTTCCGGGTAGGGATGCGGACCCGCGGCCGTGCCGATGAGGTAATAGGTGTCTTCGACGTTTGTGACCCAGTCGCGCAGCGCCTCGTTCATCGCATCCTTCAGCGTGCCGTGACCGGCGGTCACCGGCTTCACCTCGGCGCCGAGAAGCTTCATGCGGAAGACGTTGGGAGCCTGACGCTCGACGTCGGTCGCGCCCATATAGACGACGCAGGGCAGGCCGAAACGCGCGGCAACGGTGGCGGAGGCCACGCCGTGCTGGCCGGCGCCGGTTTCGGCAATGATGCGCGTCTTGCCCATGCGCTTGGCCAGAAGGATCTGGCCGAGACAGTTGTTGATCTTGTGCGAACCGGTGTGGTTCAGCTCCTCGCGCTTGAAATAGATCTTCGCGCCGCCGAGATGTTCGCTCAGGCGTTCGGCGTGATAGAGCGGGCTCGGACGACCGGTATAATGCTTGCCGAGCGAGGTCAACTCCGCCTTGAAGTCCGGGTCGGTCTTGGCCTTTTCCCATTCGGCCTGCAGGTCGAGGATCAGCGGCATCAGGGTCTCGGCGACGAAACGGCCGCCGAAAATGCCGAACAGGCCGCTCTCGTCGGGGCCGGATTTGAAGGAGTTTGGTTTTGGCGTCTCGTTCACGTCAGTCTCCATCAGGCCGTCTGGCGCATCCGCGCCTTGTCAACGGCATCAAAAAAGGCATCGATCCGGGCCGGATCCTTTATGCCGGGCGCGCTTTCCACACCGGATGATACGTCAAGACCCGGCGCGTGGATCTCGGTGAGCGCCGTGCCCACATTCTCCGCGTTCAGTCCTCCGGACAGAAACCAAGGGATAGTCGCCTGATAGCCGGCAAGCAAGCGCCAATCAAAGGCAATGCCGTTGCCGCCGGGAAGGACGGCGTTTTCCGGCGGCTTGGCATCGAAGAGAATGCGGTCGGCGACATCTTCGTAGTCGCGCGCAAAGGCAAGGTCTTCCGGCGTGCGGATTGAAAACGCCTTGATCACCGGCAGCCCGTACAGTGCCTTGACGGTCACCACCCGGTCGACGCTCTCCTTGCCGTGCAGCTGCAGCATGTCGGGCCGAGCGCCGAAGACGATTTCCTCAAGCAGTTCGTTGTCGGCATTCACACTCACGGCCACCGTCTTCGCCCGGCCGCGCACGTGTTCGATCAGGCCGGCGGCAACATCGATTTCCACATGACGCGGGCTCTTTTCGAAGAAGATGAAGCCCACATGGGTGGCGCCGCGGGCAATCACGTGGTCGAGCGTTTCCCTGGTGCTTATACCGCAGATCTTGATATCCGGTCTTTTCATGATGCTTTTCTATCACAACAAAGGGGAGCCTGCGAAGGCTTGATCAGGCAAAGGGCGCCTCGAAACGCACCGCATGCAGGAAGGACCCTTCGTTTTTCAGCCATTGGCGCGCTTCGGGCGTTCGCGGGCAGAGCCTTTCGCACAGCGCCCAGAAACGCGGTCCATGGTTCATCTCGGAAAGATGGGCCACTTCATGGGCGGCGAGATAGTCGACGACGAACATGGGCGCCATGGCGATGCGCCAGGAGAAATTGAGATTGCCGGCAGACGAGCACGACCCCCAGCGCGAACGCGTGTCCTTGAAGGAAATCGAGGCATAGGATTTGCCGCTGGCTGCCGCATGCACCTTCACGCGCCCGGTGATCTCGCGACGCGCTTCCTTCTTCAGGTAATCCGCGACCCGGCGGCCGATGCTCTCGGCCGGGCCGGAAACAAGCAGCACCTTGCCCTCGCCCTCGTCGCGAACGGTCGTCAGCCCCCGCAGATTGCCGCTGTGGCGGATTGTGTGGGCGAAGCCGAAGATCGAAACCGCACCGCCATCGGTAATATCGGCGCTGCGGCCATCGAACCGCGCCATCCGTTCGACCAGCCAGTCATGGTGGCGGCGCAGGAAACCGTCGACCTCGTGGCGCGCCAGACCGGGCGGCACCGTGAGGCTGACGGCATGGCCGCCGGGCTCGATCTTCAGCGTCATCCGCCGGGCGCGCGCATTGGTCTTCAGGTTGAGCGGCAGCACCCTGCCGCCGAGATCGATCGTCGTCGGTTTGGCGCGTTTTTCCACGTCAGGGCTCGTCATTGAGGATCATCGGCTGACGCGTAGCGGTTTTCCGTCCGGCGCGCCAGAAGCGGGCACAAAAAAACGGCACCACCCTGGGGGAAAGGGCGATGCCGGAAGATATCGGAGGTCATTTTCTCTTATGCTTCGGGCGCAGGGTTCGACCCGGAGGCATTGAAATTTCCACCACGCTCGCGCATGAACCGGTCGAATTCCTCCCGGTCGCGCGCCCTGCGCAGCTCATCGGTATAGCGGTCGAATTCGGCGCGCATCTCGTCAAGCTTGCGGCGCTCGGCCTCGATCCGGTCCATCTCGCTGCGGCGCCATTCATCGAAAGCGGCATTGCCGGTCGAATGCATGGTCGTGTCCGCATTGCGCATGTTGCGCCTGCAGGATCCGAAAGCCCGTTCGGCAGAGCGTTTCCATTCGCCCTTCGTCATGTTCAGCCGGTCGCCCCAGATGATGTATGCAAGCATGACCAGGCCCAGCGGCCAGAAGACGACAAAGCCGATCACCATCAGGGCAATCGTAAGTGGCGTCCACGCCGGACGCAGCAATGCGGTCTCGTTCATCTCAAGTTTTCCTCGCTTTGTTACGGCATAAAATCTGCCGACAGAAGCTATATGGAAATGCTCTTTATTGGGTTCAAGACTTGTTCTTTCGATTGTCAGTATTGTTTCCAAACAAGGCGAAAATGCGCCGATGCCGAATTTCGGCTCGGGGTATGGGCGACCCGGGTTTCTCAGCTGCGGCGTTTGGCGAGCGCGCTGGCGAGCCGATCCCGGTCGACGCCGTCCATCCGGAAGGTCTGTATCTTGTGGGCGTCGATGCCGAAGCGGGAAAGATCGGCCTCGAGCTCGGCCAAGTCGGCGGCCGTGAGGAGTTCGGGATGCACGGTGGTGCGGATCTCGTAGTCGATTCCGCTTGAAAGAACGTGCTCCAGGCTCCGGAACGCGCGTTCGCCGCTTTTCGGCGCGTCGGTCATCCGGTCATAGTCGCGGCGCGAAGCCTTGATGTCGAGGCCGATCCAGTCGGCATGGGGCAGGGCATGTTTCAACCGCCCGGGATAAGGGCCTGCAGAGTGCAAGCCGACGCAGAAGCCCATTTCGCGCACGGTCGTCATGGCCGGAACGAGTGCTTTCTGCAGCGTCGGCTCGCCGCCGGAAAAGACGACGCCATCCAGCAGCCCGCGCCGTGTTTCGAGAAATTCGAGAATGTCGGCAAAGCGGTATCCGGTTTCGGCCGAGGCATCGATAAGCGCGGGATTGTGGCAATAGGGGCACCGCCACGGGCACCCCTGCAGGAACAGCGTGGCCACGATCTTGCCCGGCCAGTCGCAAAGGGAAAAGGGCTCGAAGCCGCCGATGCGCAGGTCATGTGCACCGCCGCCTGCCTCTTTTTGATCTCCCCACTTGAGGGGGAGATGCCCCGAACGGGGCAGAGGGGGGTGAGCCATTTCGACAGGTTCAGCGTCAGCGGATATTCTGCATACCCCCCTCTGTCGCTGCCGCGACATCTCCCCCTCAAGGGGGGAGATTGAACGGTGCCTCTCCGCTTGCGCCTCGTTACGCCCGGTCACCGCGCATTTCCCGGAAATAGCGGCGCTCGGCGAATTCGCCTTTCTTGCCGCGGTTGAAGGAGGAGACCGGGCGGTGATAGCCCATCACCCGCGTCCAGATCTCGCAGGGTTGGCGTTCGTCATCGCAAAGCGTGATCTCGGTTTCGGCGACGATGTCTTTCTCAATCACGGACATGGTTTTTCCTTTCATTCGGCGGCCATCAGCGTGGCGCGTTTTTTCGACAGACGTTCGGCATCGCATTGCGGGCAGAACTGGTGCTCGCCCTCCAGATAGCCATGGGTCGGGCAGATGGAGAATGTCGGGGTGACGGTGATGTAGGGCAGGCGGAAATTTGTCAGCGCGCGCTTGACCAGCGCCTTGCAGGCCTCGCCGGAGGAGATGCGGCTGCCCATGTAGAGGTGCAGCACCGTGCCGCCGGTATATTTCTTCTGCAGCGCCTCCTGGCGGGAGAGAGCCTCGAAAGGATCTTCGGTGAAGCCGACGGGCAGCTGGCTCGAATTGGTATAATAGGCGTTTTCCGGCGTGCCCGCCTGGATGATGCCGGGGAAGCGTTTGGCATCCTCGCGGGCGAAGCGGTGGGCCGTGCCTTCCGCCGGCGTGGCTTCGAGATTGTAGAGATGGCCGGTCTCCTCCTGGAAGGAGACGATCTTTTCGCGCACATGATCGAGAACTGTCAGTGCGAAATCATGGCCCCATTCGGTGGTGATATCCTCGCGGTCGCCGGTGAAATTGCGGATCATCTCGTTGACGCCGTTGACACCGAGCGTGGAGAAATGATTGCGCAGCGTGCCGAGATAGCGCTTGGTATAGGGGAACAGTCCCTCGTCGATCAGCCGCTGGATCACCTTGCGCTTGATTTCGAGGCTGTCGCGGCCAAGCTCGAGCAATTCGTCGAGGCGGGCCAGAAGTCCGGCCTCGTCGCCCTTGTGGGAAAAGCCGAGGCGGGCGCAGTTGATGGTGACGACGCCGAGCGAGCCGGTCTGTTCGGCCGAGCCGAAAAGCCCGTTGCCGCGCTTCAGAAGCTCCGTCAGGTCAAGCTGCAGCCGGCAACACATGGAGCGCACCATGTTGGGCGAAAGGTCGGAGTTCAGGAAATTCTGGAAATAGGGCAGGCCGTATTTGGCCGTCATCTCGAAGAGCCGTGTGGCGTTTTCGCTTTCCCAGGGGAAATCGGGCGTGATGTTGTAGGTCGGGATCGGGAAGGTGAACACCCGGCCCTTGGCATCGCCCTTGGTCATGATCTCCATATAGGCGCGGTTGATCATGTCCATCTCGACCTGCAGCTCGCCATAGGCGAACGGCATTTCCTCACCGCCGATGATCGGGCGCTGTTCCTTCAGGTCGTCCGGGCAGACCCAGTCGAAGGTGAGGTTGGTAAAGGGCGTCTGCGTGCCCCAGCGCGAGGGGACGTTCAGATTGTAGATCAGCTCCTGGATCGACTGCAGCACGTCTTCATAGGAGAGGCCGTCCTTGCGGATGAAGGGGGCCATATAGGTGTCGAAGGAGGAAAACGCCTGGGCGCCGGCCCATTCGTTCTGCAGCGTGCCGAGGAAATTGACGATCTGGCCGACGGCCGACGACATGTGTTTCGGCGGATCGGCCTCGACCTTGCCCGGCACGCCGTTCAGCCCTTCGGTGATCAGGGTGCGAAGCGACCAGCCGGCGCAATAGCCCGACAGCATGTCGAGATCGTGGATATGCAGGTCGCCGGCGCGGTGGGCCTCGCCGATCTGCGGATCATAGACATGGGAGAGCCAGTAATTGGCGACGACCTTGCCGGAGACGTTGAGGATCAGCCCGCCCAGCGAATAGCCCTGATTGGCATTGGCATTGACGCGCCAGTCGGAGCGGTCGAGATATTCGTCGATCGACGAAATCACATCGACGGCGACCTTGCCGGTTTCACGCAGCTTGGCGTGTTTTTCGCGGTAGACGATATAGGCGCGGGCGGTCTCGAAGAAGTTTGCCGAAATCAGCGCCTGCTCGACGATGTCCTGAATGCGCTCGATTTCGATCGCATCGTCAAGCGCGCTGTGGCTGATGACCTTGACCACCTGGTCTGTGAGCCTGCGCGCCTCGCCGGGTCCGAATGCGCCGGTCGCCTCGCCCGCCTTTTCGATCGCGCGCTCGATCTTTTCCGCCGAAAACGCGACCCGCGCGCCGTTTCGTTTGACGACGAAGGATGGCAGTCTTTCCTCTGCTCCAGCGGACAGTTTTTCCAACGCGGCAGGCGCTTCCGGCATGATGGCTTCCCCTCGGTTCGAGATCATGGCCGCACCGTATATGGTATGTCTTATCAATACCGCATCAAGATATGGTGGTTTCGGCCAAGACCATCGATGAACCGATTCGCGCCTTCACGCCTTGCAGATCGTCAGGTGGGATCGATTTTCGACGGGGAAATTTCGGTCTGCCGCTCCGGCGCCGGAGGACTAACGCGCACCGCTGGAATCCCTGACGGTCATCGTTACCGGCGAGAACGCTTTCTCCGGCGGGCGCTCGCCGGTCTCGAGCCATGTCAGCATGGTGGCGGCGGCGCTGCGGCCAAAGGCGCCGATGTCGCAGTGGACGGAGGAGAGCTTGGGATAGGCCAGCGCGCATTCCTCGATGTCGTCAAAGCCGACCAGGGCGATGTCGCGACCGACAATGACGCCGGTTTCAGCAAAGCCCGCCAGCATGCCGAGCGCCACAAGGTCGTTGAAGCAGAGCACGGCGTCGAGTCTGCGGCGATCCTGCGACAGCTTCAGCGCCGCATCGCGGCCGAAGGCGCGCGTCGGGCGTCCGAGCAGGGTAAAGGGTTCGGCGCCGGTCTCGGCGATCACCGCGCGGTAGCCGGCCATGCGCTCGTGGGTGACGGCCCTGTCCGGCAGGCCGCCGACGAAGGCGATGTTCCTCGCGCCGGTTTCAATGAGATGGCGGGCGGCGGCAAGGCTTCCGGCCTCGTAATCGAGCGAGGCGAAGGGAAAGCGGGTGGTGTCGGCATTGGCCATGCGCAGCACCTGCAATGCCGGGATGCCGGCGCGTGCGATCCGCTCGAACACCGCGCCGTCATCACCATAGGCCGGCGACATGATCAGCGCCGAAACGCCGTGCTCCACCATGGAGGCGATCACTTGATCCTGTATCGCGGTGTCCTCGTCGGTGTTGGCGATCACGGTGGCAAAGCCGTGTTCGGCAAAGGCCATCTGGGCGCTCGCCGCGAATTCGGCGAAGAAGGGGTTTCTGAGATCGTTGATGACGAGCCCGATCAGCCCGGCCTCCGCGCCGCGCAGGTTTGCCGCCGCGCGGTTATAGACATAGTTCAGCGCCTGCATCGATTGTTCGACGCGCTTGCGGGTCTCCTGCTTCACCAGCGGCGAATTCTGCAGCACGAGCGAAACCGTCGACTTGGAAAGCCCTGCATGGCGGGCCACATCGATGATCGTCGGTCGTTTCGCCATGTCCGGCCTTTCCGTGTGCTTCGTCGTGCCCTTCGTCCTCTGGATGACAAGCAGGCACCCCACCATCTCCCCCCTTGAGGGGGAGATGCCCCGACAGGGGCAGAGGGGGGTGATCTGCTTCCGAGACACCGGACGTGTGGCTTATGCCCAGACCCCTCTCTGTCGCTTTCGCGACATCTCCCCTCAAGGGGGGAGATTGATGGCGGCAAGGCTTTCCGTTTGGCGAGTCTATGCCAGATGGGTGAATCATTCATCTCTATAACGTCCAAGGCCGCCGGTTTTCCGCCGCAAGCCCTCAAAGCCGGTATTCGCGCGCAATCATGTCGGCGGCCTTTTCGCCGATCATGATCGCCGCCGCGTTTGTGTTCGACGAAATCAGCGTCGGCATGATCGAGGCGTCGACGACGCGCAGGCCGGCAAGGCCGTTGAACTTCAGCTCCGGGTCGACAACGGCGCGATCGTCATTGCCCATGCGGCAGGTGCCGGCGGGGTGGTGATCGGTCTTGGCGTGACGGCAGGCATAGTTGAAATAATCCTCGTCCGTCTTCACCTCCGGGCCGGGAATCATCTCGCGCTTGATGAAGGGGGCAAGCGCCTTCTGATGCATGATCTCCTGCGCCAGTTTCAGCCCGCGGATCGACATTTCGCGGTCATGCGGGTCGGCCCAGTAGTTCGGGTCGATCAGCGGCGCATCGGAAGGATTGGCCGATTTCAGCCGCACGCTGCCGCGCGAACGGGGCCTGAGATAGGCCGAATTCAGCGTCACGCCCGGGTTCCTCATCTTCTCCACGCCCGCCTCGATGCCGGAGCCGAGGCCCAGATGAAACTGGATATCGGGCGAGCGCGCGCCCTCTTCCGCGTACCAGAAGCCGCCGGTCTCAAACAGGCTTGAGGCGACGGGGCCCTTGCGGGTCAAAAGATATTGCAGGCCGGCCACCGCCGACCACAAGGGCTCGGCATATTTGTCATAGGTGAAGTCGCCCGCGCATTCGAGAATGGTGAAGAGGTCGAGGTGATCCTGCAGGTTGGCGCCAACGCCCGGATGGTCGAACACCGCCTCGATGCCGAGATCGCCGAGAGGGTCCTTCGGGCCGATGCCGGAGAGCATCAGAAGCCGCGGAGAGCCGATGGCCCCCGAAGACAGCAGCACCTCGCGCGTGGCGGTGATCGCCTCGCCGCTCGCCGTTTCCACGCCGGTCACCCTGCCGTTTTCTACGCGCAGGCGACGCGTCTCGACCCCGGTGCGGATGGTGAGGTTCCTGCGCTTGCGCGCCGTTGCGAGATAGGCCCTGGACGCGGAGGAACGGCGGGCGTGCTTCTGGGTCAGCTGGTAATAGCCGACGCCGTCCTGTTTTTCGCCTGTCATGTCTTCGTTGAAGGGAATGCCGAGCTCGCCGGCCGCCTTGAAATAGGCCTCGCAGATCGGCAGCGGCGCGGCCGGTTTTGAAACGCCGAGCGGACCGCCCTTGCCGTGGTACTCATTGTCGTAGGTGTCGTTGTCTTCAGCCTTCCTGAAGAAGGGCAACACATCGTCATAGCCCCAGCCGGTGCAGCCCATCTGCCGCCACTCGTCATAATCGAGGCGGTTGCCGCGCGTGTAGATCTGCGCATTGATCGACGAGCCGCCGCCGATCACCTTGGCCTGGGTGTAGCGGATCGACATGCCGTTCATGTGTTTTTGCGGTACGGTGTGCCAGCCCCAGCTGCCGATGCCCTTGGTCATCTTCGCAAAGCCGGCAGGCAGCGTATAGAACGGGTGGCTGTCGCGTGAACCGGCTTCCAGCAACAGAACGTTGACTTCCGGGTTTTCCGAAAGCCGCGCCGCCAGCACGCAACCGGCCGAACCGCCGCCGACAATGATGAAATCATAGGCCATGTATTTCCTCCCGAAGGCCTTCTAGCATGAGATTAGGAACGTTCCAAATAGAATTTTGTCGCTTCCCCCGTAATCGCCTCCCCGGATGAACGACAGCCTCACGGAAGCCCCCAACAATCTCCCCCTCAAAGGGGGAAAGATAGATGGTCGCTGGGCCACCCTCAAAGCCGCGCGATCGACAACCCGCCATCGGCGGCGATCACCGTGCCGGTGGCAAAGGCGAAGCGGCCTTCGGCGAGCGGCAACACGGCCGCGCCGATATCTTCCGGCGTGCCCCAGCGGGCAGCGGGCACAAGACCGTCCTTGATGCGGGCGGTGTATTTGTCCCTCACCCCTTCCGTCATGCCGGTCTCGATGATTCCGGGGCGGACGTCGAAGACGGAAATGCCGTCGGCTGCCAGGCGCGCGGCGAAAAGCTGCGCCATCATCGCCGCGCCCGCCTTGGAGATGCAGTATTCGGCGCGCTCCACCGAAACCATGTCGGCGCTGACGGAGGTGATGAAGATGATGGAGCGGGGCGTTTCCGCCGCTCGCGCCGTCATGCGACGGGCCGTTTCCTGCGCCAGAAAGAAGGCGCCGCGCAGATTGACCGACAGGACGAAATCGAAGTTCCCCGGCTTGAGGTCGAGCATATCGCCCCTGACCGGCGCGCCGACGCCGGCATTGGAAACCAGCGTCGTCACCGGTCCCATCGTCGCCTCGACGTCATCGAGAAGCGCGCCAACCCGGCCGACATCGCGCATGTCATGGCGGAAATAGCGGGCATTGCCGCCGAGCTTTTCGAGCGCCGCCGTCACCGCAGGCGCATCCGGCCCCGCCTCGGCTGCGATCGCGATCCTGAACCCCGCTGCGACAAGCGCCGACGCGATGCCAAGGCCGATGCCCTGCTGGCCGCCCGTGACCAGCGCAACCCTGCCGCTCATGCGCCAAGCTCCTTCCTCATCGCATCCGCCGCCTTCATCGCAAGCGCCGCGACCGTCAGCGCCGGATTGACGGCGGCGGAGGTCGGCAGGGCCGAGGCATCGGTGACGAACAGGTTTTCGTGGTCGAAGCTGCGGCAATCCGGATCGAGCACCGCCGTTTTTGGGTCGCTGCCGATCCGCGCTGTGCCGCATTGATGCGAGGGCACGCGGCCATCGAAAAGCCGCGAAAGCACAATCGGAAAGCCAGCGGCCTTCAGCGTCTTTTTTGTCCGGGCCACGAGCTTGTGATGCGCGGCCATATTGGAACGACGCCAGAGGAGTTGGATGTCATCGCCCGAAACAACGACCCGGCTTTCAGGATCCGGCAGATCCTCCGATATGGCGTAAAGATCGACGGCATGGCGCGAGACGTGGCGGCAGGCCGCCATCGGCAGGGAGGGCACATTGGCCTTCAGGATTTTCGGCACCACCCGGCCCAGAAGCTGGACATTGCCGAGCGGAGGGCCGTTATGCCCGTCGCTCAAATACCAGTCATTGATGCCGAAGGTCTTCTGGTAGATGCTGTCATTCACAAAGCGCGGATCATAGGCGATCAGCGCCGAGGCATTGTGGTTCATGAAATTGCGGCCGACCTGATCGGAGGAATTGGCGAGCCCGCTCTTCAGCAGCAGGGCCGCGCTCTGCACCGCGCCCGCCGCAAGGGCAACGAAGCGCGGGGTGAGCATCATAGTTTCGCCGTTCCTGTGATAGGTGACGCTGGCAATGCGGCGGCCGTCGGGTTCGGTCTCGAGCCCGGTGACGCGCGCGCCGGTGACGAGCGTCACATTGTCATGAGACAATGCCGCCGAAAGCCCGCAGGTTTCCGCATCCATCTTGCCCGAGCGAATGTCGGGATAACCATCCCAGCCATCTGCCCCATGGGAAAGCCAGGTGTCGATGTCGACGCCGAGCGGCAGGGCGAAGGGGCGAACGCCTGCTTTCCCAAGCCTTTTGCGCACGGCGGCGATTGCCGGCTCGTCCGGAACCGGCGGAAAGGGATAGGGTCCGTCATGGGCGGGCTCGGTGGCGTCGCTTGTCACATCGCCGCGCACCCGGTAGAGATTTTCCGCCGCCGTATAATAGGGGGCAAGTGTTTCATAGGAGAAAGGCCATGCGGGCGAGATGCCGCCCTCATGCTCCATTGCCTGGAAATCCTGCCTGCGGTAGCGCAGCAGCACCGCGCCGTAGAATTTCGAATTGCCGCCGACATTGTAGTAATTGCCGGGCGAGAACCGCTTGCCTTGCCCGTCGAGCCAGGTCTCGCCGGAGCGGAAGGCGCTGTTCTTGTAGATGCGGTCGGGGTCGCGCGCCGGCGCGTCGTCGGGGATCTGTTCGCCGCGCTCCAGAATGACGATCTCGGCGCCGGTGGGGGCGAGGCTAGCGGCAAGCGTCGCGCCCCCCATGCCCGAGCCAATGATGACCACGTCGGGTGACCGGTTCATGACCTATCCGATACGCTGTTCGGTTTCCGGATCGAAGGCGACCGCCTTTTCCATGTTGACGGCGAAGGGGAAGCTATCGCCCGGCTTCGCCTCGACATCGGCGCGGAACCGGGCGGTTACCTCCTTGCCGCCAAGCTGGGTGACGACGAAAAGGTCGGAGCCCGCCGGCTCGGTCACTTCAATTCTGGCATTGATCGTGTGGACGGCATTGGAGGAACGGTCGGCGCCGAGTTCATCGGTGACGGCTTCCGGGCGCACGCCTAAAATGATGTCACGGCCTTCATGCGCGGCCATGGCGATGCCGGGGAAGGGCAAATGCGCCGTGCCTCCATCTGCAAGCGCGAATTCGGCCGCAGCCGTTCCGTCCTTGACGACGATCTTCGCCGGAAACAGGTTCATCGACGGCGAGCCCATGAAACCCGCGACGAACATGTTGGCCGGATTGTCGTAGATCTCCTTCGGCGTGCCGAGTTGCTGCACATGGCCGCCGAACATCACCGCTATGCGGGTCGAGAGCGTCAGCGCCTCGATCTGGTCATGGGTGACGTAGACGATCGTGGTGCCGAGCTTCTGGTGCAGCTTCTTGATCTCGGTGCGCATGTCGACGCGGAGTTTTGCATCGAGGTTCGACAGCGGCTCGTCGAACAGAAACACGTCCGGATTGCGCACAAGGGCGCGGCCCATGGCGACGCGCTGGCGTTGCCCGCCGGAAAGCTGGCCGGGCTTGCGCTTCAGGAGATGCTTGATCTGCAGGAGGTCGGCCACCTGATCGATCGCCTTGTCGCGCTCGGCCTTGGGCACCCCGTGCATTTCCAGCCCGAAGGAAATGTTCTCGCCGACATTCATGTTCGGATAGAGTGCATAGGACTGGAACACCATGGCGATGTTGCGGTCTGCAGGCCTGACGCCGTTCATTGACCGACCGTTGATGGAGATATCGCCGCTGGAGGTCGGCTCCAGCCCGGCAATCATGTTGAGAAGCGTGGACTTGCCGCAGCCGGACGGGCCGACGAGCACCAGGAACTCGCCTTCTTCCACGGCGATATTCGTCTCGTGCAGCACCGTTAACGCGCCAAAACTCTTGGTGACGTGATCGATCTTGAGAAAACCCATGCTTTTACCCTTTCACGCTGCCGGCCATCAGGCCGCGCACGAAGTAGCGACCGGCGACGATGTAGACGAGAAGCGTCGGCAGCGCCGCCATGATCGCGCCGGCGAAGTGGACATTGTATTCCTTCACGCCGGTGGAGGACTGGACGAGATTGTTGAGCGCCACCGTCATCGGTTGGCTGTTGAAGTCGGAGAAGGACGCCCCGAACAGGAAGTCGTTCCAGATATTGGTGAACTGCCAGATGATGCAGACCACCGCGATCGGCCCGGACGAGGGCAGCATGATGCGGCGGAAGATGGTGAAGAACCCGGCCCCGTCGATCTGCGCCGCGCGCACCAGTTCGTCAGGAAACTGTGCGTAGTAATTGCGGAAATAAAGCGTCGAGAAACCGATGCCATAGACCAGATGCACGAAAATCAGCCCCGGCACGGAACCGGCAATCCCCATGATGCCGAGAATGCGCGCCATCGGGATCAGCACGATCTGGAAGGGAATGAAGCAGGCAAACAGCAGCAGGCCGAAGATGATCTTGTGGCCGCGGAACTGCCATTTGGTCAGCACATAGCCGTTGAGCGCGCCGAGCACGGTGGAGATCGCGACTGCCGGCACCACCATCTGGATCGAGTTCATGAAATAGGGCTTGAGGCCGGTGGCCTGCACGCCGATCTGCGCCGTCGACCATGCGCTTTTCCATGGCTCGATGGTCCAGGCATCCGGCAGGTTCATCATCCCGCCCGCCTGGATTTCGCGGAGCGGCTTGAGCGAGTTCACCACCATCACGTAAAGCGGCAGCAGGTAATAGAGGCAGAAGATCAGCAGGATCGTGTAGATGACGAAGCGCGCGCCGCGCCCCGTCGAGACGACCTGGGTGGAAGCATTCGAGCTCATTGGTGCTTCTCCCTCAGTTCCGACCACAGGTAGGGCACCATGATCGCGGCGATCGACATCAGCATGATCACCGCCGAGGTAGCGCCGATCCCCATCTGGTTGCGGGTGAATGTGTAGGAATACATGAAGGTTGCCGGAAGCTCGGTGGCGCGGCCCGGGCCGCCGCCAGTCAGGGCGATCACGAGGTCGTAGGATTTGATCGCCATATGGGCGAGCACCACGATGGCCGACATGAAGGCCGGGCGGAGTTGCGGAATGACGATGCGCCGGTAGAGCGAAAAGTTGGAAGCGCCGTCGATCTGGGCGGCCTTCAGCACCTCGTTGTCGATGCCGCGAAGGCCCGCAAGGAACATCGCCATGACGAAACCGGAGGTCTGCCAGACGGCGGCAATGACGATGGTGTAGATCGCCATCTGGTTCGATTTGATCCAGTTGAACTGGAAGCTGGTCCAGCCCCACGAATGCATCACCGCCTCAAGCCCGATGCCGGGATCGAGAAACCATTTCCACGCCGTGCCGGTGACGATGAAGGACAGCGCCATCGGATAGAGGTAGATGGACCGGATAAAGCCTTCGGCGCGGATCTTCTGGTCGAGAAAGATCGCCAGCATCAGGCCTATGAAGCAGCAGAAGGTGATATAGAGCCCGCCGAAGATGACGACGTTCTTGACCGCGATCGTCCAGGCCCTCAGCCGGAAGAGGTTCATATAGTTCTTCCAGCCGACGAGATCATAGCTCGGCAGGATGCGGCTGTCGGTAAACGACAGATAGACGGTAAAGGCGATGAAGCCGTAGACGAAGATCAGCACCATCGCCAGCGATGGACTGAGCACGATTTTCGGCAGGGCGTCACGCAGGAAATCTCCGGCGCTCCCTCGTCTTGCTGCAGACGAAGCCATTCCTATCCTCCGGGTTGGCGGCCCTGCCGCCGGTGTTGTTCTGAAGCGGATTACCGCCAAACAACCTCCCCCCCTTGAGGGGGAGATGTCGCGAAAGCGACAGAGGGGGTATGGGGCTTGCCTCAAGCACCGAACGTGCTGCTGGCGGTTCACCCCCCTCTGCCCTGCCGGGCATCTCCCCCTCAAGGGGGGAGATCGACAAGCGGCAAGTTCAGTTGGCAAGCCAAGCCGGTATTGGAGCGAAGTGCCCTTCAAACCCGCCTCATGGTCTGCGAGCGGAGAGGGCCTTGGCCCTCCCCGAAGTGCGGCGTGTTTACTGCGCGATCTGTACCGCCGTGACCAGTTCCTCGGTCGCGGTCTCGCTGTCATACTCGCCGTTGAACTGGGCGGTGATGACGTCATACATGGCGTTCTTGACGGAGGCCGGGTTGGCATGGCCGTGGGCCATGGAACCGAACAAATTGCCGCTTTCGGAGGCCGCGGCCAGATCGGCCATGCCCTTCTTGCCGCAGGCGTCAAACGCCTCGTCCGAGACATCGGTGCGCGCCGGCACGGAACCCTTGACGACGTTGAAGGCTGACTGGAATTCCGGCGACATGATCGCCTTGGCCAGCGCTGCCTGTTCCGGCGTCGGCTCGTCGCCCTGCTGGAAGAACGCGAACTGGTCGGAGTTGAAGGTCACCTGGTCCTGCGTGCCGGGGAAGCGGAAGCACAGGAAATCCTCGTCCGGCGTCAGCCCGGCCTTCAGGAACTCGCCCTTGGCCCAGTCGCCCATGAACTGGAAGGCGGCCTCGTCGTTGATGACCATGGCCGATGCCAGGTTCCAGTCACGACCGGAGAAATTGTCGTCCACATAGCCGCGGATCACGGTCATGCGGTCGAAGACCTCCTTCATCGTGTCGGAGCCGAGCGCGTCCGGATCGAGATCGATCATAGAGGCCTGGTAGAATTCCGGCCCGCCGGTCGCCATCACCACGGCGTCGAAGATGGTGGCGTCCTGCCAGGCCTGGCCGCCATGGGCGACGGCCGTCTTGCCGGAGGCTTTCACCTTGTCCATCGCGGCGACGAGTTCGTCCCAGGTCTCGGGCTGTTCGATGCCGAGTTCGTCGAGGATCTTCTTGTTGGCCCAGACCCAGTTGGTGGAATGGACGTTGACGGGAGCCGCAACCCATTCTCCCTCATATTTGGAGAATTTCTGCAGCGCCGCAGGAACGACCTCGTCCCAGTTCTCTTCGGCGGCGATGTCGTTCAGGTTGGCGAGCGCGCCTTCGGCGGCCCAGTCGGTGATGTCGAAGCCGAGCATCTGCACCGCGGCCGGCGGGTTGCCGCCGGTGACCCGGGCGCGCAACACGGTCATGGCCTGTTCGCCGCCGCCGCCTGCAACCGGCATGTCCTGCCAGCCAATGCCCTGCTCCTGCAGATTTTCCTTGAGCACGTTCAACGCGGCGGCTTCACCGCCCGCCGTCCACCAGTGCAGGACCTCCACATCCTCGGCCTTCACCGAAGTCGCGGATGCGGACGCCGCCACGATGGCGATCATTGCTGCACTTCTTGCAAAGTTCAAACGCATAGTCTCCTCCTCTTTGCGTTTTGAAACCCCATGGCCGGACTGCCGGCCATGATGGTCATTTCCTCTCCCGCAGGCCGCTTGACGGCGACCGGCGATCTCAGTCGACCCAGGATGCGCGCGTGCGCCCGACGCGCATCGTCACGGTCTTCACCTCCAGGTATTCCTCCAGCCCGTAGCGGCCCAGCTCGCGACCGAGGCCCGATTGCTTGACGCCGCCGAAGGGCAGTTCGGAAAATCCATCCATCCAGGTATTGGTCCACACGGTGCCGGCCTGAACGCGGCGGGCAAAGGCAAGGCAGGTGCTGACATCGTTGCTCCAGACCCCCGCAGACAGCCCGTAGGCGGCGCTGTTGGCGAGCGCGATTGCCTCCTCAATCGTTTTAAACGTCAAGACCGAAAGCACCGGTCCGAAGACCTCCTCCCGTGCGACAGCCATGGCGGAATTGACATTCGTCACGACTGTAGGCGCGTAGAACCGGCCTGACAACCCCGGCACGGCAAGCGCTCCGCCGCCAAGGGGTATCGCCGCGCCGTCGCCTTTGGCGCCTTCGACATAGCTGTCGATCTTGTCGAAATGCGCATCCGAAATGATCGCGCCGACCTTGGTGCGCGGATCGAGCGGGTCGCCGAAGGGCACCTTTTTCGAAAGCGCAACCACTTTTTCGGTCAGCGCCTCGGCGATGTCCTCATGCACGATGATGCGCGAGCCGGAATTGCAGCATTCGCCGGCGTTGAAATAGACGCCGAAGACGATGGCATCGGCCGCCTCGTCGAGATCGCAATCGGGAAAGATCACCTGCGGGTTCTTGCCGCCGAGTTCCAGCGAGACCTTTTTCAGCGTCCCGGCACTGGCCCGGACAATCGCCTTGCCGACGGCGGTGGACCCGGTGAAGGAGACCATGTCGACACTTTCGCTCTCGCACATGGTCGTTCCCACCGGATCGCCATAGCCAAGCACGATGTTGACGACGCCGTCGGGAATGCCGGCCTCCATCAGAAGCTCGCCGAGAATGACGGCCGAGGATGGCGTCAGTTCCGACGGTTTGACGACGGCGGTGCAGCCGGCGGCAAGGGCGAAGGGCAGTTTCTGCGAGACGATCAGGAAAGGGAAGTTCCACGGCGCGATCATCGCCGCAACCCCGACCGGCTCCTTCAGCACCAGGCCGAGCATGTCATCGCCGAGCGAATTGTGGCTGTCGCCGGAAACCGTGCGGGCGAGCGAGGCGGCAAAGCGCCAGATGTCGACTGCGCCCGCGATCTCGTCCTTCGCCTGGGAAATCGGCTTGCCGCTTTCCAGCGTGTCGCGCATGGCGACGCGGTCGAGATCGCGCTCGATGAAAGCGGCGACCTTCAGCAGAATACTGGCCCGTTCCTTGCCGGAAATGCGCGACCAGCGCCCGTCGTCAAAGGCTTTCCGGGCGGCGGCAATTGCCGCTTCCGTTTCCGCAACGCCGCCAAGGGCTGCCGCCGTCACCGTCTGCCCGTGAGCGGGAGATGCGCGCCCAAAGGTCTCGCCGTTTGCGGATGCTTGCCATTTTCCGTTGATCAGGTGGCGGGCGACGAAAACCGGTTCCGGCGCGTGATTGACAGCGGGGATGATGGTAAGATCGGTCATGTCTAGCGGCCCTCAAATGACGGTTTGCGTTTTTCGCGGAAGGCCGAAACGCCCTCGGCCTTGTCGAAGGAGGCGGCGATCATGCCGCTGCCGAGCGTTTCGACCATGGCGGAGCGGTCCTCTCCGGCGCCCGCATGGATCATGTATTTGACGATTTCTGTCGCGTAGGGCGAAGCCGCGAGCGCGGCCTCGGCGATCTCGAAGGCGCAAGCGCGGCAATCCTCGGCAATCTCGGCGGCAAAGCCGAGCGCGGTCGCCCGTTCCGCTCCGATCCGCCTGCCGAAGAGCGCCATCTCCTTGACGACCGGCTCGGGCAGAAGCCGCGCCAGGCGCTGCGTGCCGGACCAGCCAGGGACGATGCCGACCTTGGGTTCAGGCAGCGCGATCGTCGCCTTCGGCGCCATCACCCGGATATCGCAGGCAATGGCAAGCTCGAGACCGCCGCCGAATGTGTGAGCGGAAAGGGCCGCGATCGTCGGTTTGGAAAGCCGCGCCAGCCGGTCGAAACGCCGATGTCCGTCGCGCACCCAGAAACGGGCGAAATCGCCGGGCGACAGATCGCCCCAGGCGTTGATGTCGGCGCCGGCGCAAAAGGCCCGATCGCCTTCGGCCGTCAGGATGACGAAGCGGATCGCCGGATCGGACTCGATTACCGAGAGATGCGCCTCGAGACTGTCGAGCATGTCCGGTGTGAAAGCGTTGAGCTTTGCCGGATTATCCAGTCGAAGCTCGGCGATGGGCCCGTGCGGGATCAGGTGAATGGCGCTCATCGCATGGGCTCCATGGGCTGCGATGCAGATGCTCTGGGCAAAGTCTCTGCAAAACCCGCCCACCGATCTCCCCCCTTGAGGGGGAGATGTCGCGAAAGCGACAGAGGGGGGTATGAGGCAGAGCCGCTTGCTCCGAACGGGCGGAGAGAATTCACCCCCCTCTGCCCCTGTCGGGGCATCTCCCCCTCAAGGGGGGAGATTGTTGGGGCAGGGGTGACGGCAGAATATGCGACGTGGCCTGCAATCATATCTTGAGCCCCATCTTCCGTTCGGACAGCAGCGACAGCGGCATGCCGGTTGCATTCTCGGCGACGGAGACCCGTCCGCCGGAGGCGGCGATGATATCGCGTTCGGGATCGATGCCCGGCATGATCTCGGTGGCGACAAGGCCGTTGTCGCCGATGCGCATGACGCAGCGTTCGGTGACATAGAGCACGTCCTGGCCGTTCTCCCGGGCGCGTTCGCCCGAGAAGGTGACGTGTTCCACGGCCTCGACCATCTTTGAAAACTTGCCCGGCTTTTCGACGAACAGGCCCTCGCTCGTCAGGTTGAGGCCGGCCGCCGCCTCGAAAAGGCCGGCGAAGACGATCTTGCGGGCATTGGCCGTGATGTCGACGAAGCCGCCGCAGCCGGCCGTCAGATAAGGCTTCTTGCCGAGCTTGGAGACATTGACATTGCCCTTGCGGTCCACCTCGAGGAAGGACAGGAAGGTAACGTCGAAGCCGCCGCCCTGAAAGTAAGTGAACTGGTTGGGCGAGGGCATGAAGGCGTCGGCGTTCGACGCGCAGCCGAAGGCGAAGCCGGTCAGCGGCATGCCGCCGACAGCGCCCTGCTCGATTGCCCATGTGACATCGCCCGCATGGCCTTCCTCCAGCAGGATGCGCGGCACCAGCGCGCAGATTCCAAAGCCGAGATTGGCGGCCTGGCCGGATGCAAGCTCCATCGCGGCGCGGCGCGCGATCACTTTTTCGACGCCGTATTCGGCAAGCTCGAAATCGGCCAGCGGATGAATGATCTCGCCGGAAATCGCCGGATCGTAAAGCGTTTCGGTGGTCTGATACTGGCCGGGATCGACCACGATGCAATCCACCAGATGCCCGGGAACGCGCACATCATGCGGGCGCAGCGAACCGGCGGCCGTCACCCGCTTGACCTGGGCGATGACGAGGCCGCGATTGTTGCGCGCGGCGATCGCCTGGTCGAGACCGCCGAGATAGGCGCCCTCGTGCTCATAGGTAAGATTCCCGTGCTCATCGGCCGTCGTCGCCCTGAGGATCGTCACGTCCGGGGCGAAATTGTCGAAATGCAGCCAGGTGTCGCCGGCAAAATCGACGCGCTTGACGATCGGGGCCGCCTCAGCCTTCTCGTTCATGGCGCAGCCCTGGCGTTCAGGGTCAACAAATGTGTCGATGCCGACCTGGGTGAGCACGCCCGGGCGCTTTGCCGCCACATCGCGGTGCATGTCGAACAGGACGCCGGAGGGCACGTTATAGGCCGCGACCCGGTTTTCGACGATCATCTTCCAGATTTCGGGCATCGGCAGCGATGAGGCGCCGCTCGGATAGGAGCCGGCGATCACCCGGTCCAGGAGACCGTCGCGTGCGATATGGTCTATGCCCTTGATGCCGTACATGTCGCCGGCGGCAATCGGGTGCAGCGTGGTGAGCCGCCGGGGACGGCCGGTTGCCTCGAAACGCGCGCCGAGCGCTTCCAGCACCTTGTCCGGGCAACCGAGACCGGAGGAAGACGAGACCGAAACCACGGCATTGTCTGCGATCCGGCTGACGGCGGCTTCCGCGCTGACGACCTTGCTCTTCATCACTCAATATCCTTTGTAGTCCACATCGACGGCCCGACCCTCGCGCGCCGATCGGGCAACGGCCAGCGCAACCGCGAGCGATTTCAGCCCGTCGACGCCGTCGGCGGCGGGCCGGCCGCGACCGGCGATGGCCTGGCTGAAGGCCTTCAGGCCGTAACTGTAGAGGTCATGGCGATCGTAGTTGAGCTGGAGCGCGCCGTCCCTGTCGGTCATCGTGACCGTGCCGGTCGGTCGCTGGGTCATGACGCCCTGGGCAAAAAGCGAACCCTCCGTGCCGTGAATCTCGATGCCGGAACCGGCATAGGGGTGGGTGAAGCTTTCATGGCTCTGCACCATGATGCCCGAAGGCATGGTCCAGACCGACATGACGCTGTCTTCCACGCCCCGGCCGAGGCCGGAGGAGACTGCCTGGGCGACAACGGTCTTCGGGTCTTCGCCGAGGTGAAAGCGCACCGTATCCGCGTCATGGACGGTGATGTCTGCGATGACGCCGCCGCCCGCCGCCGCGTTGTCGATGCGCCAGCCGCGCAGATGCTCCGGCAGGCTGACGGCATGGAACACCCGCATCGACAGGACGCGGCCGAGGCGGCCCCGTGCAATCATCTGGCGAATGGCAAGATGAGCGCCGGAGCAGCGCAGATGATGATTGGTGGCAAACACGAGGCCAGCGCCTTTCGCTGCCTCGACCATCATCGCTGCGTCATCGACACTGAGCGCCAGCGGCTTTTCGCACAGCACATGCTTGCCGGCGGCAAAGGCGGCCATGGCTTGCGATACGTGCTTCTCGTTGGTGGTGGAGATGTAGACCGCGGAGATCCCGGGGTGTTCCAGAAGCGCCTCGAGATCGGAAAAGGCATGCGGGATGCCGTTGCGGGTCGCAAAATCCTGACCGCGCGCGGCGTTTGAGGACAAGACCGCCTCGACCGTGTGGCCCGACTGCGCCCGGATTGCGCCGATCATGTGCTCTGACGCGATCGTGCTGGCGCCGATGAGACCCCATTTCATACCATCTCCTCCCGATTTGGTACGTTCAAAATTCTGATCTGATGTTTAGGGGATGATCCGCCGTTCGTCAATCGGCCGGTTGATAATTTCCGGTCTTGGCGGAAAAAGTCCGCCTTTGCCGCGGTGTCATGTTGTCGGCAGGGAAGGCTTCGGCTACCACGTAAAAGTGTCGGCTGCCGGGGGCTTAGGCAGGCCAAAGGGTCTTGGACTTTGAAAAGACTTGTAAACAATGTTGAAAAGGCAGGGCGGATAAGTCTGCTATGATGGCAAGGCCCGAAGCGGGAGATCCGAGGCTATGGAGACGGGAAGCGAGTTGACGTGCTGAATATAGTTGTTCCGATGGCCGGCCGGGGAAGCCGGTTTGCCGATGCCGGCTACACGGATCCCAAGCCGTTGATCCCGGTGCACGGCAAGCCGATGATCCAGGTCGTGGTCGAAAACCTCACCCCCTCCGTGGCCCATCGCTTCATCTTCATCTGCCAGAATGGCCATATCCGGGACTATGGGCTTGAGGAAAAACTCAAGGGGTTGGCCGAACATGTCGAGATCATCGGCATCGATCGCGTCACCGAGGGGCAGGCCTCCACTGTGCTTCTGGCCGAGGAACTGATCGACACCGACGAGCCGGTGATGACGGTCAATTCCGATCAGTATATCGATGCCGACATCGACGCCTATCTCGGATTCATGGAGGATGGCCGCTATGACGGCCTGATCATGACCATGAAGGCCGACGATCCGAAATGGTCCTTCGTGCGCGAGGACGAGGGACGCGTTGTCGAAACCGCCGAAAAGAGGGTGATCTCCGACAATGCCGCCGTCGGCATCTTCAATTTTAGAAAAGGCCGCGATCTGGTGCGCGCGTCGAAAAAAATGATAGAGGACAATGTGCGGATCAACGGAGAGTTTTATATCTGTCCGGTCTACAATTATCTGATTCGCGACGGCCTGAAGATCGGGCACTATTCCATCGGGAAGGAGTATGACGGCATGTACGGGCTGGGCATACCGGGAGATCTCGATTTCTTTCTGAAACATCCGGTTTCCGAAAGGGTGAAATAGTGGAGATTCTGTCCCATCGCGGCCTGTGGGAGACGGCCGCGGAAAAGAACACCGAGACGGCCTTTCGCCGTTCCTTCGACCGCGGCTTCGGCACGGAGACCGATCTGAGGGATCACAACGGCGAGATCGTCATCGCCCATGACATGGCGCAGGGCGGCGAAATGCCGTTTTCAGCGTTTCTCGAGATCATGGACGGGCGCAACCTGACCCTGGCGCTGAACATTAAGGCCGACGGGCTGGGCGCGGAGATCAAGGCCATCCTCGAGGATTACGGCCACAGCAACTACTTCGTTTTCGACATGTCGCTGCCGGATCTTGTGCGCCAGATCGAAGACGGGTTGACGGTCTTTACCGGCCTTTCCGACCTGCAGCCGCATCCGCCGCTTCTGGAAGCCAGCCATGGCGTCTGGCTCGATTGCTTCCGTTCCGACTGGTTCGGTCCCGGCCTGATCGACGCGCTGATTGCGCAGAAAAAGCGCGTCTGCGTCGTATCCGCCGACCTGCACCGGCGCGACGTCGGCATTCAGTGGCCGATCTTAAAATCGGCCCAATCTCTCAATAGCGAAGCGCTTCTTTTGTGCACCGACATGCCGGAAAAGGCGAAGGACGCGTTCGAGGAGGCACGATAATGGCGATAAAGGCAGTCATTTTCGATATGGACGGGGTGCTGATCGAGGCCAAGGAATGGCATTATGACGCGCTCAACCGGGCGCTCGGCCTGTTCGGCTACACGATCGAGCGCCACGAGCACGCCACCGTCTATGACGGGCTGCCGACCAAGGTGAAGCTGCAGCGCCTGTCCATCGACAAGAACCTGCCGACCTATCTGCATGGCTTCATCAACGAGATGAAGCAGCGTTACACGCTCGAAATCATCGTCGAGCGCTGCCGTCCGCGCTTCGATCACGAATACGCGCTTTCGCGGCTCAAGCTGGAGGGCTACCGGCTCGCCGTCGCCTCCAATTCGATGCGCGATACCGTTGAGCAGATGATGCAGAAGGCGAGCCTGACGCCCTATCTCGACTTCATGCTTTCCAACCAGGATGTGAAGCGGTCTAAGCCCGATCCGGAAATCTATCTGAAGGCGATAGAAATGCTGAAGCTCCATCCGAAGGAATGTCTCATCGTCGAGGACAACCCCAACGGGCTGAAGGCGGCGGAAGCCTCCGGCGCCCATGTGATGGCGGTCAAGGACGTTGACGAGGTCAACTACAAGGGCCTCAAGCAGCGTATCGCCGAGATCGAGGCGGCCGGCAAATCCGTGGGGTCAGCAGCATGAAGATCGTGGTTCTGATGGGTGGCGAAAACCTCGACATCAAGGGCGAGCGCTATCCGCTCTACATGACCGAGTTCAACGAGGAACTCATTCTCGAACGCCAGATCGCGGCCTTGCAGACGCTTGAGCCGAGCGCGATCATCTTTTGCGTCAGAAGTTCCGATATTCACGAGTTCAATGTCGATGATGTGATCGCGCAGAGCGCGGAGAACGGCGCATGCGTCGAGGTGTCCGGCCCCACCGCCGGCTCGGTGTGCACGGCGCTCTTGGCCGCCGAGCAAATCGACAAGGACGAGGAGATCATTCTCGTCGCCGTGGACGAACTGATCGATGCGGACCTTACCGCGATCGTCAAGGCATTTCGCGACAGGAAGGCGGATGCCGGCGTCGTCTCCTTCCGTTCGGTCCACCCGCGCTATTCCTTCGCGCTTCTGGACGATGACGGCTTCGTCTGCGAGGTTGCCGAAAAGCGGCCGATCAGCAAGCATGCGCTTGCGAGCTTCTATTATTTCCGCAGGGGCAGCGATTTCGTGCTCTGCGCCCAGAGCGTGGTGCGCAAGGACCGGAAGATCAAGGATGCCTTTTTCATCAGCCAGACCATCAACGAAATGGTGCTGCGCCACAAGAAGGTTGCGATCGAGTTCATCGATAACGACCAGTTCCATCCGGTGAAGACGGAGATGCAGCTCGCCCAGTACATTTCGCAGCTGCATGAGCACAGGGAGGCGTTTCTGCATTGAGGACGGCGAAGCTGGAAGACATGGTCAAGGGCTGGTTTATCGGCGATTTCGAGCCGAGCCTGTGCCGGACCGAAGACGTCGAGGTTGCCGTCAAGCGCTATCGGCGCGGCGACAGCGAGGCGTTGCACCACCACAAGGTTGCCACGGAATATACGGTCATCATCGCCGGCCGCGTCGCCATGAACGGCGTTGAATACGGCGCCGGCGATATCGTCGTGATGGAGCCGGGCGAGGCAACCGACTTCGCCTGCCTTGAGGACGGAACCGTCAACGTGGTTGTGAAGCTTCCCGGCGCCAGCGATGACAAGTATCCAGGCGGCGCTCCTTGAGCAGCCGAGCGTGCGGGGCGCGCGGGCGGGGTCGCAGGCAATGAAGAACCTGCTCGACATGTCCCATTTGGGAGGCGCATATTGCATGTGAAGGAGGCAAGTGTCGCAGACGGGGAACGGGTTTGGGGGCGCGCGCGTTTGGCAGGCACACAGGTCATTCGGTGATGGACACAAAAGAGATCACATTTCTGTTTCAGGGCGTCGTCGACAAGCCGCTTGTCCGCGACAGCTTTGCTGCCGTCAGGCGCTATTTTCCGGGGTCAAAGGTCATTCTGTCGACGTGGAAGAAAGCCGATGTCGACGGGCTTGATTTTGACGACCTGGTGCTCTGCGACGACCCCGGCTTCTTCTATTATTCCGACCAGCCGGGCGAGAAGGCCAACAATGTCAACCGGCAGATTGTCGGCAACCGCGCCGGCCTGGAGCGGGTCGAGACGCCCTACTGCTTCCGCATACGCACGGACTTCCGGTTGACCGGCAATGACTTCCTGCAGTTCTTCGACGCCTTTCCCAGGCGGGACGAGGCCTATGCGCTTTTTTCGCACAAGCTTCTCGCCTGCAGTTATTTCTCGCGCAATCCGCGCTCACGGCTGCGTTTTCCCTTTCACCCGTCCGACCTTGCCTTCTTCGGTCTGACCGAAGACATCAGAAAGCTCTACGACGTGCCGCTGATGACAGAGGAGGAGGCGCTCTGGGATACGGGCAGCAAGCGCTACAACCGTTACACGCCCGAGCAGCATATCTTCGTCAACGCTCTTCGCAAGGCCGGTCGCGACGTGCCATGCGCCCATTATAACGACGGCAATGAGGCTTCCGTGGAGGCGACGGAGAAATACTTCGCCTCCAATTTCGTGTTCCTGTCCTTCGACCAGTTCAACCTCGAGCCGTCAAAGCCGACCTTTTTCATGAAGGTCCACCCCAATTCGTTCAGGACCTGCTACACGCATAATGAGTGGATCGGGCTCTACAAGAAGCATGTCGACCCGACGGCGGTCGTGCCCGAACATGACAGCGAGCGCGAAAAGATCGATCGCTACTATCGGCCCTACAAGGTCTGTCGTCTCATCGGCAACATGATTTCCCTTCCCTTCAAGAGCAAGGTCAAGCGCCGCGCGATCCGCACCGGCGTGCTGGAATTCTTCCTGATGCCGCGGTGACCGCGGTGATCTTCACACACTGACAAAAGGCGCCCCCAAGGAGCGCCTTTTTCCTGTCTGAACAGACAGCTACCAGAACTTTATCCAAGCGGAATAGCCGGATTGAGCGCGGTCACGACATTGGAGGGGCGGACGCTGCCGACGGTCCTGCCGTCGCCGTCAACCACGCTCAGGGTCGCGCCCTTGCCGAGCGCATCCATCATATCGGCCAGCTTGGTATTGATGTTGATGGGATGCGCGCCGTCCGGGGCTTGATCGTCGCTCATCACATCGGCGGCCCGCAGCACGCCGAGCGGGTTCACATTGGCGACGAAATCCGCGACATAGGCGTCGGCCGGCTGGCGCACGATTTCCGACGGCGTGCCGCACTGGACGATGCGTCCGCCCTCCATGATCGCGATCCGGTCGCCGATCTTGAAGGCCTCGTCGAGGTCATGGCTGACGAAGATGATGGTCCGCTTCAGATTGCGCTGCAATTCGATCAGCTCGTCCTGCAGACGGGTGCGGATCAGCGGGTCGAGCGCCGAGAACGGCTCGTCCATCAGCAGGATCGGCGCTTCGGTGGCAAAGGCGCGAGCAAGGCCGACGCGCTGTTGCATGCCGCCGGAAAGCTCGCTGACGAGCTTGTCGCCCCAGTCCTTCAGCCCGACGAGCTCAAGCTGGGTCTCGGCCTTGTCCAGCCGCTCCTTCTTGCTCAGGCCCGCAAATTCGAGGCCGAGGGCGACATTGTCGCGCACATTGCGCCAGGGCAAGAGGCCGAACTGCTGGAACACCATGGAGACCCGTGACAGCCGGATATGGCGCAGCGTCTTGTTGTCGGCCGAGGTCACGTCGGTCATCTGCGTGCCGTCATTGACCAGAACGCGGCCGCGGCAGACCGGGTTGAGGCGATTGACGGCCCTGAGCAGGGTTGACTTTCCCGAGCCCGAAAGCCCCATCAGCACCAGAAGCTCACCTTCCCCGACGGTGAGCGAGCAATTGTGGACGCCGAGGACCTGGCCGGTCTCCTGCTGCACTTCGGTGCGGTCCTTGCCGGCATCCATCAGGGGCAGGGCGCTTTCCGGCTTGTCGCCGAACACGATATTCACATCTTCAAAGACGACCGCATCAGCCATTGTTGCGTCCTCCGATCTTCAGAACCCGGTCAAGAATGATGGCGACGACGACGATGACGAAGCCGCTTTCGAAACCGAGCGCGGGATTGACCTGGTTGAGCGCGCGCACCACCGGCACGCCGAGACCGTCTGCGCCGACAAGGGCCGCGACAACCACCATGGAGAGCGACAGCATGATGGTCTGGTTGAGACCCGCCATGATCTGCGGCAGCGCATGGTGGAGCTCGACCTTGGTCAGTTTCTGCCAGGGCGTGCCGCCGAAGGCGTCCGCCGCCTCAAGCAGCGGCTTCGGAACCGAGGAGACGCCAAGATGGGTCAGCCGGATGGAGGCGGGGATGACGAAGATGACGGTCGCCAGCAGGCCAGGCACCATGCCGATGCCGAAAAAGATGATCGCCGGAATGAGATAGACGAAGGGCGGCAGCGTCTGCATCAGGTCGAGAACGGGTTGCAGCACCTGATAAAAACGAGGCCGGTGGGCGGTGAAGATGCCGATCGGCACGCCGATCGCCATGCAGATGATGCAGGAGGAGATGACCAGCGCAAGGCTTTCCGTGGTCTCCTCCCAGTAGCCCTGGTTGATGATGAACAGGAAGCCGAGGAAGACAAACAGCGAAACCTTCCAGTTGCGCTGCAGCCAATAGGCAAAGGCGGTGACGACAATGGCGACGACGATCGGCCCGGGCGCCTGCAAGAGCCACAGAAGCCGGTCGATGAGCCAGCCCATGATGTCGGCGAGGCCATCGAAAAACCAGCCGCCATGGATCTGCAGCCAGTCGAAGATGTCCTGGGCGAAGCGCCCGAGCGGGATCTTGTAGTCTGTCAGCCAGTGCAAGAGGTTGCTCCTTTTTTGTCCCCCAATGGCCACGGTCTTGACCATGGCCGCACCGCCGCCTTTGCCGGGCGACGGATCGCATCATTGATGAAGATGATAAGGAAAGGCCCGGAAAAGCCTGTCGCCGTTCCGGGCCCTTTATGCCTTAGAGGCCGAGCGAGGCCTTGACAGCCGGCAGACCCGGCTCGCCGGCGGTTGTCGTCACGCCGTCCAGCCAGGCGTCGAGGACATCCGGATTGGCCTTGAGCCAGTCGGCCGTGGCGTCGCCCTCGTTCTCGCCGTCATTGAGGATCTTGCCCATGATCTCGTTTTCCATTGCCAGCGAGAATTTCAGGTTTTCCAGAAGCTTACCGACATTTGGGCATTCCTCGGCGAAGCCCTTGCGCGTCACGGTGCGGACAATGCCTTCGCCGCCGAAGAAATCCTCGCCGCCGGTCAGGTATTTCAGCGAGTAGGTGGCGTTCATCGGATGCGGCTCCCAGCCGAGGAAGACGATCGGCTGTTCCTGGCGGTACTTGCGGCCGACCATGGCGAGCATGCCCTGCTCGGAGCTTTCGACAACCTCGAAATCCTTCAGGCCGAACTTGTTCTCGTCGATCAGAGAGACGAGATAGGCATTGCCCTCATTGCCCGGCTCGATGCCGTAGATCTTGTGGTCGAGCTCGTCGCCGAACTTGGCGATGTCGGCATAGGTCGTCAGGCCCTTGTCGTAGGTGTAGGTCGGCACGGCGAGCGTGTATTTGGTGCCTTCCAGATTGGTGGCGACGACGTCGATCTCGCCCTCGTCGATATAGGGGGTAATGGCGCTGGTCTGGGCCGGCATCCAGTTGCCGAGGAACACGTCGACATCGTCGCTCTTCAGCGAGGCGAAGGTGACCGGAACGGACAGGACCTTGACGTCGACCTTGTAGCCAAGACCTTCGAGCAGGTGCTTCGCCGTCGCGGTCGTGGTGGTGATGTCCGTCCAGCCGACATCGGAGAAGCTTACGCTGTCGCAGGCCGTTTCCTGGGCTGATGCGGCGCCGGCGGAAAGGGTTGTCGCGGCGGCAAGAGCGGCGAGGATCATTCGGAAGTTATCAGACATGTCAGCGTTCCTTTCGGGTCCGTTGCAAGATTGCCATAGCGCCTTGGCCGGCGCGGCGAAAAACTGTTGGCTTCTTTGATTGATCAGTCAATCAATATAACATATGTTAATTCCTGTAAACGGCGAAGCAGGCAAAGTTGCATATTTCTTCGCCACCAAACGTCTCTGAGCATTTTTTCAGCGGGTTGAGCCGATGCCGAAAACCGGAATGGAAACGATCCGACGCGATGCCCTTGTCAGGGCCGCGATCGAGGAAGTCGGCGAAGTCGGCATGGTCGAGGTCACGGTCGCGAAGATCGCGAAGCGGGCGGGCGTCTCGCCTGCGCTCGCGCATCATTATTTCGGCTCCAAGGACAAGATATTGTTCGCGGCCATGCGGCGCATCCTTGATGAGTTCGGGGCCTCGGTCAAGGCCCGCTACAAAAGCGCCCATACGCCGGAGGAGAGGCTTGTCGCCATCATCGAGGCGAGTTTCGGTCCCGACCAGTTCGACCCCGCCGTCGTTGCCGCCTGGCTTGCCTTCTATGTGCAGGCCCAGCGCAAGGGCGATGCCAGCCGGCTTCTGTCGATCTATGAGGCGCGTCTGCGTTCCAATCTCGTCTTCGCGCTCAGACTGCGCGTCGGCCGCGCGGCGGCGAACCGCATTGCCGCCGGCCTCGGCTCCATGATCGACGGGTTTTATCTGCGCGCGGCGCTGAAGGATTTCAGCACCACGCGCAGGGGCGCTATCGAAATGACCAGGGAATATCTCGAACTCACGCTTGCCAAGGAGATGTCCAAATGACCGCGCGGCCGAACATTCTCGTTCTGATGGTCGATCAGCTCGCCGGAACCCTGTTCCCCGATGGCCCTGCCGACTTCCTGCACACGCCGAATCTGAAGAAGCTTGCCGCGCGTTCGACGCGGTTTCAGAACGCCTATACCGGCTCTCCGCTCTGCGCGCCGGCGCGCGCCTCCTTCATGAGCGGGCAGTTGCCGCGCCGCACCCGCGTCTATGACAATGCGGCGGAATTCTCGCCCGACATCCCGACCTATGCCCATCACCTGCGCCGTGCCGGCTACCAGACATCGCTTGCCGGAAAGATGCATTTCGTCGGTCCCGACCAGCTTCACGGCTTCGAGGAGCGGCTGACAACCGATGTCTACCCGGCCGATTACGGCTGGACGCCGGATTACGGCAAGCCCGGCGAGCGGATCGACTGGTGGTATCACAATATGGGCTCGGTCACCGGCGCGGGCGTGGGCGAGATCACCAACCAGCTCGAATATGATGACGAGGTCGCCTATGAGGCGGTGCGCAAGGTCTATGATCTCGGTCGCCGCAAGGATGACCGGCCCTTCATGCTGACCGTCTCCTTCACCCATCCGCACGATCCCTATGTGGCCCGGAAGAAATACTGGGACCTTTACGAAGACTGCGAGCATCTGGAACCCGAAGTCGGCGCGATCGACTACGAAGCGCAGGACGGCCATTCGAAGCGGATTTTCGATGCCAATGATTTTCGCAGTTTCGACATTTCCAAGGAGGACATCCGCAGGGCGCGCCGCGCCTATTTCGCCAATGTTTCCTATATCGACGACAAGATCGGCGAGATCCTCGAGGCGCTGGACGGCGTCGGGCTTGCCGAGGACACCGTGATCGTCTTTCTCTCCGACCATGGCGACATGCTGGGCGAACGGGGCCTCTGGTTCAAGATGAGCTTTTACGAGGGTTCGTCGCGTGTGCCGTTGATGATTTCCGCCCCGGGCATGGAACCGGGTCTCGTCAGGACGCCGGCCTCGACCGTTGATATCGCCGCGACGCTCGCCGATCTCGCCGGTGTCGACATGGCAAGCGTCGCCCCATGGACCGACGGAGAAAGCCTTGTCCCGGTGGCCGCCGGGCAGACGCGAAAAATGCCGGTGCGTATGGAATATGCGGCCGAGGCGTCGGAAGCGCCGCTGGTTTCGATCCGCGAGGGCCGGTTCAAATATAATCACTGCGAGCTGGATCCGCCGCAGCTCTTCGACCTTGAGGCCGATCCGCACGAATTGACCAATCTGGCCGATGATCCCGCCCATGCCGAGACGGCGGCCGGTTTCGCGGCGAAGGTGCGCGAATACTGGGACATGGCGGCCTATGACGCCGAGATCCGGGAAAGCCAGGCGCGCCGCCACATCGTCTATGAGGCGCTGCGGCAGGGCGACTATCACCCCTGGGACCATCAGCCGATGAAGGACGCCTCCGAGCGTTTCATGCGCAACCATATGGATCTCAACATCCTCGAAGCCAGCCAGCGCTGGCCGCGCGGCGAATAGGGCGTTTTCGCCCTCCAGACCAACGACCCGGACCAAGCGGAGAATGACCATGCATGCACAAGCCAGCCATTTCATCGACGGCGACTATGTCGAGGATGCCGACGGCCGGGCCTTTGACAGCATCAATCCGGCAACCGGCGAGGTGATCGCCAGGCTTCATGCCGCAACGCCGGCGATCATCGAACGCGCCATGGCGGCCGCCGAGCGCGCCCAGCGCGAATGGGCGGCGTGGCTGCCGGTCGAGCGCGCCCGCGTGCTGCGAAGGGCGTCCGACCTGATGCGCGAACGCAATGGCGAACTCTCCAGGCTTGAAACCCTTGATACCGGCAAGGCCATTCAGGAAACGCTGGTGGCCGATGCCGCCTCCGGCGCGGATGCGCTCGAATGGTTTTCGGCCCAGGCCGCCGGCCTTTCCGGCGAGAGCGTGCCGCTTGCGGAAGGCTTTGCCTATACCAGGCGCGAGCCGCTCGGCGTCTGCGTCGGCATCGGCGCGTGGAACTATCCGATCCAGATTGCCTCCTGGAAGGCGGCGCCCGCGCTTGCATGCGGCAATGCCATGGTGTTCAAGCCATCGGAAATGACGCCGCTATCGGCGCTGAAACTGGCTGAAATCTTCATCGAAGCCGGCGCGCCGAAGGGGCTTTTCAACGTGGTGCAGGGCTTCGGCGAGGTGGGGGCGGCCCTTTCCACCCATGAAAAGACCGCCAAGGTATCGCTCACCGGTTCGGTGCCGACCGGCGGCAAGGTCTATGCGGCGGCTGCCTCCGGCATGCGCCATGCCACGATGGAGCTCGGCGGCAAATCGCCGATGGTCGTGTTCGAGGATGCCGATCTCGAAGATGCGATCGGCGGCGCAATGCTCGGCAATTTCTATTCCACCGGCCAGATCTGCTCCAACGGCACCCGGGTCTTCGTGCAGAAATCCATACTGGAGGCGTTTCTTTCCCGGCTTGTGGAGCGCACGAAGACGATCCGCATCGGCGATCCGCTCGATCCCGAGACCCATCTCGGCCCGCTGATTTCCGAGGAACAGCGCCGCAAGGTGCTGTTCTATATCGAGGCGGGCAAAAGCGAGGGCGCACGGCTTGTGACCGGCGGCGGCGTTCCTGAAGGCGAGGCCTTCGCCAGGGGCGCCTATATCGAACCCACCGTCTTTGCCGATGTCACCGATGACATGACCATCGCCCGCGAGGAAATCTTCGGGCCGGTGATGAGCGTGCTCGCCTTCGACACCGAAGAGGAGGTGGTTGCGCGCGCCAACGATACGCCCTTCGGCCTCGCCGCCGGCGTCTTCACCCGCGATCTTGCCCGCGGCCACCGCGTGGCGGGCGCGCTTGAAGCCGGCATCTGCTGGATCAACACCTATAATCTCACACCCGTCGAAATCCCTTTCGGCGGCGTCAAGCAATCGGGTTTCGGCCGGGAAAACGGCCGCGCGGCGATGGAATTCTACTCGCAGCTAAAGACCGTGCAGGTGGCGCTCGGCAAGGTCGACAGCCCGTATTGAGGGGGGCATCGGCGCGATATTGATCTCCCCCCTTGAGGGGGAGATGCCCCGACAGGGGCAGAGGGGGGTGAAACATATCCGAGAGGGGAATATTCGCGGCTTGTGCCCGATACCCCTCTCTGTCGCTTTCGCGACATCTCCCCCTCAAGGGGGGAGATCGGTTGGAGCCAACCGCTCCGTCAGGAAATCCGGCCCCGCTGCCGCAAAAAGGTTCAAAAAGTCTCATGACTGAAGCAGATTTTGTCATTGTTGGTTCCGGTTCCGCAGGCTCGGCCATGGCCGCGCGGCTTTCGGAAGACGGCAGGCACTCCGTTCTGGTGCTGGAATTCGGCGGGACCGATATCGGCCCCTTCATTCAAATGCCTGCTGCCCTTTCATACCCGATGAACATGAAGCGCTATGACTGGGGCTTTGTCTCCGAGCCCGAGCCGCATCTCGGCAACCGACGTCTGGCAACCCCGCGCGGCAAGGTGATCGGCGGCTCGTCCTCGATCAACGGCATGGTCTATGTTCGGGGACACGCCCGCGATTACGACCACTGGGCCGAAGCGGGTGCAAGCGGCTGGGGCTACGCGGACGTGCTGCCCTATTTCAAGCGCATGGAGCACTGGCACGAGGGCGGCCATGGCGGCGATCCGTCCTGGCGGGGCAAGGACGGCCCGCTGCATGTGACGCGCGGCCCGCGCAGGAACCCGCTGTTCCACGCCTTTGTCGAGGCCGGAAAACAGGCGGGCTTCGAAACGACCGGGGATTATAACGGCGAGAAGCAGGAAGGCTTCGGGCCGATGGAGCAGACGGTCTGGAAGGGAAGACGCTGGTCGGCGGCCAATGCCTACCTCAAGCCGGCGCTGAAGCGCCAAAACCTTGATCTGATCCGCTGCTTCGCCCGCAAGGTGGTTATCGAGGACGGCCGCGCCGTCGGCGTCGAAATCGAACGCGGCGGCCGAATCGAGGTCATCCGCGCGCGTCGCGAGGTCATCCTGGCGGCGTCTTCGATCAACACGCCGAAAATACTGCTTCTTTCCGGCATTGGCCCGGCGGCGGAGCTTGCCGAAAACGGCATTCCGCTCGTCGCCGACCGGCCCGGCGTTGGCAAGAACCTGCAGGACCATCTGGAAGTCTATATCCAGCAGGCCAGCACCCAGCCGATCACGCTCTACAAGCACTGGAACATCTTCGGCAAGGGGCTCGCCGGCGCGCAATGGCTGTTCTTCAAGAACGGCATCGGCGCTTCCAACCAGTTTGAAAGCGCCGCCTTCGTGCGCTCGCGCGCCGGCGTCGATTATCCGGATATCCAGTACCATTTCCTGCCGATGGCGGTGCGCTATGACGGCACGGCGCCGGCCGAGGGTCACGGCTTCCAGGCCCATGTCGGGCCGATGCGCTCGCCGTCCCGCGGCGCGGTGACGCTGAAAAGCGCCGATCCAAAGGACGCGCCAAAGATCGCCTTCAACTATATGAGCCACGAACAGGATTGGGAGGACTTCCGCCGTTGCGTGCGCCTCACGCGCGAGATCTTCGCGCAGACCGCCTTCGACCCCTATCGCGGCAAGGAGATCCAGCCGGGCAGCGGCGTTCAAAGCGATGACGAGATCGACGGCTTCATCCGCGAACACGCCGAAAGCGCCTATCACCCCTGCGGCACGGCGAAGATGGGCCGCGCCGATGACAGGATGGCGGTTGTCGATCCGGAGTGCCGGGTGATCGGCGTCGAGGGCTTGAGGGTCGCCGACAGTTCGGTGTTTCCGCGCATCACCAACGGCAATCTCAACGCGCCGTCCATCATGGTCGGCGAAAAGGCGAGCGACCATATTCTGGGCCGCCAGCCGCTCGCGCCGGAAAACGCCGCGCCCTGGCTCAATCCGCGCTGGGAAACGTCAGACCGCTGAGGCAACAGCGTTTCCAGGATAAAGTGGATACCGGTTTTCCGCCCGGAAACGCTCCAGCCGGCAACTTCAGTTGCCGGCGGCCATCTTTGCCTGTTTGGCGGCAAGGCGGGCGCGGATGCTTTCGACATCGGCGCGCGGGGTCGCCTTGAACAGGGTCTGCGTATATTCGTGCTGCGGATCGGTGAACACCTGGTCGCGCGAGCCGCGTTCGACGACTTCGCCGAAATACATCACCATGATCTCGTCGCAGATATAGCGCACCACGGAAAGATCGTGGCTGACGAAGATATAGGTGAGGTTGAACTCGTCCTGCAGGTCGGCGAGCAGGTTGAGAATCTGGGCCTGAACGGAAAGATCGAGTGCCGAAACCGGCTCGTCGAGCACCAGAAGGCTCGGATTGAGGATCAGCGCCCGGGCAATGGCGATGCGCTGGCGCTGACCACCGGAAAACATGTGCGGGTAGCGATCGAAATGCTCAGGGCCAAGACCGACCTTTTTCAACAGATCCTGCGCCTTGTCGCGCCTGTCCGTTGCCGAATAGTCAGTGTTGAGCAAGAGCGGCTCCATCAGCACGTCGCCCACCTTCTGGCGCGGATTGAGCGAGCCATAGGGGTTCTGGAACACGATCTGCACCTTGCGGCGCTGTTCCGGCGTCGGCCGCGTACCGGAAATATCGACCTTCTGGCCTTCGATCGTCAGATCGCCATCCGTCTGTGCATCGATCATGGTGATGATGCGGGCGAGCGTCGACTTGCCGCAACCCGACTCCCCCACGAGCGCCAGCGTCTTGCCGCGCTCGACGGAAAAGTCGACGCCCTTCAGCGCCCGAACCGTGCGGGCCTTGTGGAACATGCCGCCCGGCACGATGTAGTCGCGGACGATGTTCTTTCCCTCTGCGACGATCTCGCTCACAGCGTTTCTCCCGTAAAATCGGCCGAATAGTCGATGGTCGGTAGGCGGTCGCCGGTGGCGTTTTCCGGCAGTGCGGACAGCAGCGCGCGGGTATAGGCATGCTTCGGATTTTCAAACAGCGACAGCACGTCGGCCTCCTCCATCTTGCGGCCCTTATACTGCACCACCACCCGGTCGGCGGTCTCGGCGACAACGCCCATGTCATGGGTGATCATGATCAGCGCCATGCCGGTTTCCGCCTGAAGGCGGCCGAGCAGTTCGAGGATCTGCTTCTGGATCGTCACGTCAAGCGCCGTGGTCGGCTCGTCGGCAATCAGCAGCTTCGGCGAACAGGCCATGGCGATCGCGATCATGATGCGCTGGCACTGGCCGCCGGACATCTGGTGCGGATAGGCCTTCAGCCGGTCTTCCGGGTTGGGAAGGCCGACGGCCTCCAGCAGTTCGACGGCGCGTTTGTGGCGGGCCTTCTTGTCGAGGTCCGTGTGCTGCTTCAGCACTTCCTCGATCTGGAAGCCGGCGGTGAAGCACGGATTGAGGCTGGCAACCGGCTCCTGGAAGATCATCGAAATGTCGCGTCCGATGATCTTGCGCCGCTCCTTTGCCGGCATGTTGATGATGTCGCGGCCCTCGAAGGCGATGCGGTCGGCCGTCACCCGCGCCGTTGTCGGCAGGAGCCCCATCACGGCGAGCATGGCGACCGACTTGCCGGAGCCGCTCTCGCCGACAATGGCGAGCACCTCGCCGCGATCGATGCGGTAGGAGGCATTGTGCAGCACCGTCGTCTCGCCCGCTGCGGTCGGGAAGCTGACGGAAAGGTTTTGAACGTCGAGTAGCGGTTCCATGTCTCTAGCTCCGCTTCAGCTTGGGATCGAGCGCATCACGCAGACCATCGCCGACGAGATTGATCGCCAGCACGGTGATCAGGATGGCGAGGCCGGGGAAGGTGACGACCCACCAGGCGCGCAGGATGAACTCGCGCGCTTCGGCCAGCATCGTGCCCCATTCCGGCGTCGGCGGCTGGGCGCCCATGCCGAGAAAGCCAAGGGCTGCCGCCTCGAGAATGGCGTTGGAGAACGAAAGCGTGGCCTGCACGATCAACGGCGCAAGGCAGTTCGGCAGGATGGTCTTGAACATCAGCCGGAAATTGCGGGCGCCGGCAACGCGGGCGGAGACGACATATTCGCGCTTCGCCTCGGCCATTACCGCTGCGCGCGTCAGACGGGCAAAATGCGGCTGCAGCACGAGCGCGATCGCGATCATGGCGTTGAACAGGCCGGGACCGAGGACGGCGACCAGAACCAGCGCCAGAAGCAGCGGCGGAAAGGCGAGGATCACGTCCATGACGCGCATGATCGCCACATCGACCCAGCCCCGGAAGAAACCGGCAACAAGGCCGAGCGTGATGCCAAGGAGAAGCGCGATCGAGACGACGATCATGCCGATCGCCAGCGAATAGCGCGACCCATAGATGAGGCGAGAGAGGATATCGCGGCCGACCGCGTCGGTTCCTAGCGGGAATTCAAGCGTGCCGCCCTCCTGCCAGAAGGGCGGGGTGAGGAACATGTCGCGATATTGCTCGATCGGATTATGCGGCGCGAGCAAGGGCGCGAAGATCGCCACCAGCACAAGAAGGATGATGATGACAAGGCCGACGACGGCCCCCTTGTTCTGGCTGAAATAGTGCCAGAACTCGGAAAGCATCTGCAGGCGGATATTTCGTTTTTGGACCGGCTGGCCCAGCGTGCTGTCCGACATGGCTGAGCTCCTACTGGTGGCGGATACGGGGGTTGATCAGACCGTAAAGCAGATCGACCACGAGATTGACGAACATGACGAGGGCGGCGATCAGCACCAGTCCGCCCTGGACGACCGGATAGTCGCGTCTGGAAATCGAATCGATCATCCACTTGCCGATGCCCGGCCAGGAGAAGATCGTTTCCGTCAGGATCGCCCCGGCCATCAGCATGCCGATCTGCAGGCCGATGGTGGTGATGACCGGGATCATCGCGTTTCTGAGCGCATGAACGCCGATGACGCGCTTTGCTGAAAGCCCCTTGGCGCGCGCCGTGCGCACATAGTCCTCGCCGAGCACTTCCAGCATGGCCGATCGCGTCTGCCGCGCGATGACGGCGAGCGGAATGGTGGCCAGCACGATGGACGGCAGGATCAGGTGCGAGATCGCCGAGGCAAAGGCCCCCTTCTCGCCCGACAGCAGCGAATCGATGGTCATGAAGCCGGTAACGGAGGGGAAATAGTAAAGCAGCGAAATCCGGCCGGAGACCGGCGTCCAGCCGAGAATGCCGGAAAACAGGATGATCAGCAGCAGACCCCACCAGAAGATCGGCATGGAGTAGCCGGTGAGCGCGATGCCCATGGTGGCCTGGTCGAAGACCGAGCCGCGCTTGACGGCCGACAGGATGCCGGCGGGAATGCCGATGATGATTGCCAGCAGCATGGCGCAGATGGCGAGCTCCGCGGTCGCCGGAAACAGGTTCAGGAATTCCTGGAACACCGGCTGCTTGGTCGAGATCGAGATGCCGAAATCGCCGTGCAACAGTCCCCAGACATAGTCGAGATACTGGACGACGATCGGTCGGTCATAGCCGAACTGATGGAGAAGCGCCTGGTAACGGTCCGGGTCCATACCGCGTTCGCCGGCCAGAAGCAGGACGGGATCGCCGGGCAGCACGCGCACGAAACCGAAGGCAACAATGGTAATCCCGATAAAGGTCGGGACGATCAGCAGCAGTTTGCTGAAGAGAAATCTGAGCATAATGCGTCTTACGCCTTGATTGCGAAGGGGCCGGGTTGGACCGGCCCCAAAGCTTCGAAAGTCTGTTCTTATTCGTTGATGGTCACATCATCGAAGCGGTGGTAACCCAGCGGATCCATGACGAAGCCTTCAACAGACGTCGACATCGGCATGAACACCTTGGAATGGGCGATCGTGTTCCACGGCGCCTGTTCCTTGAAGACGACCTGGGCCTCTTCATAAAGCGCGGTGCGCTCTTCGGTGTCGGAGGTGACTTTGGCCTTCTGGATCAGGTCCTCGAAGGGCTGGTAGCACCACTGCGCGCGGTTGGAGCCGCCGACAGCGTCGCAGCCGAGCAGAACGGCGAGGAAGTTGTCCGGGTCGCCGTTGTCGCCGGTCCAGCCGAGAAGCACGGCGCCGTCGCGATCTTCTGCGGAAGACCGGGCCAGGTATTCGCCCCACTCATAGGAAACGACTTCGGCGTCCACGCCGACTTCCGCCAGGTCGGCCTGCATCAGCTCGGCCATGCGGCGCGCGTTCGGGTTATAAGGACGCTGTACCGGCATGGCCCAGATCTTCATCGAAAGATCGGTCACGCCTTCTTCTTCCAGCATCGCCTTCGCGGCTTCCGGATCGTAGGGGTCGTCCTGTACCTCGTCATTATACGACCACATGGTCGGCGGGATCGGGTTCTTGGCCACTTCACCGGCGCCCTGGAACACCGATTCCAGAATGGCCTGCTTGTCGATCGCCATGTTCAGCGCCTTGCGGACCTTCGGATTGTCGAAGGGGGCGACCTTGGTGTTGTAGGCGAGGTAGCCGACGTTCAGGCCTTCCTTTTCCATGACGGTCAGATCGTCATTGGCTTCCAACGCTTCCAGATCGGCGGGCGACGGATAGGGCATGATGTGGCATTCGCCGGCTTCGAGCTTCTGGCGGCGCACGGCGGCATCGGTGGTGATCGCGAAGATCAGATTGTCGAGTTCTTCCTTGCCCTTGAAATAGTCCGGGTTGGCCTTGTAGCGGATGACGGCATCCTGCTGGTAGTTCACGAAGGTGAACGGACCCGTCCCGACCGGCTTCTGGTTGAACTGCTCCATCGTGCCGGCCGCTTCGAGCTGATCGGCATATTCCTTGGAGACGATCGAGGCGAAGTCCATGGCAAGGTTGGCGATCATCGGCGCTTCGGGACGCGTGAGCACGAACTTGACCGTCATGTCATCGACCTTTTCGATGCTCTCGATCAGGTCCGGCATCGACATGCCGTTGAAATATTCCCAGGAAATGCCCGGCGCATACTGATACCAGGGGCTCTGCTCGTCCATCTGGCGCATGAACGAGAAGATGACGTCGTCGGCGTTCATCTCGCGCGTGGGCGTGAAATAGTCGGTGGTCTGGAACTTGACGCCCGGTCGCAGGTGGAATGTGTATTCCAGTCCGTCATCGGAAACGTCCCAGCTCTCGGCAAGGCCCGGCTCGACTTCGGTGGAGCCGTGCTTGAATTCGGCAAGACGGTTGTAGACGGTGCGCGAGGCAGCGTCGAAGGTCGTGCCGGACGTATAAGGCGCCGGATCGAAGCCCTCGGGCGAACCTTCCGAACAATAGACAAGAGTCTTCGCGCTGGCCGCACCGCCAAGCGCAACGAAGAAGCTCGTGGCGAGCGCCAAAGCCTTCAGTTTTTTCATCATTTTCCCCTTGTTGGTCATCGGACCGGTTTTCATGACACCGGATCCTCCGTGAAACCCGCGCCGCCGCCAGAAAACATGTCAGCCGCGATGGATCAAAGCCGTATCGGGCGCCAGCCGGCATCGTTGCAGTTGCCCTGGCGCGCACGAAAGTCAAGCGCGTGGCCCCGTTCCCAACAACGGCTGCCACACTGATGGCGAGACTATCGTTTTTTTTTGACCATGCAATCAAAAAGCTTGTGCCCCGGCGATTTGAACAATCGTCAAACACCTGAAATAGCTTTCGAATTCACCGAAGTCTCGTTTTCATAAAAATAAGGCGGCTCCGGCGCAATTCTGTTTCCTCGCTGCGGTTTCTCTCTTTAGGATGATTGCTTTCCGCGGTGGCGGCAGGAAACCGCTCCGTCATGCGACAAATTGACGTTTGTTATTCAAAAGGACCGCAAAACGTGACCTTGAACCAGGAAATAAACCGATTGGTTGACCGCTATGACGCGCGTTGGCTGTCATTCTACTCCGATTTTATCAGAGGACCGCAGGACTATACAAGGCGCGACGTTTACCCTGTGCACGTCACGGCATCGCTTTTCGCGCTGTCGGACGATCTTGCGCAGACTGCGCTCATCCACCACAAGGCAACGGGCAAATGGTTTCAGCCGGGCGGCCACGTGGATGCGGGCGAAACCGTTCGTCAGGCCGCATGTCGCGAATGCGCGGAGGAGACGGGACTGGTCGCCGCGCTTCCGCCCGAGGCCGCGCCGGTCAGCATCGACCTGCATCGCATTCCCGAAAACCCGAAGAAGGGCGAGCCCGAGCACTATCATCTCGACATCCGCTTTGCGGCGCGGGTCTCGGGCACGCTTTCGCCGGACCCGGACGAGGTGCATGATGCAAGATGGTTTCCGGCAGAGGTGCTGGATACGATTGACGAGCGCGTGCGGCCCCGGCTTGCGGCAATCTGCATCTGACGCCTGGCTTGGCGATGCCGCCATTCGGTGTTAGGCCCATGGATGAAGCCCAACCATCGGAGCGCCCGTGACCGAGGCCCTTGCCCATCCCGAACTGATTGCCGTTCTGACCGCGCTGACCGACGACGCGCCGCGGGTAATGACGGTCGCGATGGGAAAGGCCCTGCCCTCCGGACCCTTTGAAAGCGCGCACAGCAGCCTGCAGGCCGGACTGCGCGCCTGGGTGGAGAGCCAGACGGGCCATCCTGTCGGCTACCTCGAACAGCTCTACACCTTCGCCGACCGTGATCGCGGTTTCGATCCCGGTGACCACCGGACGATCTCGATCAGCTATCTGGGTCTGGTGCGCGAACAGCCGCCGCCGGGAAGCGGCGGACCGCTGTGGAAGGATTGGTACGCCTATTTTCCCTGGGAGGACCTGCGCGCCGGCAGGCCGGAAATCCTCGAACAGGTGACGGACATGCTCGGCCAGTGGGCGATGAGCGAACGGCCCGGCCGGGCCGCGCGCCGCCACCGGCTGGACTTCGCCTTCGGGCTCAACGGCATGGCCTGGAACGAGGAACTGGTGCTGCAGCGCTACGAACTGATGTATGAGGCAGGGTTGATCGCCGAGGCAGGTCTCGCGCCGGCCTTCTGGTTCGGCCGGCCGATGGCCGCCGATCACCGGCGCATTCTTGCGACCGGCATTGCCCGATTGCGGGCCAAGATCAAATACCGCCCGGTGATCTTCGAGCTGATGCCCGAATGCTTCACCCTTCTTCAGCTGCAGAAGGGCGTCGAGGCGCTGGCGGGACTGACGCTCCACAAGTCGAATTTCCGCCGCCAGATCGACCAGCAGCGGCTGATTGAGGAGACGGGCGAGACGACCGCCGGAACCGGCGGCCGCCCGGCCAAGCTGTTCCGCTACCGCCACGCCGTGCGCGAGGAACGAGCGCTCTCCGGCTCGAGGCTTCCCGTTGCGCGGATGTAGGCCGCCCGTCACCCACAGCGCCGTCGAAGCACGCCCCGGACACCGCATTTGACATTGCGCCGACATGCGACTATGACTCCAGCATAGATATACTCTAATTGAGTATTAATGGGTCGACAAACCGGGCAGCCTGCCCTGATCAGGAGGACGTGTCGATGAATGCTCCCCTCTCTGCCGCCGCGCTCTATGACCGCGTCGCCCATGTCGTGCCGAAAGCGGAATGGCTTTCCTTCGAGAACGATATCGACGCCATCCTGCGCCTCAAAAAGGAAAAAAACGCCGTCATCCTGGCGCATAACTACCAGACGCCGGAGATTTTCCATGGCGTGGCGGATATCGTCGGCGACAGCCTGGCGCTGGCGCGCGAGGCGACCAAGGTCGAGGCCGATGTGATCGTGCTGGCCGGCGTGCATTTCATGGCCGAGACCGCCAAGCTGCTGAACCCGGAAAAGACGGTGCTGATCCCCGATCTGCGCGCCGGCTGCTCGCTCGCGGATTCGATCACGCCGGAGGACATCGCGCTTCTGCGGCAGGCCCATCCCGGCGTGCCGGTCGTTACCTATGTGAACACGTCGGCCGCCGTCAAAGCCGCGTCCGACATCTGCTGCACCTCCGGAAATGCGAAAAAGGTGGTGGAATCCCTTGGCGTGCCGAAGGTGCTGATGCTGCCGGATGAATATCTCGCCAAAAACATCGCGCGCGAGACCGATGTCGAGCTGATCGCCTGGCACGGGCATTGCGAGGTGCACGAGCTTTTCACCGCCGACGATGTGCGCGAGATGCGCGAGGCCTTTCCGGGCGTCACCGTTATCGCCCATCCCGAATGCCCGCCGGACGTGGTCGCCGAGGCCGACTTTTCCGGGTCCACCGCCGGCATGTCGGACTATGTCGCCACGGCGAAGCCCGGCCGCGTGGTGCTGCTGACGGAGTGCTCGATGAGCGACAATGTCTCGGTTCAGCACCCGGATGTCGATTTCGTCCGGCCCTGCAATCTCTGTCCGCACATGAAGCGCATCTCGCTCGCCAATATCAGGGTTGCGCTCGAGGAAAACCGCCACGAGGTGACCGTCGACCCGGCGATAGCCGCCGATGCGCGCCGCGCCGTCGAACGGATGCTTGCCGTATGAGCGCGCCCGTCATCGTCATCGGATCGGGCATTGGCGGCTTGGTGACGGCGCTGGCACTGGCACCCCGCCGGGTGGCTCTGGTAACGAAGGCGGCGCCCGGCGGCGAAACCTCCACCTTCTGGGCTCAGGGCGGCATTGCCGCCGCCTTGGGCGATGACGACAGCGCCGCGCTTCATCTTGAGGATACGCTCGCCGCAGGCGACGGGCTTTGCGACCGGCAGGCGGCGGAGGCGATCATTGCCGGCGCAGCCGAGGCGATCGGGTTTCTCCAGCGTCACGGCGTCGCCTTCGATCGCGACGGGGACGGCCGGCTTGCGCGCGGCCTGGAGGCGGCCCATGCGCGCCGCCGCATCCTGCATGCCGGCGGCGATGCAACGGGTGCTGCCGTCATTTGCGCGCTGACCAGGGCCGTTGCCGAGACGCCGTCCATCACCGTCATGCCTGACACCGAGGTGCGGCGGCTGATTGCCGCCGACGGCGCGGTCTGCGGCCTCGTCGCGGCGGGCAACGGCGAAACGCTGACCATTCCGGCAAGCCGCGTGGTGATCGCCACCGGCGGACTTGGCGGGCTCTATGAGATTTCCACCAATCCGCCCGGCAATTTCGGCCAGGGCGTGATGCTGGCAGCGCGCGCCGGCGCGCTCCTTGCCGATATGGAATTCATCCAGTTCCACCCGACGGCCCTTGCCGCCGATCTGCGCCCGCTGCCGCTCATCAGCGAGGCGGTGCGCGGCGAGGGCGCCGTGCTGGTCAACGAGAAGGGCGAGCGCTTTCTTGCCGCCACGCCCGGCGGCGAGCTTGCGCCGCGCGACGTGGTCGCCCGCGCCATCGCCGCCCAGATCGCGCGCGGCGGCAGGGTGTATCTTGACGCCAGACAGGCGCTCGGACGCGGCTTTCCCGCCCGTTTTCCGGCCATCGCCGGCATCTGTACCAAAGCCGGCATAAATCCGGCTGAAGAGCTCATCCCCGTACGCCCGGCCGAGCACTATGCCATGGGCGGCATAGCCGTCGATCAGCGCGCGCGCACGAGTGTGACCGGACTGTGGGCCGTCGGCGAATGCGCGGCCACCGGGCTCCACGGTGCCAACCGGCTTGCCAGCAACTCGCTTCTGGAAGCGGCCGTCACCGGTCTTGCCGCCGCCCGCGACATTGCCGGCCTGGCCGACGCGCCTGGCCGCCCGCTGCCTTCGGCCTGCCTGCCGCGACCGGCCCGGATCGGCATTGTAAGGGATATCGTTTCGCGTGAACTCGGCGTGTTGCGCACGGGCGCGGGCCTCCGCCGGTCCATCGAGGCACTGCTTGCGCTCGTCGAGGCGGAAGAGGCCGCCTCCGATCCGGCGCTGGTGGCGCTTTCGATCGCCGTCTTCGCCCACCGGCGGGAGGAATCGCGCGGCGCGCATGCCCGCAGCGATTTTCCGCTGAAGAAACCGCATTCCGCGCGGCAGGCGATGACGCTGTCGCAGACCCTTGCCGCTGCGCATGCGCTTTGCCACACCCCCTGCCGAAGGAGCGCCTGACATGTTGGCACCGCTTCCCCGCCTGATCATCGAACCCGCCGTGCGCCGCGCGCTGGAGGAAGACCTCGGCCTTGCCGGCGACATCACGGCGAATGCCGTCATTCCCGCGGACCATCGCTCAACGGTGGTGATGGCCGCGCGCAAGGAGGGCGTGATTGCCGGGCTTGACGCGGCGGCGCTCGCTTTTGCCCTTGTCGATCCGGAGATCGGGCTGATCCGCCATGTGGGAGACGGTGAAAAGGTCGCAGCCGGCGCGGCGATCGCGACCGTCACCGGGACGTCGCGGGCGCTTTTGACCGGCGAGCGCACGGCGCTCAATTTCCTCGGCCATCTCTCCGGCATCGCCACGGTGACCAGCGCCGTTGTCGAGGCCGTTGCCGGCACGAAGGCGAGCGTCGTCTGCACCCGCAAGACAACGCCGGGGCTCCGGGCGCTGGAGAAATATGCGGTTCGCGCCGGCGGCGGCGGCAATCATCGCTTCTCGCTCGCCGATGCCGTGCTGATCAAGGACAATCACATCGCCATTGCCGGCGACATAAGGACCGCCATTCTCCGCGCGAAGGAAAACGCCGGGCATATGGTGAAGATCGGGGTGGAGGTCGATACGCTCGAACAGCTTGTGCAGGCAATGGATGTCGGCGTCGATGCGGTGCTGCTCGACAACATGGCGCCCGAGACGCTGAAGCAGGCCGTCGACATCGTCGGCGGCCGGGCCGTTACGGAAGCCTCCGGCGGCATCACGCCGGAAACGGCGGGCGCTGTCGCCGAAGCCGGTGTCGACCTCATCTCCATCGGCTGGCTCACCCATTCCGCGCCGGTTCTCGATATCGGCCTCGACTATAAAAACGCGGGCGACTGAACCAATCCGCCCGCTCTTCCGTATCTCTTCATAGCGTTATGTGAGGAGAACGAAAGTGACCAGCAGAACCGGACTATTGTTTGCCCTTCCGATGGCGGCTTTGCCCTGTCTTGCCGAAGCGTCCGAGCTCATGGGCGTCTGGGCGCGCGGCGACGGCAAGGCGCAGGTGCGCGTCGACCGCTGTGGCGAGGACCTTTGCGCCACGAATATCTGGGTCAAGCCCGGAACGCGCCATGAGAGGGTCGGCGACAAGCTGATCATGGATGTCGAGCCTGTTTCGCAGAGCCGCTATGAGGGCAAGGCCCGCGATGTCAGGCGCGGCATGACCTATTCCATGGAGATCTCGCTGGAGGGCGCGGCGATGCGCACGCGCGGTTGCGTGCTCGGCAAACTGATCTGCAAATCTGCCGACTGGACCAGCATGAACTGAGCGCATCTGCCCGAAGATCGGTATCGATTTTCGGAAAGCACGATACGTAGATTCAATATGCTTGCGCGCCGGCCAACACCTCACGCGAACGCGTAATGCAGCCGAACGCAGCCGCGGTCGAGCGCCTTGACGCTGACAAGCCTGGCGTTTGCCGACAAGCCGGTCGGCGGAAAAAGCGGTCGCCCGCCGCCGATCAGCACAGGCATGACGTAGATCTCGATCGCGTCAAGCGCCCCGCGCTCGAGAAACGCCATCTGCAGCCGGCCGCCGCCCAGCATCCAGACATCGCCCGGCAGGCCGCGTAACTCGCCGATCAGCGCGTCGATGTCGCTGCGCGTCTCCAGCGGCGCGCACGGCTCGGGCAGGGGGCGGGAAGTCACCACGATGGACCGTTTGCCAGCATACGGCCACGGCATGTCCAGCGCGGCGAGAAAGTCATAGGTCGCGCGTCCCATCACGACGGTGTCGATTCCCTCCAGGAATACCGCATTGTCGTGCTCCCTAAGATCCATGCCGTCAAAGGCGGTCAGCCAATCGATCCCATTGTCTTGATCGGCAATGAAACCATCCAGACTTGTCGCGATATAGCCGATAATTTGTGCCATGGTCATTGCTCCGATTGAAAATAAATGAATGTTCATTTATATTACTGGAATGGCAAGACGCAAGACAATTTCCGACCGCGCGCTGTTGGATCGGCTCCTCGCAGAGATCGGCAGGGTTGGTCCCCAAAACCTCACCTTCGCAAGGGCGGCCGCCGCCGCCGGTCTGGCTCCGGCCACGCTTGTGCAGCGCTTTGCGTCGCGCGAGGCGATGGTCGAGGCCATCCTCGTCCATGCCTGGGACCGGCTGGACTTGCAGACGGCAGAAGCGGACGCGGACGCGCCGGAAGACGCTTGCGGAGCGGTCGAACTGCTGATGCGACTGACGCCGGAGGACGAAATCGCGTTCGCCGTCGAAAACGGCCTTCTGCTCTTGCGCGAGGATATGCGCAACCCGGCGCTGAGGGCGCGCGGCGCGGCCTGGGGAGCCCGGCTTTCGGAAGCTCTGGGGCGCAGGCTGTCGCAAGACCCGGAAGAGGCCTCGGTCCTCGGGTGGCAGATGGCCAACGTCTGGCAAGGCGCGCTTGTCTGGTGGGGCTTTCGTCGTCATGCAGCGCCCGGCGAGGCGGTTCGCGCCGCGCTTCAGGCCTGGTGCTGCACGGCCCTTCCTCCGTAAGGCGGCGGTCTGGCGGCGAGAACGCTACCGTATCCGCATGTCACGCCGTTCCGCCTGCGCGCAAACGGCTTCAAAGCCCGTAATACCAGGGCGCCAGAAGCGAGAAGGCGACGGTGATGACGCCGATCAGCGGCAGGCCAGCACGCAGGAAATCGCCGAAGCCGTAGTGGCCCGGACCCATGACCATCAGATTGGTCTGATAGGCGATCGGTGTTGCAAACGAGCAGTTCGCCGCATAGATGACGGCCGCCGCGAAGACTTCCGGCGGCGCGCCGATGCGGTTCGCCATGTCGAGCGCAATGGGAATGAAGAGCGCGGCCGCCGCATTGTTCGAGAGCACATTCGTCAGCAATGCCACGCCGACGAAGAGCAACGCCAGAATGATCGGCGCCGAGGCGCCCCCGCCGAGGCCGACAATGCCCTCGGCGATCAGCTGCGCCCCGCCCGTCGCCTCGAGCGCGGTGGCCATGGCGATCGAAGCGCCCACGAGCAGGAATATCTGCCGGTCGAAGGCGCGGGCCGCCTGCTGGAAGGTGAGGCAGCCGAAGACGATCATCAGCAATGCGCCGGCAACCGAATTGACCACCATGGGCGAAAGCCCGGTGGCCGAGAAGATGACGATTGCCGCAAACAGAAAGCTTGCGATCAGCGCCTTGTCGCGCGGCGGCACGCTTTCGGCCGAATGTTCCAGCAAGAGCAGGTCATGATTGCCCCGCATTGACATGATGTTGTCTTCATTGCCGCCGACGAGAAGCGTGTCTCCGGCCTCGAACCTGAGCTGGGCAAGCGGCGCGCGCGCCATGCGGCTTTTGCGCCGGACGCCGAAAACGGTGACGTCGAAACGCTGCTGGATGCCGCTGAAGCGCACCGTGCGCCCCTCGAACAGGGAACCGGGCGCGATCACCGCCTCTGCCAGGTGGTAATGCGGGCCGACCTTGGTTTCCGTGGCCGGGATCGTGCCGTCCGGCGGCTCGGCAAGGCTGATCTCGCCTTTGGCCAGCATGTCCATGAAGGATTTGCGGGCGCCGGTCATCTGCAGCCGGTCGCCCTCGCGCAGCGCCAGACCGTCATCATAGGGCGGCAGCAGGACGGTGCCTTCGCGGATGACCGCATGCAGAGACATCGGAGCCAGATTGGGAAAGAAGCCCGAACGCGGATTGTCGCCGACAAAGCGGCTGGACGGCTGCAGCACGATCTCGCCGAGAAACTGCGTCCCGGAACTTTCCGGACCCGACTTCTGCTCGGAGCGCTCGCTGCCGAGGATGCGCGGCAGGACGAACAACACGTAAAGATAGCCGATGCCGGCAAGAATCATGCCCATGCCGGTGATCTCGAAAAAGCCGATCTCCAGACCCTCCTTGGCGGCCATTCCGGCGGCAATCAGGTTCGTGGACGAGCCGATCATCGTCGTCATGCCGCCGAGAATGGTGATGAAGGAGAGCGGCATGAAGATCTGATAGGCCGGCAGGCGGAAACGGGCGGCAAGCGAGGTCAGCACCGGAATGAAGATGACCACCACGGGCGTATTGTTCAGGAAGGCCGACGTGACGCCGGCGACCACGAGAATGATGGCGATCGACAGCCGCGGATTACCGCCGTAAATCCGGCCGATCCGGTTGGTGACCCCTTCCAGCGCATCCGTGGCGAAAAGCCCCTTGCCGACGATCAGCAGCGCCAGGACCGTGATCAGCGCAGGCGAGGCGAAACCGGACAGAAGCGCGTCGACCGTGACCGTCTCGCCGCCCTCCGGCGTGAAAGGAAAGGTGCCGAACAGCACGAGAAGAAGCGTGATCGCGCCAAGCGAGATGCTCTCGACCGGTATCCGGTCAAGCGCGTAGAGAAAGATGGTTCCGGCGATAATTGCCAGCGTGGCGTAGAGATGAAAATTCTCAACCAAGTCGGGGCCTCGTGGCCGAAAATCGATAAAGGCGCTGCCTTCCGGCGGAAGACAGGCAGAACTTGTCAAATCGGTCCGCGGTTTGTTATGCAAAAAGCGGTCTGAAATTGGCCGGCTTTAAGCCGGTCGGGCGGATATTGAACGCAAACGAAAGCCGCCGCAAGCCTCGAGGCGTCTCAGGCAGACTGAATTTCCGGGGTTTCCGGCAGCGCTTCTTCCTCCGTCGCCCGGGCTTTGGGCCTTTTTGTCCCGCGGCCGTATTTTGCCCCTTTTTTGCAAATACCGGCACCAGTGGAACAAAGCTGACGCGAACGTCAGCGTTCTTATGCGACCAATCGGAGAACGAAAGGCAACCGCATGACAGCGGATTTTCTCGCAGCGTCTTTGCCGCACACATCTGGAAAATGCTTGAACGCGCGCCGGGAGACGGAAGTTCCCGGATCCGGAGCGGTGCCGGTCTCTGATAGCGAAGCGAGCGCGGGTAATGAAAAATTTACCCTGCGGGCAGTATTTTGCCGGCTGAGAACAGACACACCGTCTTTGAGTAATGCGTAGGAAGTGTGCCTCGTGACGTCGAAGAAGCATCGAAATTCGTCCATCCGCGCCGGTAGGAAAAGCCGTCTGACCCGGCTTGCAACGGCGGTCGCCTTCCTGCTCGTGACAGGCGGCGCGATCGCTGTGATCGCGGCCTCGCCGATCATCTCGGCAACGGTTGCCAAGCCGCAGCTTTCATCCACCCGCGGGCTCGGGGTGACGCTGAACCCGGCCTTCAGGACGCCTGAACGCGCCCAGAGCACAAAGGCGTCGCGGCTTCTCGCCGCCCGCGAAGGCCAGGGCCGGGCCAAGGGGCTGAAGCCTGAGGATGTGCGCCTGTCCTTCTTGAAGCCAAGGCTTGAACGCAGCGGCCAGACGGCGCTCACCGATCTGCAGCGCAGGATGGTTGCCGAACAGATTGCCGACAATGCCGGAAGCGAGATCGCCCTTGCCGGCGTGCCGCCGGAACTGACGCCCAAAATGCCGACACGGACCCAAGGCCCTGCTTCTATTCCGGCAAGCACCGCGCTTGCCGCCGTCTCGCCGAGCGGCCCTGAGGAAGACGGCGCCAGCAGCGCCTTTGAACTCGTGCTGCAGGGTGCCGACGATTCACGCCTGGCACCCGGCGAGGTGCCGACGCCGGAGAAACGCCCCGCCGGCCTGACGCTCGCCTATGCCGATTTCGGTCATGACGGCCTTGACGGCCTTTTCGGCGAAGTGCCGGAGCGGACATCGAAGGTCGCGGTCTACGACATTTCCGCAGGCAAGGTCTACATGCCAGACGGCGAGGTGATGGAGGCTCATTCCGGCCGCGGCAAGTATCGCGACGATCCCAACCACACCCATGTGAAGATGGCCGGCGCCGTTCCGGCGGCCACCTACAGGCTATCGATGCGGGAATCGTTGTTCCACGGCGTTCCGGCACTGCGCATGACATCGGTGGACGGCACGCATCCGCTCGGGCGCACCGGCATTCTCGCCCATACCTACATGCTGCGCACGCCGGGCGATTCCCACGGCTGCCTCGTGTTCAAGGACTATTACAAGTTCCTGAAGGCCTACCGCGAAAACGAGGTCGACTATATCGTTGCCGTGCCGAGCCTGAAGAAAGGCCTGAGCACCCAGCTCGCAAGCCGCACCAGCTGACCGGCGCGACCCAGGACGTCTAGCGCATCGGCCCGAAAATCGGAATCGATTTTCCGAAAGCACGATGCGTAGATTCAATAGGTTAGAGCGTCCTTTGTGCGTCCGAATGGACGCACGGCGCTCCAAGACAAGCACAAAGGCCGGCGCCACGCGCCGGCCTTTGTTGTTTCACGTGAAAAAAGACGGTTAACAGTGCGTTACAGAATGTAGCGCGACAGGTCCGTGTCGTTGGCCAGATCGCCGACATGCTCGCGGACGTAATCGGAATCGATCATGATTTCCTGGCCGGACTGGTCGGGCGCGGTGAACGAGATCTCGTCCAGAACCCGCTCCATCACCGTCTGCAGCCGGCGCGCGCCGATATTTTCGACCGTCGCGTTCAAATGCACGGCGACATCGGCCAGCGCGTCGATCGCGTCCTCGGTGAAGTCGAGATTCAGTTCTTCGGTTTCCATCAGCGCCCGATACTGTCGGATCAGGCTCGCCTCGGTTTCCGTCAGGATGCGGCGGAAATCTTCCTTGGTCAGCGCCTGCAGCTCGACGCGGATCGGCAGGCGCCCCTGAAGCTCCGGCAGAAGATCGGATGGCTTGGAGACATGGAAGGCGCCCGAGGCGATGAACAGGATATGATCCGTCTTGATCGGCCCGTATTTGGTGGCGACCGTCGTGCCCTCGACCAGCGGCAGCAGGTCGCGCTGCACGCCCTCGCGGGAAACGCCGGCCCCCATGCGCCCGTCGCCGGCGGCGATCTTGTCGATCTCGTCGAGGAAGACGATGCCGTCTTCCTGAACCAGCCGCAGCGCCTCGCGCTGGATCACTTCGTCATCCAGAAGCTTGTCGCTCTCGTCGCGGATCAGGTCCTCATAGGAGGCCTTGACCGAGGTGCGGACCTTCTTGGTCTTGCCGCCCATGCCCTTGCCGAACATTTCCGACAGGTTCAGCACGCCGATATTGGCGCCGGGCATGCCGGGGATCTCGAAGCCTCCCATGCCGGAACCGGTATCGGCGATCTCGATGTCGATTTCCTTGTCGTCCATCTCGCCATTGCGCAGCTTCTTGCGGAAACTGTCGCGGGTGGCCGGCGAGGCGGTCTTGCCGACAAGGGCGTCGAGCACGCGTTCCTCGGCATTGGCATGGGCCTTGGCCTGCACTTCCTGACGCTTCTTCTCGCGCACCAGAACAAGGCCGATCTCGACGAGGTCGCGGATGATCTGCTCGACATCGCGGCCGACATAGCCGACCTCGGTGAACTTTGTGGCCTCCACCTTGATGAAGGGAGCGCCCGCGAGCTTGGCGAGGCGGCGGGAAATCTCGGTCTTGCCGACGCCCGTCGGGCCGATCATCAGGATGTTCTTCGGCATCACCTCGTCGCGCAGGTCATCGGGTAGCTGCTGGCGGCGCCAGCGGTTACGAAGCGCAATCGCGACGGCGCGCTTGGCATCGTGCTGGCCGATGATGTGACGGTCGAGTTCGGAGACGATCTCGCGGGGGGAAAAATTGGTCATCTGTTACTGCTCCTCAAGGGTCGCGGGCCATCAGCAGCGCCGGACCGCCTGTCATGCTGAAGGTGCCGAGCCGGACAAAGCCGGCCTTCTCATAGGCGCGGATCGCCGCCGCATTGTCGGGGTGCGGATCGACGAGGACGCGCTTGGCGTCATTGTTCAATGCCCGCTCCGCCATGGCGGAGACGAGGCGGGTGCCGAGCCCCTTGCCGATCATCTCGGCCGGGCCGATAAACTGATCGATCCCGAACGTGCCGGCGGGCTGACCGGCAAGGGCGGGTTCCCTGTCGCGCTCGCCGTCGAGATCGCAAAGCTGGATGTAGCCGATCGGCACATCATCCAGAAGCACCACGAAAGGGGAGACCGTCGGATCATCGAGGTGCGAACGCATCTGTTCCACCTGCTTGTCCGCCCGTTCCCACCAGACAGCGACATGCGGCGCGGCAAGCCAGCGGCCCATCAATTCCAGGTCGCTTGCGGCAAGCGGCCTGAAGCTTATGGTCCCGTCATGCGGCATCCAGGGTTTCCACGATGATGTTGCCGTTGGTGTAGACGCAGATTTCCGAGGCGATCTCCATGGCGCGGCGGGCAACGACATCGGCGGGCTTGTCGCTGTCCATCAGCGCCCAGGCCGCCGCATAGGCGTAGTTGCCGCCGGAGCCGATGGCCATGACGCCGTGTTCGGGCTCCAGCACATCGCCGTTGCCGGTGACGGCCAGCGTAATGTCCTTGTCGGCGACCAGCATCATGGCTTCGAGATTGCGCAGATACTTGTCCGTGCGCCAGTCCTTGGCAAGCTCGACGCAGGCGCGCATCAGCTGGTCGGGATATTGCTCCAGCTTGCGCTCCAGCCGCTCCAGAAGCGTAAAGGCATCGGCCGTGGCGCCGGCAAAACCGGCAATGACATTGCCCTTGCCGATGCGGCGGACCTTGCGGGCATTGCCCTTCATCACCGTCTGGCCGAGCGAGACCTGGCCGTCGCCGGCCATCACCACCTTGCCGTCCTTGCGGACGGTGATGATGGTGGTGGCGTGCATGGTGCCGAAGGGATTGTGTTCGCTCATGATAGTCACCTCGTTTCCGGCTTCGCAAAAAGGCGCGCGAAGCCTGTCCGGCTTCCTATGTAGGCAGCCGTGCCTCATTTGCAATCCGTGAGGCCTGCCTCAGCTTGCGACTTGCGGTTTCTTACGGCTCTGGGCGATGATCATGCCGACAAGGATGAGCGCCAGTCCCGCAAGCCTCAGCAGCCGCTGGCCCTCCACGCCTTCGACCACATCCATGAGCGCGCTCATGCACATCTGGCCGCCGATGATCAGCACCGCGGTGTTGACTGCGCCGATCTTCGGGATGACCCAGGAGCCCGCAGCGACGAAGATGACGCCGACCGGGCCGGCAAGGTACCCGTAGAGCGGGACCTCGGAGACCGTCGGCGGGATCAGCCCGCCGATGATGACGGCAACCACGCTGACGGTGATGAACCCGACAATGTGGTTGTAGAAGGAGGAGACCATCGGCGAGGTGGAGACGCTGAGGCGTCCGTTGACCTGACGGCTGATACCGACGAGAACGCCGGCGGCAACGGCGAAGAGGATCGGAAAGATCATGCCTCGGCCCCTCCCGACATGATGACGAGGACGGAGCCCGAAAGGATGAACAGGACTGCCATCAGGTCGCGCAGGTCGAGACGGCGCGCCGGAAGGCCGAACAGGCCCCACTGGTCGGCGGCAAGCGAAAACAGCACCTGGCCGCCGAGACCAAGGGCGATCGCGCCCGACAGCGCCAGGGGCGAATTGACCGCGAGCGAAGCGGCAACGACGGTGGCGGCACCAGAGACGCCGCCGAGATAGCCCCACCAGGGCACGCGGATTTTCTCGGCTCTCGGGCCGCTCTCGCCCGCTCCGGATTTGCGGAACCGGAGAAAGACGAGAATGGCGATGGCCGCCAGCGTGCCGCAGCCGTGGCCGGCCCAGGAGGCATACATGGGCGAGCCATAGAGCGCGACGACCGCGTTCAGGTGGGTCATCACGGCCATGATGCAGCCGGCCGCAAAGGCGGCAAGGAAATAGATGAGCGAGGGGCGGGCTGGAGATGACATGAGGGGAGACTTTCCGGAGGCATTCACCTGTCAGGCTGTAGCCGAGAACGCTCCGCATTGAAAGGCGCAAGCGACGGCGAATGCCGGTCGTCTGTGAAAAACCATGCGACGACCTTGAAAACGTCAAGACCGGTATCCCTGCCCGATCCGATGTTCCCGCTTTTCTTTTGCGCTTGCCGGGCCTGCCTGTTAAGAAACGGCGATACCGCATGTGATGGAGAGAGACGAAGAGAATGGCAGCCGAAAGCGAAGCCCGCCGCGCCGAGATTGCGCGCAAGACCAGGGAAACCGCCATTTCCGTTTCCGTCAATATCGACGGCAGCGGCGAGGCGCGGATTTCGACGGGGATCGGCTTTTTCGACCATATGCTCGACCAGCTTTCCCGCCATTCGCTGATCGACATGAGCGTTGAGGCGAAGGGCGATCTGCATATCGACGATCATCACACGGTGGAGGATGTCGGCATCGCCATCGGCCAGGCGCTGGCAAAGGCGCTGGGCGACCGCGCCGGGGTGACGCGTTATGCCTCGATCGACCTTGCCATGGACGAAACCATGACCAAGGCCGCGCTCGACCTTTCCGGTCGGCCGTTTCTGGTCTGGAATGTCGCCTTCCCGTCGGAGAAGATCGGCACGTTCGACACCGAGCTTGTGCGCGAATTCTTTCAGGCGCTGGCCCAGAATGCCGGCATCACGCTGCATGTGCTCAATCATTACGGCGCCAACAGCCACCATATCGCCGAGACCTGCTTCAAGGCGGTGGCCCGCGCGCTGCGCTCCGCCGCCGAGATCGATCCGCGCCAGAAGGGCCGCGTGCCGTCGACAAAGGGCATGCTCGCCTGAAGGAGGCCCGATGGGAAGTTACCTCGTTCTGATCCCGCCCGGCGACAATGATCCGGAGAAGATCCGCTTCATCCGCGACCGCTTCGCCTGGCTTGCCTTTCTGTTCGGCCCGTTCTGGCTTTTGGCCAACCGGGCATGGCTGGCGGGCTTCATCACCCTTGGGCTTTCGATCGTGCTGGCCGTTGCCGGTTACTTCGAGCCGCTTTCGCTTGGCGCAAGCGCCGCCTCGCTCGCGCTCAACCTGCTGATCGGGTTCGAGGGGCGCGAATGGAAGGCGCTTGCCATGGAACGTCGCGGCTTCATGCCTGATGGCGTGGTGGTCGCGCCCGATATCGAGACGGCGGAAGCGATCTATTTTGCCGGCCGGAACGAGAGGCCCATATTCACCGATTTTACCTCCGGCCCCGCCGGCAATCGCGCTGCGATGCCTTCCGGCATCGGCCTGATGGACACCTATTCTTGAAGATGACGATGATGAAAGTTGCGATAATCGATTACGGCTCGGGCAATCTGCGCTCGGCGACCAAGGCGTTTGAGCGGGCCGCGCGCGAGGAAGGTCTCGATGCCGAGATCATCCTCACCGACAAGGCCGAGATCGTGGCAGCGGCCGACCGCATCGTTCTGCCGGGCGTCGGCGCCTATGCCGATTGCCGCGCCGGGCTGGATGCCGTGCCGGGCATGGTCGAGGCGATCCGCGAGGTGGCCGAGGACAAGGCCCGCCCCTTCCTCGGCATCTGCGTCGGCATGCAGCTGATGTCCGAGCGCGGGTTGGAAAAGACCGTTTCGGAGGGTTTCGGCTGGATTGCCGGCGACGTGACCGAAATCACGCCGGCCGATCCGGACCTCAAGATCCCGCAGATCGGCTGGAACACGCTGACGCTGAACACGCCGCATCCGCTCTTCGACGGCATCCCGACCGGCGAGGACGGCTTGCACGCCTATTTCGTCCACTCCTATCACCTGGCCGCAAAAAAGCCCGGACAGGTGATCGCCACCACCGATTACGGCGGCCCCGTCACTGCCTTCGTCGCCGACGGCAACAAGGCCGGCGCGCAATTCCACCCGGAAAAGAGCCAGACGCTCGGCCTGAAGCTGATCGCCAATTTTCTGACGTGGACGCCGTGAGGCGGCCCCTAATTTCTATTTCGAGAGACTGAAGCCAGATGATCCTTTTTCCCGCCATCGACCTGAAAGACGGCCAGTGCGTGCGCCTCAAGCTCGGCGATATGGAGCAGGCGACGATCTACAATCCCGATCCCGCCGCCCAGGCGAAAGCCTTTGAGGACCAGGGCTTTACTCATCTGCATGTGGTGGATCTGAACGGCGCCTTTGCCGGCGAGAGCGTGAATGGCGCAGCCGTCGACGCTATCCTGAAGGCGACGAAAAACCCGGTGCAGCTTGGCGGCGGCATCCGCTCGCTGGAGCATATCGAAAACTGGCTGTCGAAGGGTCTTGCCCGCGTCATACTCGGTACGGTCGCCGTGCGCGATCCGGAACTGGTGAAGGCGGCCTGCAAGGCTTTTCCCGGCAAGATCGCCGTCGGCATCGACGCGCGCGGCGGCAAGGTGGCGGTCGAGGGCTGGGCGGAAGCGTCCGAGCTTGAGGTGGTGGAGCTTGCCAAACGCTTTGAGGGCGCGGGCGTTGCCGCGATCATCTATACCGATATCGACCGTGACGGGGTGCTGACCGGCATCAACTGGGATTCAACGCTGGCGCTGGCCGCCGCCGTCAACATCCCGGTCATCGCCTCAGGCGGCCTCGCCTCGATGGACGATATCGCCCGCATGACCAGGCCCGACGCCCAGATCCTCGAAGGCGCAATCTCCGGCCGCGCGCTCTATGATGGCCGGATCGACCCGGCCGAGGCGCTTGAGATGCTGAAAGGTCTGCCGTCATGACACTCAAAGCCCGTGTAATCCCCTGTCTCGACGTCAAGGACGGACGAGTCGTCAAGGGGGTGAACTTTGTCGACCTGATCGATGCCGGCGATCCGGTGGAGGCGGCGCGCGCCTATGACGCTGCGGGCGCCGACGAGCTCTGCTTTCTCGACATCACCGCCACCTCCGACAATCGCGAGACGATCTTCGATGTCGTGACCCGCACGGCCGAACACTGCTTCATGCCGCTGACCGTGGGCGGCGGGGTGCGCACGGTGGCCGATATCCGCAAGCTTCTGCTGTGTGGCGCAGACAAGGTGTCGATCAATTCGGCGGCGGTGAAGAACCCGGATTTCGTCGCCGAAGCGGCCGACAAGTTCGGCAATCAGTGCATTGTGGTGGCGATCGACGCCAAGCGGCGGACCGAAGCCCCGAAGGAGGGCGAAAGCGCCTGGGAAATCTATACCCATGGCGGACGCCAGCCGACAGGGATCGATGCCGTGGCGTTTGCGAAAAAGGTTGTCGCGCGCGGCGCGGGCGAAATCCTGCTGACCTCGATGGACCGTGACGGCACCAAGGCCGGTTTTGATCTGGAGCTAACGCGCGCGATCGCCGATGCGGTTTCCGTTCCGGTCATCGCCTCCGGCGGCGTTGGCAATCTCGATCATATGGTCGAGGGCATTCGTGAGGGCCACGCGACGGCCGTGCTCGCCGCCTCGATCTTCCACTTTGGTACCTATTCCATCGGCGAGGCAAAACAGTATATGGCTGATCACGGCATCGCCATGCGTCTCGACTGAGACGGGGAGGAACGATATGTCCGAATTCACACTCGCCGATCTCGAGGCGATCGTCGCCGAGCGCGCCAAGGCCGCGCCCGAGGAAAGCTGGACGGCCAAGCTCGTTTCCAAGGGCCAGTGCAAGGCGGCCAAGAAGCTTGGCGAGGAAGCCGTCGAAACCGTGATCGCGGCCATCGCCGAGGATCGGGAGAACCTGAAGAGCGAGACCGCCGACCTGCTCTACCATCTGCTCGTGGTGCTGAAGATCGCCGATATTCCGCTCACCGAAGTCATGGACGAACTGGCAAGGCGCACCGGCCAGTCGGGCCTTGCCGAAAAGGCGGGGCGCGCGCCTTCATGATCCGCGAGTTCGAGGACACGTTTCTGCAGGACAATGCCGGCGAGGACCTGACCGACCCGGTCTCGCCCTACCGTTTCTTCTCGGCGGAAGAATGGTCGCGCTTTCGCGCCGACACGCCGCTGACGCTGACGGCGGACGAAGTGCGCAAGCTGCGTTCGCTCAACGACCCGATCGAGCTTGAGGAAGTGCGCCGCATCTATCTCTCGCTGTCGCGGCTGCTTTCCACCCATGTGGAAAGCTCGCAGATGCTGTTTCGCCAGCGCAGCCGTTTCCTGAGCTTCGGCAAGCAGGACAGCAAGACGCCCTTCATCATCGGCGTTGCCGGGCCGGTGGCCGTCGGAAAATCGACAACCGCGCGCCTCCTGAAGCAATTGCTCGCGCGCTGGCCTTCCAGTCCCAAGGTCGATCTCGTCACCTCCGACGGCTTCCTGTTTCCCAATGCGGTTCTGGAAATGGAAGGGCTGATGCGCCGCAAGGGCTTTCCCGAGAGCTTCGACACGGCGGCGATCCTCAGGTTTCTCTCCGCCATCAAGGCCGGCATGCCGAATGTGAAGGCGCCGCTTTATTCGCACCTGAGCTATGACGTGATGCCGGACGCCTACGTGACCGTCGACCGGCCGGATATCCTGATCTTCGAGGGGATCAACGTGCTGCAGGCGCGCAGCCTGCCCGCCGGCGGGCGCATGGTCCCGATGGTGTCCGATTTCTTCGACTTCTCGATCTATATAGACGCCGATGTCTCGCTGATCCACCACTGGTATATCGAGCGCTTCAAGAAGCTGCGCAACACTGCTTTCCGGGATCCCGCCTCCTATTTCCACCGCTACGCCCTGCTTTCGGAAAAGGACGCGCTGTCGACGGCGGAAGACCTCTGGAACAATATCAATCTTAGAAACCTCGAGGACAACATCCTCCCCACCCGCCCCCGCGCCGACCTGATCCTGCGCAAGGGCCGGGATCACCTGGTGGAAACGGTGGCGCTGAGGAAGCTGTGAGGCGGGTTGCGCCCGATCGAGGTGGGGGCGTTTTCGATGTCAGCGGCGGTCTACCCTATTGAATCTAGGCATGGTGCCTTCCGCAGCGCCGCGTCGCCTTGACAGTGAACTGCGTCCGCCCGTTGTTCTTCCCCTCCTACGTCACCTCGGGTCAAGCCCGAGGATGACGCTGCAGAGGCGGAGAGCCTACCCGCCGCAGCGTCAGGTTGATCCGCCCGCCATGCTTCAGCAGTGTCGAGGTGCCCGGATAGGTCCGGGTCACGCCGTGATAGGCAAGCCGGCTCTTGCCGGAAAGCAGCACGATGTCGCCACTTGCAAGTTTCAGCGATTGGGCCTTGTCCTTGCGGTCCGTGCCGCCGACGCGGAAGAGACAGGTGTCGCCGAGCGAGACGGAAAGCACGGGGGCTGAGAAATCGGCCTCGTCGCTGTCCTGATGCATGCCCATCTTCGCCGTGTCATCGTAGAAATTGATCAGGCAGGCTTCCGGCGGTTCGGGATAATCCGCAAGGTCGCGCCAGAGCGCTATAAGCCGTTCGGGCATTTGCGGCCACGGCCTGCCGGTGACGGGGTGGGTCGCCTGATAGCGATAGCCGCCCTCCTTGTCAGTGACCCAGCCGAGCGGGCCGCAATTGGTCATCCGCACGGACATCGCTTTCCCCGTGCGCGGCATGGTCGGCACATAGAGCGGAGCTTGCGTCACCACGGCGCGGATGTCTTCGACAAGGGCCTCCTGCGCTGCGCGGTCGAGATAGTCCGGCAGATAGCGAAATCCTTCGGGCAAAACCGGCTTGTCGACGCTCATGGTTTACTCGTCCGGCGCGGGCTTGCCGCGCGCCTTCTTGATTTCCGAGCGGCCGGCCTTGGCCTTCAGGCGGCGCTCGATCGAACCGCGCGTCGGCTTGGTCTTGCGCCGGCGCGGCGGCGGCGGCGCGGCGGCGGCGAGGATCAGTTCCCTCAGCTTCTCGCGCGCCTCCTCGCGGTTGCGCTCCTGGCTTCGGTGGGCATTGGCCTCGATCAGCAGAACGCCCTCCTTGGAGACCTTGCGGCCGCCAAGGCGCATCGCATTGCGCTTCACGCGTTCGGGAAGGGAGGGCGAGGCTGCAACGGGAAAGAACAGCTGCACGGCGGTTGCCACCTTGTTGACGTTCTGCCCGCCGGGCCCGCCGGAAAGCACGAACTGCTCGGTCAGCTCCCAGCCGAAAATGGTGATCCGGTCATTGATGATGAGATCGCGTGATGCCATGGCCCGCGTTATCCCACGCAGTCGTCCGGTCTTCAAGGCCGCAATCGCCGGTGAAACGGCTTCTGCTTGACGCGGACGGCAATGCGGCCTATTGAGCGGCGACGGCAAGGGACGCCGGCCGCCCGCGGTTTTTGAAACCTTGGTGAAGTTCCCCTTGAACCGATGAGCGATGTGTTGAAAACCTTGCGCATTCGCGGTTCCGGCAATGCGGGCACCGAACCACCAGACAGGCGAATGCGAAGGAAAGACTTCGCCATGTCCACCAGTTTACCGCTGCCATCGCTTGAGAGCCTCAAGGATCAGGCAAAACGCCTGCGCGCCCATCTGGGGCGGGAGGGTGAACCGATCACCCATTCCCGCGCGCTTGAACTGATCGCCGTCCAACACGGCTTCCGCGACTGGAACACGCTTCATGCCAGGATCGGCAATCGCCCGCCGCTCAACCCGTGGGTGCTCGGGTCTCGCGTTTCGGGAACCTATCTCGGGCATCCCTTCGAAGCCGAGATCCTTTCCGTCAGCGCTTTCGCCGGCAAGCCCGGGCACTACCGGCTGACGCTGAAATTCGACGAGGCGGTCGATGTCGTCACGTTTGACAGTTTCTCGGCCTTCCGGCGGCGCATCAACTGCACGGTCGACGAAACCGGCCGGTCGCCGGCGAGAACGTCGGACGGCAGGCCGCATGTGGAACTCGCCTGGTAGACTCCTCGACGACCCGCGAAAGAAGAAATGCCCGGCGCCTGACGGCGACCGGGCATTTCCCACGCTCCTCCTGCGTATAACTCAGGCTGCCGCCAGAAGGCCCGGCGCAGCGGCTTTCACGTTGGCATCCACATGATCCTCGAATTTGGCGAAATTGGCGACGAACATGTCGACAAGTTTCGCCGCCTGCGCGTCATAGGCGGCCGGATCGGCCCAGGTGCCGCGCGGATTGAGGATCGCCGCATCGACGCCGGGAACGGCGACCGGCACCTCGAAGCCGAAATTCGGGTCGATGCGGAATTCGGCATCGGCGAGCCGGCCGGCAAGCGCCTCGGCCAGCATCGCCCTTGTCTGGCGGATCGGCATGCGCGAGCCCGCGCCGTAGGCGCCGCCGGTCCAGCCGGTATTGACCAGCCAGCACTGCACGCCGTGCCTTGCGATCAGCGATTTCAGCAGGTTGCCGTACTCGGTCGGATGGCGCGGCATGAAGGGGGCGCCGAAACAGGTTGAGAACGTCGCCTCGGGCTCTGTCACGCCCTTTTCCGTGCCCGCCACCTTGGCGGTGTAGCCGGACAGGAAGTGATACATCGCCTGGTCTGGCGTCAGCCTGGCGATCGGCGGCAGCACGCCGAAGGCGTCGGCCGTCAGCATGATGATCGTCTTCGGATGCGGCGCGAGGCCGGTGCGCGAGGCGTTGGGGATATAGTCCAGCGGATAGGCGCAGCGGGTGTTTTCGGTCAGCGATCCGTCATCGAAATCGGGCTTGCGGTCGGGTCCGAGCACGACATTTTCCAGAACCGTGCCGAACCGTTTCGTGGTGGCGTGGATCTCCGGTTCGGCTTCCGCCGAGAGCCGGATGGTCTTGGCGTAGCAGCCGCCCTCGAAATTGAACAGGCCGTTTTCGCCCCAGCCATGCTCGTCATCGCCGATCAGCGTGCGCGACGGATCGGCCGAAAGCGTGGTCTTGCCGGTGCCCGAAAGACCGAAGAACACGGCCGCGTCGCCTGCATCGCCGACATTGGCGGAGCAGTGCATCGGCATCACGCCGCGCGCCGGCAGGAGGTAGTTGAGGGCGGTGAACACCGACTTCTTCATTTCACCCGCATAGGATGTACCGCCGATCAGCACCAGGCCGTTTTCCAGGTCGCAGGCGATCACCGTTTCGGTGCGGCAGTCGTAGCGCTTCGGATCGGCGACGAAGGAGGGAAGGTTGATGATGGTCAGCTTCGCCTCGAAGTCCTCCAGCGCGCTGCGCTCCGGGCGGATCAGGAGATTGCGGATGAACTGGGCATGCCAGGCATATTCGGTGATGACGCGCGTCGGCAGGCGGTTTTCGGCATCCGCGCCGCCGATCAGGTCCTGCACGAACAGGTCCTTGCCCGCGGCATGGGCCAGCATGTCGGCCTTGAGCAGCGCAAAATGCTCCGGCGACATCGCCTTGTTGTTGTCCCACCAGATCTGGTCTTTCGTCTTGTCGTCGCAGACGACGAACTTGTCCTTGGCGGAGCGGCCGGTGTGCTGGCCCGTCAGCGCCCTGAGCGCGCCGTCCGCCGTCAGAACCGCTTCGCTGCGGCGCAGCGCCTCCTCGCAGAGTTCCGACGGCATCAGATTGTAGTAAACGCCGGCAAGGTCCTTCAGGCCTGCCGCCTCAACCGGAAAACGGCGATTGTAGATTCCATGCTCCACCATGCGAAATGCCTCTCTAAACGAAATCTAATTTTTTAAAAACATATTAAATTCGTTCGTATCAGACAACAGGGAATCTGACAAAATATAACAATATCATGCATTTAATCGATTAAAGAAAATTCCCGAAATGAACAATTTCAGGATTATGAAGGATTCTCAGGCTGTTAACCGGCTGCAACCGGAAATCTGCAAATTCGATTTGATGGGGTTGATCGCCCGTTTTGGTTGGTCCTGCCACAATTTGTTCCAGTTTTTTTCCAACAAATGCTAGAAATGACGAGACGGCGGACAATCTCGCCGTCCAAGGACCATAAGACTGCAGTCAGGGAGCCCCAAAATGCAGACGATCGCGCTCGTGGATGACGACCGGAACATTCTGACCTCGGTGTCGATTGCGCTGGAATCCGAAGGCTATCGCGTCGATACCTATACCGACGGCGCCACGGCGCTGACCGGGCTGCAGGCCAATCCGCCGCAGCTTGCGATCTTCGACATCAAGATGCCGCGCATGGACGGGATGGAGCTTCTGCGGCGCCTGCGGCAGAAATCGGATATCCCGGTGATCTTCCTGACCTCGAAGGATGAGGAGATCGACGAGCTTTTCGGCCTGAAGATGGGCGCCGACGACTTCATCACCAAGCCCTTCTCCCAGCGACTTCTGGTGGAGCGCGTGCGCGCCGTCCTGCGCCGCGTCGCCGCCCGCGAGGCCGCCATTGCCGGGGTCGGCGCCAAGCCGGGCGAGGGCGAGACCAACCGTCCGCTGGAGCGCGGACCGCTGGTGATGGACCGCGAGCGCCATACGTGTACCTGGAAGGGCGACCCGGTGACGCTGACAGTCACCGAATTCCTGATCCTGCACTCGCTTGCCCAGCGCCCCGGCGTGGTCAAGAGCCGCGACGCGCTGATGGATGCGGCTTATGACGATCAGGTCTATGTCGATGACCGCACGATCGACAGCCACATCAAGCGCCTGCGCAAGAAATTCAAGCTGGTTGACACCGAATTCGATATGATCGAAACCCTCTACGGCGTCGGCTATCGCTTCCGCGAGGCCGCCTGAAGGCAGGCGGCGTCAGCCGGAAGCCTTCAGGCGCGCGTGACCACACAAAGACCGCAATCGCGGGCTTGATAGCGGCTCAGGCAGCCAATGCGGGCAGGGCGAAGATTGACGAGCGACACGGCCAGAGACAAAGCCCCGGGCGGCGGCGCAGGCGGCCTTGCCGGCAGAAAAAGGGGCCGGCGCTGGCGCAAGCCCTTTGCGGCGATGCGCTGGGTGCTGGCGTCCACCGTTTTCTCCAGCCTCAACTGGCGCATCCTGTTCTTCAACCTTCTGGCGCTGTTCTTCCTTGTCGGCGGCATCCTCTATCTCAACCAGTTCCGCGAGGGGCTGATCGACGCGCGCGTTGAAAGCCTTCTGACCCAGGGCGAGATCATCGCCGGCGCGATCGCCTCTTCCGCCTCGGTCGAGACCGACACGATGACCATCGACCCGCAGGAGCTTCTGGAACTGCAGGCCGGCGAGAGCGCAAGGCCGACCTCCAGCGACGAGGACCTGCGCTTCCCGCTTAATCCGGAAAAGGTCGCGCCGATCCTGAGGCGGCTGATCTCGCCGACGCGCACGCGTGCGCGCATTTATGATCCGGATGCCAATCTGATCCTCGATTCGCGCTTTTTGTATTCGCGCGGCCAGGTGTTGCGCTACGACCTGCCGGACACCGAGAAATCGGCGGCGGAAAGCGTCTCGGACAAGCTCGGAAGCCTGATGAACCGCTTCCTGCAGCCGGGCAACCTGCCGCGCTATGAGGAAGCGCCGGGCGGCGACGGCTCGATCTATCCGGAAGTGACGAAGGCGCTCGACGCCCAGCGTTCGGCCGTGGTCCGGGTCACCGACAAGGGCGGGCTGATCGTCTCCGTCGCCGTGCCGATCCAGCGTTTCCGCGCCGTGCTCGGCGTGCTGCTTCTGTCCACCCAGGCCGGCGACATCGACAAGATCGTCCATGCCGAGCGGATCGCGATCATCCGCGTCTTCGCGGTGACCGCGCTTGTCACCATGATCCTGTCCTTCATGCTGTCTTCGACGATCGCAAGTCCGCTGCGCCGGCTTTCCGAGGCAGCCGTCAGGGTGCGTCGCGGCGGCCCGCGCGAGCGCGAGGAAATACCGGATTTTTCCGCCCGTCAGGACGAGATCGGCCATCTGTCGACAACGCTTCGGGAAATGACGACGGCGCTCTATGACCGCATCGACGCGATCGACAGTTTCGCCGCCGATGTCGCCCACGAGCTGAAGAACCCGCTCACCTCGCTTCGAAGCGCGGTGGAAACCCTGCCGCTCGCCAAGACGGAAGAATCGAAGGCCCGCCTGACCGAGATCATCCAGCACGATGTCCGCCGCCTCGACCGGCTGATCAGCGACATTTCGGATGCGTCGCGGCTGGACGCGGAGCTTGCCCGCGAGGACGCCAAGCGGTTTGACGCCGAGGCGCTCCTGAAGGACCTGATCACGATTTCGCGCGAGACCGGCAAGCGCAACCGCAGCGTCGAGATCGGTTTCTCCGCCCATCCCGGCAATCACGGCAAGGGCGCCTTCGAGGCCTTCGGCCATGATCTGAGGATCGGCCAGATCGTCACCAATCTGATCGAGAATGCCCGCTCCTTCGTGCCGGAAAAGGGCGGACGCATCGACGTGGCGCTGACCCGCACGCGCAGCCAGATCGTCATCACCGTCGAGGACAACGGTCCGGGGATCAGGCCGGATGCGCTGGAACGCATCTTCGAGCGGTTCTATACCGACAGGCCCGATGGGGAGGCTTTCGGCCAGAATTCCGGGCTCGGCCTTTCCATTTCCCGCCAGATCGCCGAGGCCCACGGCGGCACGCTGACGGCCGAGAATGTTTCCGATCCGGAGACCGGCGAGGTCAAGGGCGCCCGCTTTACCCTCAAGCTGCCGGCCGCCACCGGCAAGGCGCAATGACGGAGCGCGGCGGCACCAATCTTCACGCGAGCGCGATCGTGCTCGGTTCGACCGGCATTCTGATCAGCGGAGCTTCGGGCGCGGGCAAGAGCGAGCTTGCCCTAGCCCTTCTCCACGGCGCCCGGCTCAACGGGCTTCATGCGGCGCTCGTGGCCGACGATCAGGTGCTGATTTCGTGCGTTGCCGGCCGGGTGATCGCCGGTGCTCCGGCCGCAATTGCCGGGCTTATCGAGATTCGCGGATCCGGGCTGGCCAAAATCCCTCATCTCGAGAGCGCGGTGATGGATTTCGCCCTCATGCCGGTGCCCTCCGACGCGGCCGAGCGCATGCCGCCGTCCGACAGCACGCTTCAGCTCGAAGAGGGGGGTGATCTGCCGGCGCTTTTCCTGCGCTGGCCCGCTCCGGACCCTTTCTCGAAGCTTGCGGCGCTCTGCCCCGGGCTTGACACCGGCCGTCCGGTTCTTCCCGCGCGCGCCGACGCGGAAGGGTGAAGCGTCGTCCGTCGGCCGCGACGTGTACCCGGCCTGCATCGGCAGGCACGGCTCGCCTGTTTTCATATGGTATTTTCGCCCTTTTGGCTTGCACTTCGCGCCGGCTTCGACAAGATGCGGGGCGAAAGGCCGCGGGCGGACGCAGGCGGTTGCTGTTTTAAGGAGTGGCGCGAAGATGATCGGACTGGTGCTTGTGACCCATGGTGGCCTTGCGGAGGAATTCCGGCTGGCGGTCGAGCACGTCGTCGGGCCGCAGGACGCCATCGAAACGGTTTCGATCGGCCCCGAGGACGACATGGATCGCCGCCGCGACGACATTCTCGCCGCCGTCGGCAAGGTCGACAGCGGCAACGGCGTCATCATCCTGACGGACATGTTCGGCGGCACGCCGTCCAACCTCGCCATTTCGGTCATGAACAACGGCACGGTCGAGGTGATCGCCGGCGTCAACCTGCCGATGCTGATCAAGCTCGTGGCCGTACGCGCCGACAATGACATGGCGAAGGCGCTTGCAGAGGCCGAGGATGCGGGCCGGCGCTACATCAATGTCGCAAGCCGCGTCCTCAGCGGGAAATAGAAGGCCCGATGGAAGACCCGGTCTCGCGTGAACTCACCATCGTCAATCGCAGGGGGCTCCACGCCCGCGCCTCGGCCAAATTCGTCCAGACGGTGGAGAAGCTCAATGCCTCCGTCAGCGTCGCAAAGGACGGGATGACCGTCGGCGGCACCTCGATCATGGGGCTGATGATGCTGGCGGCAGGAATCAACAGCACGATCATCGTTTCGGCGGCCGGTCCCGAGGCGGAAGCGGCCCTCGACGCCATCGAGGCGCTTGTCGCCGACCGCTTCGGCGAGGAGAGCTGAAAGCCGTCGCAGTGGCCGCGCCCGGTCAGTTCTCGGGAAACCAGCTCGTGTCGATGGAGGCATGCCGGTCAATGAAATCGCAAAGACCGATCAGCTTGTCCTCATCCAGCACCTCGACCGAGCCGTTCTCCCGCCGGATCAGGCCGTCCTTTTGCAGGGCCGTGAACGAGCGGCTGACATAGACATTGGTCAGCCCCAGGACATCCGAGATTTCCGTCTGGTTGAGCGGAAGCCGTATGACGGTCGACATCGGCTTGTTGGCGATCCTGAGGCGCGCCATCAGGTCGAGCAGGAAATAGGCGATGCGTTCGCGCGCGCTCATGCGGCCGATGGCCTGCAGAAAATCCGACATGATCACCTGATTGCGCACGGCAAGCGCAAACAGCAGCGCCGCAAGCTGCGGCGCGTTCGAGAACACCTGGTCGAGATCCTTCTTCGGAAAGGGGCAGAGACGCACATCCTCGGCCGCCTTCAGCACCGTGGTCCGTTCTTTGAAGGCAATGTCGGGAAAACCGATAATGTCGCCGGGATGGTGGATCTCGACGATCTGGCGCCGTCCGTCCTTCATGTCGGCATAGCTGTAGAGCCAGCCTTGCCTGACCACGTAAAGATTTGCGTTGCTGTCGCCCTCCGCATGGATTTCGGCGCCCTTGGCATAGTCACGCTCCTCGCGCTCCAGGCATGCGATACTGTCCAGCGAGCGCTGGCTGAGCGGCACATAATGCGACAGTTTCTGTACCAGACAGCTGTTCTGGCTCATTTCCCCCAACCTCCGGCGTGGTTCATAAGGCCCCTTCAAATACGTTCAGGAACTGGGAGAAAATGGCGTGCCCGGTGCTTCGCCGCAACGAAAAAGTAAACGAAAGCACGCTTTCAGCGACTTTATTTCGCAAAATCTTCTGATTTCAAACCAGTTTAATGCAGGCTCGGGCGCAAGGGTTCAGTAAGGGGCTCAACACGAGGAGAACCTGAATGTCCGAAGCCCGCCTCACGCGGCGGAAGGGGGCACGCTAAGTGTCCTCCGCCATAGCCATTATCGACCCGTTCTGCCTGACGCCCGCAACGATCACCGCCTCCACCAACGACCGTGTCGGAGGCACCGAGGCCGTCGTTCTCAAGGTGGCGCGCGCGCTCTGTGACGATTTCCGCTTCCATTTTTACCAGAACGGGCGGCTCGACATGGACCGCGACGACTGCGGGCTTTACCGCCCGCTCGATGCCGTCAGCGCCGCAAATCTTGCCGGCGTCACCGGCATCATCGTCATCAATTCCTGGAAGGCGGCGCTGAAGGCGCGCCGTCTCAATCCCGGCTGCCCGATCTTCCTGTGGTCGCACACACATCCCGGCCGGCACAACCGGCGCATGGGCGAGGCGCTGGCCGAGGCGCAGATCGAGATCGTCTGCACGTCGCAGGCCCACGCCGCGCATGTGACGCAGTTCCTCGCGCCCGAAAACCGGCGTCTGCCGAAGATCGGCTGTATCTATTCCCCTGTCGATGACGATCTGGTCGCCGACGACACCCCGCGCGATCGCGACCGGCTGTTCTTCCCCGGCATGCCGCTCAAGGGCATTTCCGAGGTTCTTGCGAAATTTGCCGAAATCAGAAAGAGCAGGCCGGACCTGAAACTCGATATCGCCGAGCCGGGCAGCCTGGCCTGGCCGGAGGAAGGCGGCCTTGAGGGTGTCAATTTCCTCGGCCGGCTTTCCCGCGCCGCGCTGATTGCCCGCATGCGCCGCTCGCTCTGCGTCTTTTATCCGCAGACCCGCAACGACGACGCGTCCGGTCTGCTGCTGGCCGAGGCCAATGCCGTCGGCACGCCCGTCATCGTCCAGCGCGGTCTCGGCGCCAATGAGGAGATCGTCGGCACACTCGGGCAGGTCTTCGACACCGATGACCTGAAGGCGCTCGGCGAGCGCATCGACATGTGGCGTCTCGCGCCCCCCATGGTCAATGTTCGTCCGGCGCTGCGGATGAGGGCGGTTGCCGGTGAATGGCGGGCGAAGCTCGGCGCCAGGCAAGAGGGGAAGCCTCATCCGCCGGGCGTTGTTCCGCCGGGCCTTGCCGCCACGGCCGCCGCCGCCCCCGAAAAATAGCCGGACGTCCTGCGCGGCGCGCCCGGCCTCCCCGCTCAGCCCATATGGCGCAGATCCTCCGGCAGAAGCGCGGATGGCATGCTCTGGTAGCAGACCGGGCGGAGGAAACGCCGGATCGCCAGCGTGCCGACGGAGGTGGCGCCGAAATTGGTCGATGCCGGGTAGGGGCCGCCATGCACCATGGCGTCGGCAACGGCAACGCCGGTGGCGAAGCCGTTGGCGAGCAATCGGCCCGCCTTGCGCTCCAGGAGCGGCACAAGGCTCTGCGCAAACTCGACATCGTCATTGTCCATGTGCAGGGTACAGGTCAGCTGGCCTTCAAGCCGTTCAGCGATGGCGCGCATCTCCTGGGCATTGGCTGCCATCACCACGATGCCGAGCGGGCCGAAGACCTCATGGGCAAGCTTCGGATTGGCGAGGAAGTCCCGGCCTGCGACGGTAAAGAGCGCCGGCGCGCCCTCGCGCCCGTCGCAATCGCCCTTCACCAGCGTTTCGACGCCGTCAACGCCTTCGATTTCCGCTCGCCCGCGCCGGAAGGCCTCGGCGATCCCCTCCGTCAACATCACCGTCGGGCCGACTTCGCCAAGCGCCTTGGCCGCCGCCTTGGCGAAGCGATCGGATTCAGGGCCGGCAAGCGTGATGACGATGCCGGGATTGGTGCAGAACTGGCCGACGCCCATGGTGAGCGACCCTGCCCAGCCCTGCGCGATCTCCTCGCCGCGGTTCGTGAGCGCGTCGGGCATGAGGAAGTTCGGATTGACCGAACCCAGCTCGCCGAAGAAGGGAATGGGCTCGTCGCGCCGCGCGCAAAGGTCGAACAGCGCCTTGCCGCCGGCAAGCGAGCCGGTAAAGCCGACGGCCCGGATCAGCGGATGGGTGACGAGCGCGCCGCCGGCCTCATGCGAGGCGCCCTGCAGCAGCGAGAAGACGCCCGGATGAATGCCGCTTTTTTCGGCCGCCGCCGCAATCGCCTCGGCGACGATCTCGCCGGTGCCGGGATGGGCCGGGTGGCCCTTGACCACGACCGGGCAGCCGGCGGCGAGCGCCGATGCCGTATCGCCGCCGGCGGTCGAAAAGGCGAGCGGGAAATTGGAGGCGCCGAAGACGGCAACGGGCCCGATCGGCCTTTGCACCATCTTCAGATCCGGGCTCGGCGGCGTGGCGTCGGGATTGGCCGGATCATGGCGGCGGTCGAGATAGTCGCCATTCAGGATATGGCGGGCGAAGAGGCGCAACTGACCGGTGGTGCGCCCGCGCTCGCCCTCCAGGCGCGCGGCCGGCAGACCCGTCTCGGCCGAGGCGATCTCGGTGATGTCGCCGGCGCGTTTCTCGATCTCGTCCGCAATCTTGTTCAAAAACGCCGCGCGGTCCCTGCGCGTGGAATAGCCGTAGGTCCAGAATGCCGCCTCGGCGGATTTGACCGCCTGGTCGATCAGCTTGTCATTTGCCTCGCAGAAGGCGTGGGGCTCGCCGCTGACGGGCTTTGAGAGAAAGGTGATATCGGTTCCGATCCATTCGCCTCCGACCAGATGCCTGCCATGCGGTTTGAAACTCATCGTCATTCTCCTCGGGCTTTGCGATTTCTTGCGTTTTGTCTTGTGGTTTAAAGAAGGTCGCGCGCGGCGAGATTGGTCATCAGGGCGCGCATGCCGAAGGTCCAGGGCGCGCATTCGGTCGACAGGCGCACGGTGTTTTCAAGCCGTCCGAGCCCTTTCGCAGAGATCGTCACGCGGTCGCCCGGCTTGTGGGTGAAGCCCTCGCCGGGGACATCCCGGTCCTTGGTGGGCGCGAACAGCGTGCCGAGATAGAGCATGAAGCCGTCAGGATACTGATGATGCCGGCCGATGGTCTGGGCGACCAGCGCTTCCGGGTCTCGGCTGATTTCCGACATCGAGGAATGTCCCGTCATTTCAAATCCGTCTTCACCCTCGACCCGCAGCGCAACCTCGGCGTCGCGCACATCGTCAAGCGTGAAGCCGCTGTCAAACAGCCTGATCATCGGGCCGATCGCGGCGGAGGCGTTATTGTCCTTGGCCTTGCCGAGCAGGAGCGCGGAACGGCCCTCCACATCGCGCAGATTAACGTCGTTGCCGAGGGTCGCGCCGACGATCCTGCCGGCAGAGGATACGGCGAGAACCACTTCGGGCTCAGGATTGTTCCATTTCGAGATCGGATGGAGGCCGACCTCGGCGCCAGGACCGACGGCTGAAAGCGCCTGCGCCTTGGAAAACACCTCCGCGTCCGGGCCGATGCCGACTTCCAGATACTGGCTCCACAGGCCCTCGCGGATCAGCGCTTCCTTGGCCGTGGCCGCGGCCTCCGATCCCGCCTCGATATTCTTCAGGCTGGCGCCGATCGCCGCGCCGATTCGCGCGCGGATCGCCTCCGCCTTTTTGGGATCGCCCGCCGCCTTCTCCTCGATCACCCGTTCGACCATGGAGCGGGCGAAGGTGACGCCGCAGGCCTTGACTGGCTGCAGATCGCAAGGGCAGAGAAAATGGATGCGGCTCTCGTCGCCCGGCTTTGCGGCGGCGATTTCCTCCAGCGTGCCGAGCCGGAAGCCCGGGGCCTCGCTGACATAAAAGGCCGGATCGTCCATCTCGCAGATATCGCGTGACAGCGGGGCGATCGCGGCGGTGATATCGTAAACCGCGCCGCCGCGCAGCGTTACCACAGCCGGGCCGTTCGCCTCGGGCAGGAAAACGCGTCCGAGCCAGGTGCCGTTGAAGTCGTCGATGATCGTCATAGCGAAATGTCCTCATGCGCGGCGCGTCTTGCACCGCCTCCCGTGCCGGCGCGACGCTCTGCCAGGGACGAACGCCGGGCGCGCATCGCCCGCAGCAAGGGCGCCGACCATCTACACTTAGGCCAACCGGCGCCGGGTTTAAAGCGCAGAACGGAATTTGGAAGGTTTTCGCTGTGGCAGGCCGTCAGTTGATCGATTTTGCCAGCCGTTTCAACCACGGCATGGCTGTCAGCATCAGAAGCAGGATCGAGATCGCGATCATTGCGGCCGAGCCGGGGTGCTCAAGGAAGGTCATGGGATCGCCGCGCGAGAGCAGCATGGCCCGGCGCAGATATTCCTCCATCATCGGCCCCAGAATAAAGCCGATCAGCAGCGGCGCGGGCTCGTAGCGATAGAGCCGCAGCACATAGCCGAGCACGCCGAAGCCGAGCATGGCCCAGACATCGAAGAGCGAATGGTCGAGGCTATAGACGCCGATCGAGATCAGCACGACGATGGTGGGATAGAGGAAATAATGCGGGACTCGCAGGAGCCGGACCCAGATGCCGATCAGCGGAATGTTGAGCACCAGAAGGAAGAGATTGCCGAAGAGGAAGGAGACGATCAGGCCCCAGAACAGCTGGGGGTGATCCGAGATCAGGCGCGGACCGGGGGTCACGCCGTGGATCATCAGCGCGCCGATCATCAACGCCATCGTCGTGGAGCCCGGAATGCCGAGCGTCAGCGTCGGGATGAAGGCGGTCTGGGCGGCGGCATTGTTTGCCGATTCCGGCACGACCACGCCCTCGATCGCGCCCTTGCCGAAATTGGCGCGGTTGGGCGAGACGCGCTTTTCCACCGCATAGCCGATCGAGGAGGCGACCGTCTGGCCGGTTCCGGGCAATGTGCCGAAAAAGCTGCCGATCAGGCTGCCGCGAATGGCGGGCCCGAGCGAGCGCAGCCATTCGCCGCGCTTGGGCAGGAAGCGCTGCCAGGAGACTTTTTCCGTGGCATAGGAGGCGGATGCGCCGCGTGCCGAATACATGGCTTCGGAAACGCCGAAGAGGCCCATGGCGACGACGACGAGATTGATGCCATCGCGCAGGTCCTGGACGCCGCCGGTAAAGCGGGTGGCGCCGCTGTTGACGTCAACGCCGATCGTGCCGAGCAGCACGCCGAGCGTCACCATCATCACGCCGCGCAACGTGCCGGAGCTCGAGACCACGGAGGCCGCGACAAGGCCGAGCAGCATCACCGCGAAATAATCCGCCGGTTCCAGCAACAGCGCAAAATCGGCAAGCACTGGGGCAAGCGCGGCGATCACCAGAATGCCGAACACGCCGCCGAAGAAGGAGGCGAGCGCGGTCATCAGGAGCGCCACGCCGGCGCGGCCCTCGCGCGCCATCGGATAGCCGTCGAGGCAGGTGATCGAGGAGGAGGGCGTTCCCGGGATATTGAGCAGGATGGAGGCGATCGAGCCGCCATATTCCGCGCCGTAATAAACGCCGGCCAGCATCACCAGCGCGGTTTCGGGCGGCAGGTAGAAGGAGACCGGCAGCAGCATGGCGACGGCCGCGAGTGGCCCGAGGCCCGGCAGAACGCCGATGAAGGTGCCGAGAAACGTGCCGAGAAAACAATAGAGAAGGTTGGAGGCCGTGGTGGCGGTGGCAAAGCCGAGGGCGAGATTGTCGAGCATGGGTCAGACCCCCCGGAAGGCTTCGAGCGGCAGTCGGAGGCCGATGATGAAGACCAGCCAGACGCCGAGGACGGCGCCGATGACGAGACCGGTGCGCCGCAGCGGCGAGAGCGCGCCTACGGCATAGCTTGCGATCAGCACGCAGACGCCCGCGCCCGGCAGAACGCCGAAACGCGGCGCGACCAGCGCGAAGCCGGCGACGGCGAGCGCAATCGGCACCACCGTGCGCCAGTCGATCTTCAGATGTTCGGCGCCGGCCTTCATGTCTCCTACAAGGGCGACGGCGGACAGGATGACGAGGATACCGCCGGCGATCAGCGGAAAGGCGCCGGGGCCCATGCGGCGCGGCGTGCCGAGATCGAGGGCGGTGACGGCGCCGATGACGAAGACGAGCGCGATTGCGCCGATCAGAAGCGTGCCCGCCTGCGCCGAAAGCTTTCTCAGCATTGTCCCGTCTCCGATTCCGGTTCGAATTCCGCGCCCTCATAGGTCTCGCGGACGATGATCTGGCCCTTGCGGATGCCTTCGGCGGCGGCCGCGACCCGGCCCGCAACGGCTTGCGGAACGTCCGCTCCCAGCGCAAGCGCGACATAGTCGTCTTCCGGAAGGCCCAGCAGGACCGGCTGTTGCGGCAGGCGTCCCGCCGCGACATCGGTAATGGCGCGCTCGACTCCGAGATCGATGCGCGCCAGCGCAGAGGCGACAAACACATCCGGCGCGAGCGCCGTCCAGTCGAGCGCATTGCCGATCTGTCGGCAGCCGGCTGCCCGGCAGGCATCGATCGCGCCCTGTCTCGCGCCGTTCAGCATGGTGAAGATGATATCCGCCCCGGCCCTGATCTCGGCATCGGCCCAGCGCCGGGTAATCGCATTGTCATCCTGCGAGCCGCAGAAGGCCGTCAGCACCGTGACGCTGGGATCGGTCTCCCTCACCCCTTGCACGAAGGCGGCGCGGCCCTTCATGCCCGGGCGAACGCGGTGGCCGGACAGATGGCCGACCGTTCCGGTCCTCGTCATCAGCGCCGCGAGGCAACCGGCGAGATAGGCCGAATGTTCCTGCGCGACATCATAACTTGCGAGGTTTTGCCCATGGGCGTGGCCCTGAACGATGGCGAAGGGTTTTTCGGGCCAGTCGAGCGCAAGCACTGGCATGACCCGGTCGCCCTGGCCGCCGATGAAGACCAGTCCGTCGAAATCCGGCATGATCCGGTCAAGGTTCTCGAGGATCTCGGCCGTATCATAGGCCAGCCCGTCGATGATGCTGAGCTGCGCGGTTCCGGCACGCGCTGCCTCTCGCGCGCCGGCAAGACCGCTGGCATTGAAGCCCGCATCCTCCGCCTCGCCGATGACGACGACGGCAATCTGCGGCAGAGCGGATTTTTCGGAAGCAAGCGGGCTGATGCGCATCATTCACTCGCCTGTTTGACGAGGGGCGCCCATTCTGCGACGCCGTCCGCGACATAATCGGTGAATTCATCGCTTGTCATCGTGCCGCCGACAATGCCCCAGGTCTCGAACTGGGCAATGACCTCATCGGCGGCCAGCGCGGTGGCGAGCGCGTCCTGAAGCGTCGCCACGATTTCCGGTTCGACGCCGGCGGGGGCGGAAATGCCGAGCCAGTTTTCGGCAACGATATCATAGCCGAGTTCGGTAAAGGTCGGGGTGTCGGGCAGGGTGTCGAGACGCTCGGGCGCGGAGACGGCGAGCGGGATGGCCGTTCCCTCGGCAACGGCCGGCAGGTTTTGCGGCACCGCGTCGAAGATCACCGGGATGACGCCGGCGCGGAAATCAAGCCGCATCGGGCCTGAGCCCTTGTAGGGGATGTGCGAGAGTTCGACGCCCGCCTCGCTCTCATACGCAACGGCGACGACATGGCCCCAGGAGCCGACGCCGGAAGAGCCGTAATCCAGCATGCCGGGTTCGGCCTTGGCCTTTTCGACGAAGGCCGCCATGTCCGGCGTTTCAAGCCCGGGCGAGACGAACATGCCAAGATGGACGGCGCCGATATAGCCGATATGGGTGAAATCGGCGACCGGATCATAGGGCGTGTCGGGGAAGCTCGTCGGCGCGACGTTGAACGGCGTCAGGTTGGACAGCATCAGCGTGTAACCGTCGCCTGCGGCATTCTTCATCTCGGTCGCGGCGACCGTGCCGGCAGCGCCCGGCTTGTTTTCAACGACGAATTGCTGGCCAAGCTCGGCGCCGAGCTGTTCGGAAAGCAGGCGGGCGACGAGATCGCTGGAGCCGCCGGGCGGGAAGGACACCAGGATACGAACGGGCCGCTCGGGATAGTCCGCTGCAAGGGCGGCGGGCGCGAGGGCTGCAAGGGCGGTGGCGGCAAGGATCAGTGATTTCAGCGGTCGGGCTGTCATGTCAGAACTCCGGTTTCAGCGGTCTTGGGTCGAGGCGGATGTATTGACGAAATTCAAGTTCCAGAAAAGGAAACTACAGTTTCAGAAGTCGCGCAAGCAAAAAATAGGCATGTATAAAAATTGGCTACTAAATAGGCATTCCGCTGACCGTTTAGGCGGCAAGGACGGTGAATAGCCTGCAAATCCAGCAGTCCTGACGCAGGCATGCGATAGCGCAGCTCTGAAATCCGAATTTCCGATTTCGTGGCTTGCCTTTCTCTGCGTGCCACCGTTAATGGGAAATCATGAAATCAGAGTTCCAGAGCGCCGGAGACGAGGCCCCCTTTCTGACCCGCGTGCAGCGCGTTCTGCCGCAGCTGAGCCCGGCCGAGCGCAGGCTGGGCGAGTTCCTGCTGGATTTTCCGGGCGAACTCGGCAGCTATGACGCTCAGGAACTGGCGCGGTTGTGCGATGTCTCCAAGGCCACCGTATCGCGTTTCATCCGCAAGCTCGGCTTTGCCAGCTACGACCAGGCGAAAAAGGCGGTGCGCGACGAGCGCCAGACCGGCTCGCGCGCGTTCTTCGCCCATGCCGAGCCGGAGGCCAATGCCGCGGCCCTTGCCCTCGACATGCGCGAGGAGAAGGACAATCTCGACTGGACCTTCGCCAATCTCAGTGCAAGCGAGCTGGAAGCGCTCGCCGCTGCCGTGGTGGATGCGCGCAAGGTCTGGATCACCGGCCAGCGCATCAGCCAGTCCTTCGCCCATTACCTCTATTGGCAACTGACCAAGATCGTTGGCGAGGTCGTGGTTTTCCCGCAGGGCGGCGAGACGCTGGGCGAACATGTGGCCCGGATCGAGGAGGGCGATCTGGTGATCGCGATCACGCTGCGGCGCCGCATCGCCGGCACGCGGCAATTGCTGGACACGATCGTGGAAAGCGGCGCGCGGCTGGCGCTGATCTCGGATGAAAACATGGCCCGCCATCCCGCCGCCCACTGGCATTTTCACTGCCGCATTCATTCCGACGGCCCGCAGTTCAACCATGCCGCCGTGCTGGCGCTTTGCCACCAGATCGTGGTGCGCGCGACGCTGAAGGCGGGGCGCACGGGCCGCGACCGGCTGCGCAAGGTCGATGCTGTCAATGAAAAGCTGATGCAGTACGAATAGGGGGCTCTTAGCCGGCCGAAACAGGACTGTCATTCATGAAGCGGGAATGAAACGGCAGGGCGGCCGCGCCGATCGCCAGCCCCCAGGGGCCGAGCCTGCTTTTCTCGATCGCGGTCTCGCTGTCCGCCCCGGAAATCCCGGACAGCCGCGAGACGATTTCCGCAAGCACCGCATCAGGCAAAAGCCCGGCGATGATGGCCGTCTTCACGCGCGCGAACTTCCCGAGCGAGGCGATCAGGGCGTGAAGCTCGTCCGCCACCGCGCCGATCCAGCTGTCGATATTGTCGCCGGATGCCTCCGGCGCGTCGCGCAGTGCCAGAAAGCGATCCATCATCGCCGCCTCGCTCTCGCCGGAAAAGGCCTGGTCATGGCCGGCATGAATGCGTCCGCCGAGCACGAGGCGCGGGACGATGTGCGGCGTGACCACGCAATAGAGATAGTCATTGAGATTGCGCGCCGCGCCGAACATGCATTCCGCGCTCGCCGCCGCCGTGACGTCGTCCTGGATGAAGACATCGAGCCCGCTTGCGCGGCTGAGTTCGGCCTCGAAGTCGAAATCGAGAATGGCCCTGGCCTCTTCGATCGTGGGCCCCATGTCGGAGGGCAACGAAAGCCCGATGCCGGCAAGCCGCGCGCGCCGGGCCTTCGGCGCTTCTGCCATGGCGGCCTCCACGGCTGCGCGGGCGGTCCTGCGCACATCGTCGAGGCGGGCTTCGTCGTAGAAGAAGGCCCTGCGGCTGATCGGATTGCCGACGAAATCGCTCATCACCACGTCCAGATTGCGGTGGCCGATATGGATGCCGATCGAGAACGCGCCTTCCGGATTGAGGCTGATCGGGGTTGTCGGCGGGCCGATGCGGCCGCGCACCGCCTCGCCCTTCAGGACGAGATTGTCCTTTTCCAGCGAACGCACGATAACGGAGATGGTCTGGGCGGAAAGCCCGCTCGCCTCGCCGAGCTGCATGCGCGACAGGCCCGGGTTCTGCAGAAGCAGCGACATGATCAGCCGCTCATTGTAGGAGCGCGCAAGAACCTGGTTCATGCCGGTGCTGCGCTCGGCAATGCGAACGGAAGGCGGCGGGGCAAATCTCATGTCTGGCATTTTTGGCAGTCTCCGCGCCCGGCTGCGTTGCGGGCGCATGGGTTGATCCGTCAGGTGGCTTCAGGAGGCGCGCGCGTGTTCCTCGCCCCAGCCGATTGCCTCTATCTCCTCGGCGATGGCCTTGCCAAGGGCTGCATGGGCGGCGGCGTCGAGGTGAAACCCGTCTTCATCGCTGGAACTGACCACCAGTCCGGCGTCGAAGAAATGCACTTCCTGCGCCTCGGCGATGCGCTCATACTCGGCTGCCAGCGCCCGGGATTTCTCCTGGGCGCCCATGAAGACGCCGGACCATTCCTTCAGTTCCATGGCCGTCGGCGGCGGGGCGACGATCATGATTTCCGGCACCTTGCCGCTGACGCCTGCCGGTAGCGCCTTGATGTCGGAGACCAGCGCGCCGACGCCCATGGCGATCTCGCCGGCGGTCTTGTTGAAGCGGATCTTCAGATCGTTGGTGCCGAGCATCACGATCACCAGATCAAGCGGCTTGTGGCTCATGATGCAAGGTTTCAGGTAAGTGCGGCCGTTCTTTTCCGCGCCCTCGATCGGGTCGTCGCTGACGGTGGTGCGGCCGGAAAGCCCCTCCTCGATCACCAGCCAGCGGTCGCCCAGAATGGCGCGCACAATGCCCGGCCAGCGCACGTCATGCGGATAACGGTCATCGGGGCGATTGGCCGTAGTCTGGCCGTAAGTGTTTGAATCCCCGTAACAAAGAACTGAACGCATTCTCCCTCCCTCTTCCCCGGCATCTATCGGCGCCATGCCGGCAGGGCGAACGAAAACCGGCCGGCGGTGAGCGTCAAGCTAGGTCGCGACGGCAGCGAGGTCAATAATAAATCAACATGAATAATTATTGACAGGATGGATTATTTGAGGATGATTGAAACGGATCGAGGCGATGAACCTGCATGGAGGATGCGTGGTTGCCACTCCGGTTTTCGCCGTATCCGAGGGAGGGAAATGATGAAATTCACCGATACACTGAAGGGCATCGGCGCGGCCGCCGTCATCGCGCTTGCCGCCGCTGCACCAGCAAAGGCGGCGGATGATGGTCCGCTGCTCGTCGTCAGCGGTCCCCTGTCCTGGCCGTTTTTCGCCGCCGTGAAGAAGGGCTTTGACGACGCGGCCGAAGCCTATGGGCTCGACTACCAGTACATTGCCGTCACCGACACGGCCAACATGACCAGCGACTATCCGCGGCTTCTGCAACAGGCGATCAGCCGCAATCCGAAAATGCTGCTCGTCGGCGAATTCTTCCCCGACGGCATGGATCCGCTGATCCGCGAAGCCACGGCAGACGGCATTCCGGTGCTGATCCACAATTCCGGGCAGACGCTCTGGGAAGACAACGGCTCGATCGGCTTTGTCGGCGAGGATCCTTACCAGATGGGCTACAAGGCCGGCCAGATTCAGGCCGATGCCGGCGTCAAGAAGGGACTTTGCTTCAATCAGGTGCCGGGCAATCCGACGGTGGAAGAACGCTGCAACGGCTATGTCGCGGCCATGGAAGAGGCCGGCGCCGAGACCATCTACCAGACCATCGGCACGGGCGATGCCACCAATCCGCAGGCCATGACCCAGGCGATCAAGGGCACGCTGCAGGCCAATCCCGACATTGACGGCATCTACACGCTGAACGCGGTACCGGCCATGAGCGCGCTGCGCGCGGTCGACGAGGTCGGCCGCAAGGGCGAGATCATGATCGGCACGGCCGACCTTTCCAACGAGGCGCTGATGGCGATCAAGAACGGCGACCTCGCCTTCGCCATGGACCAGCAGCCCTATCTGCAGGGCTATCTGTCGATGCTGATCGCCAACCAGTATCTGAACTACGGACTGCACCCGATCGGCCACGTGAAGACCGGACCGCTCGTCATTGACAGTGCCAATGTCGACAAGACGCTCGAGGTCAACAAGGCCCATGGCGGCGTGCGCGGCGCCTCGTAAGGCATGGCGCGAGGCCATCCAGATAGAATGCCTGCCGGGTCATGCCCGGCAGTCTCCGCCCGATAGGGCCGGGGTGCATGACATGCCGCAAAAAGACGCCAAGACTGGAGCAATGACGTGATCAAGTCCGTGATCCGACGGCCGGAGACAGGCGCGCTCGCCGCCTTCATCCTCACCTATCTGTTTTTCGCCGTCGCCACCTCCGGCGCCGGCTTCGTTTCGATCAACGGCACAGCCGGCTGGCTGAACCTCGCGGCCGAACTCGGCATTGTCGCCATTCCGGTCGGCCTGTTGATGATTTCCGGCGAGTTCGACCTGTCGATCGGCTCCACGGTCGGGGCCGCCTCGATGATCGTCGCGCTCGGCACCAATCAGCTCGGCCTGCCGATCTGGCCGATGATCGGGATCGCGCTTGTCGCCGGCATGGTGATCGGGCTTTGCAACGGGCTTGCCGTGGTCAAGACCAATCTGCCTTCCTTCATCGTCACGCTCGCCACCAATTTTATCGTCATCGGCGCGACAATGGGTTTCTCAAGGCTGATCGCCAATGTCACCTCCAGTTCCATCATTGCCTCCGACAGCGCGAAGTTCGTCTTCGCCGCCCGCTGGGGCCAGGCCAATATCGCAATTCTCTGGTGGGCGCTGGCAGCCCTTGCCGGCTACTGGCTGCTGTCGAAAACCGTGTTCGGCAACTGGATCTATGCCACCGGCGGCAATCTCAATGCCGCGCGCGGCGCGGGCGTTCCCGTCGAGCGCGTCAAGATCACGCTCTTCGTGGCGACGGGATTTGCCGCCGCCCTTGTCGGCATCCTGCAGGGCATCCAGTGGAATTCCGGCAATGCGACCTATGGCATGGGCTATGTGTTCCAGGCGCCGATCGTCGTCGTCATCGGCGGCATTCTTTTGACCGGCGGCTATGGGTCGGTGCTGGGCATCGTGCTCGGCACGGCGCTCTTTGGCGTGATTTCGACCGGCATCTTCTATACCGGCTGGAACACCGACTGGATCCAGCTTTTCCTTGGCGGCCTGCTCGCCATCGCCGTTCTTGCCAACAACTATATCCGCCGGCTCGCGCTGGCCTCACGCTGAGGGAGGGGTTGATGTCCCTGATGGAACTGCGCGACGTCGACAAGTATTTCGGCACCACCCATGCGTTGAAGAAGGTCTCGATGACGGTCGAGCCCGGCAAGATCCTCTGCCTTCTGGGCGATAATGGCGCGGGCAAGTCGACGCTGATCAAGGTGCTCTCGGGCTATCACCAGCCGTCCTCCGGGGCGCTGATCTTCGAGGGCCGCGAGACGCGGTTTTCCGGACCGCGCGAGGCGCGCAAGCGCGGCATTGCCACCGTGCACCAGGATGTCGGCTCGATCCCGCTGATGAGCGTTGGCCGCAATTTCTTTCTCGGCGCGGAACCCGTGACTGGCAACTGGCCGCTGCGCCGATTCGACAGCGCGCTGGCCAATCGTGTCGCGGTCGAGCAGATGCAGGCCTTCGGGCTGACGCGGGTGAAAAGCGGCGACCAGCTGGTCGGCACCATGTCGGGCGGCGAGCGACAGGTGCTGGCGATCGGCCGCGCCATGTATTTCGGCGCCAAGATGCTGATCCTCGACGAGCCGACCTCGGCGCTTGGCGTCAAGGAAGCCTCGATGGTGCTCAAGATGATGCGGATCGCGCGCGAGAACGGCGCCGGCATCGTCTTCATCACCCATAATGCCCGCCATGCCATGGCCGTCGGCGACGAGTTCTGCGTTCTGATCCAGGGCGAGGTTGCGGCCGATTTCAAACGCGGCGAGAAGACCCGCGAGGAAGTGCTGAACCTGATGGCCGGCGGCGATGACATGGCCGAGCTTGAGGACGATCTCGAACAGGTCGACTGACGGCAACGGTTGATCTGATCCCCGTGACCGTGCCGTCATCCCTTCCCGTCAGCCGTTCCTCCGCGACGAGGACGGTCGAGCAAACGCGGGCGTGACCGCGCTGACGAGCGCCAAACAGCTTGTTTTTCTGAGCACAAACTGTCGACAACTGGCCGTCGGCAACGTATGTTCGGGTCCTGCAGGGCTCTGGCAGGCTCAGGCCGGGCCTGCTGCACGGATGTTGGAGCGCGTCCAGGAAAAGTGGAGACCGGTTTTCCGTCCGGACGCGCGAAAAAACAAAAGGTTAGAGCGTGTTTGCGATTCAAGGAGTGCGGACATGCTCTATGGTCCACGCGCCTGCGTGTGGAGACCCGGAGAACAAGCGGCGATGGCGGCGACGGAAGAGACGGCAAAGGCGAGGACGCGCGGATCGGGAACCCAGACGGTCTATGAAACGCTGCGCCGAGAAATTCTGGCAATGGAACTGACGCCGGGCAGCCCACTGGACGAGGTCCGGCTGTCGGAACGGTTCGGCATGTCGCGCACGCCGGTGCGCGAGGCCTTGCTCAGGCTTGCCAGCGACGCGCTGGTGACCACGCTGCCCAATCGCAACACCATCGTATCGGCCATCAATTTCGCCGAGATGCCCCATTATTTCGAGGCGTTGACGCTGATGTACCGGATCACCGCCAGGGGGGCCGCCGCGCGCGGCCCGCATGCGCCGACAGTGATGGAGGACATCCGCGAGCGGCAGGATGCGTTCGTCGCCGCTGTGGAGGCTCGCGACGCCTTTGCCATGATCGAGGCCAATCGCGAGTTTCACGTCGCCATCGCCGAACTTGCGGGCAACGCCTACTACACCGGCTTCTTCTCCCGTCTGCTTGACGAGGGGCGCCGTGTCCTCAGGCTCTACTATTCCACCTTCGAAGACCGGCTTCCGCGCCAATACGTCAATGAACACGAGGATATCATTGCGGCGATCAAGGCCGGGGATGCCGAAAGGGCCGATCGGCTGGCGATCGCCCATGCCGGACAGATCGTGCGTCAGATACAGGACTATCTGGCGCGCGAGACCGATCAGGCCAGCGCCTTCCCGCTGGACTGAAAATGGCGCAGGGCCACGTCGACGAAAATCATCGCAGCCGAAACAACGACCCGGCGCTTCGAAACCGGAAGGCTTTGCCGACGGGGGAAAGGGGCAGTCGGACGGGCGCTGCAGGGCCGCTGCGACAGGCCTTCAGACGCTGCGGAACAAGGAGATCGCGATGAAGGACGAGAGTGGCGCAGACGCCGTTGTCATTGGCGGCGGCATCGTCGGATGCATGGCCGCACGTTATCTGGTTGAGGCCGGGCGAAGGGTCACCATCCTGGAACGCAGCGCGATTGCCGCGGGAAGCAGCGCGGGCAACGCCGGCATCCTCGCATTCCCCGAGATCGTGCCGATCCCCTCGCCGGGGATCACATGGAAAGCGCCGGGGTGGCTCCTCGATCCGCTGGGGCCGCTCACCATCCGCCCGGGCTATGCGGCACGGCTCGCGCCTTGGTTCTGGCATTTCTGGCGGGCGAGTTCCAAGAGAAACTTCGAACGCGGGCTCACGGTTCAGGCAGCGTTGATGCGATTGGCCGCCGCCGAGTTTGATGCAGTTCGCAAGGACGAGCGCCTGGCCGCGTTTGTCGTCAATACCGGCACGCTCGACCTCTACGACAGCGAAAAGAGCTTTCTGGCCGCAGCGCCCGACTGGGAAAGAAAGCGCGCGGCGGGTTTCGATTTCCATCGCGTCGGCCGGCGGGAGATCGAGACGCTTCAGCCCGGTCTCGCATCCCGGTTCGAGCATGCGATCTACAGCGATGACGGGCTGCAGGTTGCCGATCCGGCCGGCTTTACCCGCGCGCTCGCCGAAAGCCTGCTCGAAGATGGCGCCACGATTGCGATCGGAGAAGCTGTCGCCATAGAGCCGACCGGGGCGGGCGCATGCATCCGTCTTGCCGATGGCGGGACAATGGATGCCCGCACCGTCGTCGTCGCCTGCGGCGCGTGGTCGAAACAGCTGGCGAAAAGCCTCGGCGAGACGGTGCCGCTCGATACCGAGCGCGGCTACAACACCACCTTGCCGGCGACGGCCTTCCCGTTGCGCCGCCAGCTCTATTTCAACGACCATTCCTTCGTCGTCACGCCGCTCTCGTCCGGCATCCGCGTCGGCGGCGCCGTGGAGTTCGGCGGTCTCGACCTGCCCGCCAATTTCAAACGCGCCGACATGCTGCTGAGGCTTGCAAAGCGGTTTATGCCCGGGCTTGAGACCGAGGGCGGCGAGCGGTGGATGGGGTTTCGCCCCTCCATGCCAGACTGCCTGCCGGTGATCGACCGTTCGAAGGCCGCGCCGAACGTGCTTTATGCCTTCGGTCACGGCCACCTGGGCTTGACCCAATCAGCGGCGACGGGCCGCCTGATTGCGGAACTGGCCGCGCAGCAGAAACCGTCCGTGAACCTCGAACACCTGCGCTTCGATCGGTTTTCCGGCCGCTAGCGCGGTTCTTCGGGGGCAGTCACATCCCCGATCGGGCGATGCAGTTTTGGGGCCAAAAAGTTCATCCGACCTTCCTGTCGACAAACTGACGACAAATGTGGTAGGCGGTTTTGACGAATGCAAGCGCCCGGTCCGCGATCGGGCAAGATGGAGAGACCGCTGCCATGACCGCCGAAAACCGTCCCGCACCAATCAGCCAAGACGAACGAAAGGGCCGGATTACGCGACTGCGCGCGGCGATGCAGGACGCCGGCGCCGATGTCCTGCTGCTGGGCTCGACCACCAGCCTTGCCTATTTCACCGGGCTTGTCTGGCATCCGAGCGAACGTCTGGTCGGCGCGCTAATCACCGCCGATCGCCTGATCTATATCGCTCCGGCTTTCGAGGTTTCGAAGATCGAGACGCTTGAGCGGATCGACGGCGATATCGCCGCGTGGGAAGAGCACGAAGACCCGGCGGCGCTCGTTGCAAAGCTCGCGGGTCAGGGCCGGACGCTGGCGCTGGACGATGCGTTGCCGTTTTCTGCCTATTCGGCGCTCACCCGGCAGTTCGCGCCCGAACGGCTGACAGACGGCGGGCCGATGATTTCCGCATTGCGCGCGGTGAAATCGCCGGCCGAGATCGCGCTGATGCAATATGCGATGGATGCGACGCTCGCAGTGCACAAGCGCGTCCACGCACTGATCGAGCCGGGCATCCGCGCCTCCGAGGTCGTGCGCTTCATCGACGAGACCCACCGCGCGCTGTGCGGTTCCGGCAGCACCTTTGCGATCTGCTCCTTCGGCGCGGCAACCGCGCTGCCGCATGGCGTCGATCAAGACCAGACCTATGCCGAGGGCGATATCATCCTGGTCGACACCGGCACCATTGTCGGCGGCTACCAGTCGGACATGACGCGCACCTATGTGAAGGCCGAGCCGTCGGCCGAGTTCGCCCGGATATGGGGCATCGAACGCGAGGCGCAGCAGGCCGTTTTCGATGCCGCGAGGCCGGGCGTCCCGGCGGAAGTTCTCGACGAGGCGGCGCGGCGCGTGATCGCCGCCCATGGTCTCGGCCCCGACTATCGCCTGCCCGGCCTGCCGCACCGGGCAGGGCACGGGCTCGGCATGGATATCCACGAAGCGCCGTTCATCGTGCGCGGCAACGCCACGCCGCTTGAACCGGGTATGTGCTTTTCCAACGAACCGATGATCGTCGTGCCGAAGGCCTTCGGCGTGCGGCTCGAGGACATTATCCACATGGGCGAGAGCGGCCCGGTCTGGTTCACGAAGCCAGGCAAAAGCCCGACAGAGCCCTTTGCCTGAGGCCTGTGCGCATTCCCCCGCATACGCGCAGACGCGAATTAACAACAACAGGCAAACCATTTTGAGGATGCGCCAATGAAGATCACCGGTGAATTGCTGATCGGCAACCAGACCCGCATGGGCGAAAACGGCACGCTGACGGCTGTGGAAGCGGCCACCGGAAAGGCGCTTTCCGGCGCGTTCGGCGGCGCCAGCGCCGCCGACCTCGACCAAGCGGCACGGCTCGCGTGGCAGGCCTTCACCATCTATCGTGAAACGGCGCTGGAGGAGCGGGCCGCATTTCTGGAAAAGGCGGCCGAGAACATCCTGGAGATCGGCGATCTTCTGATCGAGCGCGCCATGGCCGAAAGCGGCCTGCCTCGTGCGCGGCTTGAAGGCGAGCGCATGCGCACAGTCAACCAGTTGCGTCTCTTCGCCGGCGTTGTGCGCGAAGGCGCGTTTCAGGATCTGCGTTTCGACCCCGCCGATGCGGCGCGCACGCCGCCCAAGCCCGATCTCAGACTGCGCAAGCTCGGCCTCGGCCCGGTTGCCGTCTTCGGGGCATCGAATTTTCCGCTCGCCTTTTCGGTCGCCGGCGGCGACACCGCCTCGGCGCTCGCCGCCGGCTGCCCGGTCGTGGTCAAGGCCCATCCGGCCCATCCCGGCACCTCGGAACTGGTCGCCCGCGCCTTGCAGCAGGCGGTGATCGATAGCGGCATGCCGGAGGGCACGGTCTCGATGCTGCACGATACCGGCTATGAGGTCGGAGCCGCGCTGGTCGTCCATCCGCTGATCCGCGCCGTCGGCTTCACCGGCTCGCGCCGGGGCGGACTGGCGCTGGTCGACATCGCCGCAAAACGTAAAATGCCGATCCCGGTTTATGCAGAGATGAGCGCCATCAACCCGGTCCTGCTGTTTCCCGAAGCGCTGAAGGCGCGCGGCGGCAAGATCGGTGCGGGTTTTGCCGCATCGCTGACGCTCGGCGCCGGCCAGTTCTGCACCAATCCCGGGCTGATCCTCGCCGTCGAAGGCGAGGGACTTGAGGCCTTCAAGGCAAGCGCCGTCGAGGCGCTGAAGGCAATACCGGCGCAGACGATGCTGACTTCCGGCATCTGCAAGGCCTACCGCGAAGGTGTGGCAAAACTGGTTGGCCACAGCGATGTGACGCAGTTGGCTGAAGGGCAGGAAGGCGACGAGTTTCACGGCCAGGCAGCCCTTTTTGAAACGACCGCCGCGTCCTTCCTTGCCGACAAGAGCCTGCATGACGAAGTCTTCGGCGGGGCGGGTCTGATCGTCAGATGCCGCGATCTGGCGGAACTCGAAATCGTGGTCGACGGCATCGAAGGCCAGTTGACGGTGGCGCTGCACATCGCCGAAGCCGACTATCCGGCGGCGAAGAAGCTGATGCCGAAGCTGGAAATGCTGGCCGGTCGCCTGCTCGTCAACGGGTTTGGCACCGGCGTCGAGGTCTCTCCGGCCATGGTCCATGGCGGGCCGTACCCGGCGACCTCGGACGCGCGCTCGACCTCGGTCGGCACGCTCGCGATCGACCGCTTCCTGCGCCCGGTTTCCTATCAGGATATGCCGGCGGACCTGCTTCCGGCGGCCCTGCGCAACCGAGACTGATCGGGAAAACCAGGCCATGCTTCCGCGCGTCGAAGGGCCAAGGTTGGTCTTTTCATAGCAAAACGGCTCGTCCAGAATATGGACGAACCGTTTCGGTAGCGGGTAGGGCGCGCGAACCGGTCCGGTCAGGCGTCGTAGCCGTAGATTTCCTTGGCGCGTTCGGGCGTGAGATACTCGTTCTTCAGGTCGCGCTCGATATCGGCGCGGCTGCGCAATTTCGGGTCGCCATAGCCGCCGCCATTGCCGGTGACGACGCGGATGATGTCACCCTCGTTGACCGTGAGATTGGTGGTGAAGGCGTGGCGGTCGCGGCTGCCGTCGCGGCGCATCACCTCGACATAGTTGACCGAACCGTCCAGTCCGCCCGATGCGCCCCAGGGCGGCATGCGCGAGCGGGTGTAGCCGACCGAGAGGAAGTTGTCGTCGGCGCGAACGCGGTAATGCACCTCGATGCCCTTGCCGCCGCGCCACTGGCCTTCGCCGCCGGGTTCGGAATTCAGCGCCACCTGCTCGATCCCCAGCCCGTAGCGGGCCTCGGCGACTTCGGCCGGGCAATTGAAGGTCTCGCCGTGGAAGCCGGAGAACTGGCCCGACACGCCGTCGGAGCCTTCCCACGCGCCCCAGCCGCCGACCTGCGGCTCGACGATGGTGTAGTGGCGGCCGGTATCGGGATGCGGACCGCCGATATTGGTGCCGCAGATCGAGGCGAAATTGCCGGCCGGCACGGAGCCCGGGAAATGTTCGGCCATGGCCCGCAGCAGCATGTCGAACAGCCGGATTTCGACCTCGGCATAATAGCCGAGCGCGCCGGGCGCCTCGACATGATAGATCGTGCCCGGCTTCGTCACCACGCGTAGTGGTCGGAAGAAACCGCCATTGCCGGGCGCGTCGGCATCGGTGAAATCCTTGAAGGCGAGCTGCACGGCGATCTCCGTGCCCTCGCGCGAGCAGTTGAGCGAGCCGGACTGGGCCGGGTTGTCGGTCAGGTCGACGATGAATTCGTCGGCGGTCACCGTCAGCGTGACCTTGTGGACCACGCCGCTGTCCTGCTCCTCGGCAAAGCTGTAGCTGCCTTCGGGGATGTTCGCGAGCGCCGCCCGGGCGCGGCGTTCGCCAAGGTCCATATAGTCGGTGACGGCGGCCGCAAACGTGTCCGCGCCGTATTTCGCGACCAGTTCCAGCACCCGGCGCTCGCCGATGCGCAGACCCGCGATCGCGGCCCACAGATCGCCGTTCAGGTAATCCGGCAGACGGGAGTTGACCTTGAGAATATCGAAGACCGCATGGTTTTCGACGCCCGCGGTGAACAGTTTCACCGCCGGAATGCGGATGCCTTCCTGGAAGATTTCCGTGGCCTCGGCCGACATCGAACCGGGCACATTGCCGCCGACATCGTTCCAGTGGGCGATATTGGCGACCCAGGCAACCATGACGCCCTCGTGGAAGACAGGCGCTGCCAGCACCATGTCGTTGAGATGGGTGACGCCGCCGAAATAGGGGTCGTTTGAGGCGAAGACATCGCCTTCGCGAATATCCTCGAGCGGGAATTTGGCGAGAATGCCGGCAATCGCCTTGTCCAGCACGCCGATGAAGGCCGGAATGCCAGCGCCGGACGCGGCGATCTCGCCTTGAGGGTTGAGGATCGAGGTCGAGAGGTCGAGCACCTCGTAGATGATCGCGCTCATCGAGGTCTTCACCTGGGCGTAGAACATCTCATCGGCGATCGCTTCCAGCGCGTTCTGGATGATGTCGAAGGTGACGGGATCAAAGGTCTTGTCGGTCATGGATCAGCCCCTCGTCTCGATATGCGTGTTGCCGAAATCGTCGATGAAGACGCGGTTGCCGGGATGGACAACGATGGTCGTGCCCGGATCCTCGATCACCGCCGGTCCGGTAAAACGCATGCCGGGCTCGAATTTCGTGCTGTCATAGATGGTGGCCTCGTGCCGGCCCTCGGTGGCGTAGTCGACCATGCGCCTGCCCTTCACCGCGTCTTCCAGTTTCGCGCCGGTCTTCGGCAGCGCCACCAGTTCGAGCTTGCCGACCTCGGCGGCGGCGACCAGATGCAGGCCGATGATCTCGACGCCGGCGGCAAGCCGATAGGTATATTCGCGCTCATAGATCTCGTGGAACTCCGAGACCATCTTCGTCAGGGTTTCATCGGTCACGGGCCCGGCGGGCACCGGCACTTCGACGGCGAATTCCTGGTTCTGGTAGCGGCAGCGCACCAGCGGCTTCAGCGAGACCTTGTCGGGGCCGAAACCCTCGAGGGCATATTCGGCGCGGGCGCGCTCCATGGTGTGGGCGAGCAGGTCATCGAGACCCGCGCGGTCCGTGCTGTCCATCAGGCGGGTGACGAAATAGTCGCGACGCAGATCCGACATCATCATGCCCCAGGCGGAGAACACCGGCGCGCCGCGCGGCACGACAACCTTTTTCACACCCAGTTCCTGGCCAAGCGCCACGCCATGCATCGGCCCGCCGCCGCCGAACACCACCAGGGTGAAGTCGCGCGGGTCATAACCGCGATTGACGGAGACCAGTTTCAGCGCGTTGACCATGTTGGAATTGGCGATGCGGATGATGCCGCGCGCGACGTCTTCCGGCGCATTGCCCATGCGTTCGGCCAGTTTTCCGAGCGCGTTTTCCAGCGCCGGAATATCCGCCTCGACCGAGCCGCCGCAGAAATAATCCTTGTTGATCCGCCCGAGCGCGAGATTGGCGTCGGTTGTCGTCGCGTCCTCGCCGCCGCGCCCATAGGCGGCGGGGCCGGGCGTGGAGCCGGCCGAATGCGGGCCGACATGCAGCTTGCCGAAATCGTCGACCCATGCGATCGACCCGCCGCCATTGCCGATCTCGACCAGATCGACCACCGGCACCATGATCGGATAGCCGGCGGATTTGCCGTCGCGCTCGATCCAGTAGTCGGTCTTGATCGTGACCTGGTTGTTTTCGATCAGCGAGCACTTGGCGGTGGTGCCGCCGATGTCGAGCGCCAGGATGTTCGGTTCGCCGATGATCCGGCCAAGCTCGGCCGCGCCCCAGAAACCGGAGGCCGGGCCGCTTTCGACCATGGTGATCGGCACGGCCTTGATCGCGTCGAGGGAATCGACGCCGCAATTCGACTGCATGATGAAAAGCTGGCCGGCATAGCCCTTGCCGGTCAAACCGGCCTCCAGCTTCTCCAGATAACGCTGGGCCTTCGGCTGGACATATGCCGAGAGGATGGCGGTGTTGGTGCGCTCATATTCGCGCCATTCGCGGGTGATCTGGTGCGAGGCGACCACCGTCACCTCGGGCCAGCGCGCCTCGACCTCGGCCTTCAGGCGGGCTTCGTGGTCCGGGTTGGCATAGGCGTGCAGCAGGCTGATGGCGATGGCTTCTATGCCCTCGGCGCGGAACAGCGCCAGCGTCTCGTCGAGCGAGGCGAGGTCCAGCGGCGTGACCTCGTTGCCGTGATAATCCATCCGCTCGACGATCTCGCGGCGGAGGTAACGCTCCACGAAGGGGGCCGGCTTCCTGTATCTGAGATTGAAGAAATCCGGCCGGTTGCCGCGACCGATCTCGATGGAATCGCGGAAGCCCTTTGTGGTGATCAACCCGACCTTGGCGCCCTTGCGTTCCGTCAGCGCGTTGATGACGACGGTGGTGCCGTGGGCGAAGAAATCGACCGAGCCGACATCGACCTTCGCCTTTTCCAGAACGTTGAGAACGCCCTTTTCGAAATCCGGCGGCGTGGTGTCGGATTTTTCCGTGCGCACGGTCTGGACGCCGGTTTCAAGGTCGGTCTCGAAATAGACGAGGTCGGTGAAGGTGCCGCCGACATCGGTCGAGACGCGCGTGATTTTCTCAGTCATGGGAAGTCTCTGTTCAATGCATGAAGGATGTCAGCGGCTGCGCCGGCCCGATGCGGCCAGCGCGACCGCGACGACGATGATCACGCCGGTGGTGAGGTCCTTGAAGAAGGGGTTCACGTTGAGAATGTTGAAGCCGTTGCCAATCAGCGCCATCAACAGCACGCCCGCGACCGAGCGCCAGATTGCGCCCGAACCGCCCATGATCGACGTTCCGCCGAGGATCACCGCCGCGATCGCCTCGAACTCCATGCCTATGCCGGCCTGCGGGGACGCCATGGAGATGCGCGACACCGCAATGACGCCGGCGAGACCTGCGGCCATGCCCGAAAGCGAGAAGGTGACGATCTTGATCAGATTGGTGCGGATGCCCGACAGGATCGCGGCCTCTTCATTGCCGCCGACGGCGAAGACGCGACGGCCGAATGTGGTGCGGTTGAGCAGCACCATGAAGATCACCATGAAGATGATCAGCACGATCACGGCGATGTTGACCATGCCGATACGGCCACGGCCGATCCAGGAAAATTCCGCGATCCGGACCGGGATCAGCGCGCCGCCGGTGATCAGGATGGCGATGCCGCGATAGACGAGGCTGGTGGCGAGCGTCACAAGGAAGGAATGCACGCCAAAGCCGGTGATGATCGCGCCGTTCAGCGTGCCGAGCGCAAGCCCGATCAGCGGCCCGGCGACAATCGCGGTATAGGGGTCGACGTGAACGGCGATCCAGCCGGCCGCGACCGAGGCCACGCCGAAGATCGCGCCGGTCGACAGGTCGAACCCGCCGCCGATGATGACCAGGGTGAGCGCGCAGGCGATGATGGCGAGCGGCGCCGACTGGTTGAGAATGTTGAGCAGGTTCCGTGCCGTCAGGAAACTGTCGGAAATCAGGCTGAGGCCGATCATCAGAATGACGATGATGGTGAGAACGCCGTATTCGCGGGCGAAGTCCCCGGGCGTGATGGAAAAACGCCGGGCAGGTGTCTGAACGTCGCTCATGATTGGGTGACCTCCTTGCCGCGGGAGACGGCGCCTTGTTCTTCAAAGATGCGGTGCAATGCCTCGTCGACCGTGGTGTCCCGGCAGTCGGTCTCCGCGAAGATGCGGCCGTCGCTCATCAGATAGCCGCGATGGGACAGGTTGATGACCTCCTCGAGTTCGGAGGAGATCAGAAGCACGGCCACGCCGTTTTCGGCCATTTCGATGATGAATTCGTGGATGCTCTGCCGGGCGCCGATGTCGACGCCGCGGCTCGGTTCGTCGAGGATCAGCAGGCGGGGTTTTTCCACCGCCCATTTCGACAGCAGCACCTTCTGCTGGTTGCCGCCGGAGTAAAAGGCGACCTCGCCGTCGATGGCGGAGGGCACGATGCCGAAATGGTCGATCATCCTGCGCGCCCGCCTGCGCTCGAGCCTGTGGTTGATGAAGCCGTGACGCGAGATGGTGCCGAGGGTGGCGAGCGAGATGTTGGGGCGGGTCGTCTGGGTCAGGACAAGGCCCTGCTTGCGGCGGTCCTCGGGCACAAAGGCCAGCCCTTGCGCGATGGCGCGCGGGATCTTGAGCCGGCGGTTCTGCGTAACGCCCCGGATGGCATAGCGGCCGGAGACGATCGGATCGGCGCCAAACAGCGCGCGCGCAACCTCCGAACGGCCGGAGCCGACGAGGCCGATCAGGCCGACGATCTCGCCGGGGAAAATCTTCAGGGAGATATCGGAAAGGCCGGTATCCGTGGCGACATTCTCCATCTCGACCACCGGTGTTGCCTGTCTCCGGGGGCGCGGCGGCAAATCGGGCCAGATGATCTCGGAAGCCTCGCCCAGCATGGAGCCGATGAGGCTGTCCTTGGTTTCGCCGGCGATGGCGTCGGTACGGATCACCCTGCCGTCGCGCATGATCGTCACCCGGTCGCAATTGGCGAGGATATGGTCGAGAAAATGGCTCACATAGATCACGGTGACACCGCGCGCCTTCAGCCGGGCGATCAGCTGGTGCAGGCGCTCGGCCTCGTCCTCCGTCAGCGAGGACGTCGGCTCGTCCATGATGATCACCCGCGCATCGCGGGCAATCGCCCGCATGATCTCGACCTTCTGGCGCTCGGCGATCCGCATGTCGGCGATCCGGCTATTCGGGTTGAGGCCGAAATCGCAGGTCTCTTCCAACGCGTGGAAGCGATCAAGATCGCCCTTGCGCAGAAAGCCGGCGGTATTGCTCTCCAGGCCCAGGAACACGTTTTCCAGCACGGTGAGTTCCGGAACGAGTTGAAGTTCCTGATGGATCATCGCGATGCCTCGGCGAAGCGCGTCGCGCGGCGAAAACCGGGTGACGGTGTCGCCGAAGACCTCGACCGTGCCTTCATCTGCCGAATAATAGCCGCCGACAATCTTGCCGACGGAGGATTTGCCCGCGCCGTTTTCACCGACGAGCGCGTGAACCGATCCCTTTTTGATGTCGATACTGATGTCGTCCAGGATGCGCATTCCGCCAAAACTCTTGGCGACGCCCCGAAGCCGGATGGCGGTATCGGTCATGGCTTTCCTTTCGATCTTCGGCGCGCCGTGCCGGAATGCCGGCAGGACGCGCGGCGTGAAGCCGGTTTCCGGCGCGCGTCGGACAGGCGCGCCGGATGCGCCGAGATCAGCCCTGCCATTCCGGTTCGAAATCCGGGTTTTCGTCCAGCCATTCCCTGGTGATGATCTTGGGCGTTTCGCGCAACGAATACTCATCGATCCAGGTCGGAGGGGTTTCGCCGTTCAGCGCATCGACCATGGCGTCGAGCGCGGCCGCACCCATGGATTTCGGGAATTGCGCCAGCGTTCCGGTCCAGGTGCCGGCCTTGATCGCGTCCACGGCGATCTGGTTCAGCCCGCCGCCCAGCGTGTAGATCTGCGACATGTCGAGGCCGGCATCCGCGATCGCGACCTCGGCGCCCATCAGGTGCTGGTCGGCATTGGAAAGCACGACATCGATATCGCGATTGGCCTGCAGAATGTCCTGCATGGCGATCATCGAGTCCTGGGGCGAATAATTGCCCTCGCCGGTGGCGACGATCTCGATATTGTCATGTTCGCCGAGGATCGTCTTGTAGGTGTCGTTGCGCACATTGTCGAAGGGGAAGACGAGCTGGCCGATCAGGACCGCGACCTTGCACGGGTCCTTGTCGGCGCAGTAATCGACCACCGCATTGGCCTGGGCGGTGGCGCCGACGACGGGGTCGGAGGCGACGGTGACGGTGAGGCCCGGCACCTGCGGTTCCATTTCGGTCAGTTCGGGACCGACTGGAAACAGCGTCGTGCCCACCTTGACGCCGGCCTTCACGGCATCTTCCAGCGCGGTCGCGATGCCGACCGTGTCGTTGGGCGTGATGATGATGGCATCGAACTTGCCGCCGGCGACGATGTCTTCGACCTGGGAGAACTGCGCGGTGGCGGAAAACTCGCCGTCGAAAATCTGGGTTCTGACGTTGTCGTAGCCGGACGCGGCTTGCTTGATGCCGTCATAGATCGCCTGGTTGAAGCCGTTCTGCGACGAGGCGGCGAGAAAGGCGATGTTGAAGTCCTCGGCCTGGGCCGAAAGCGGCGTGGCCAGCGTCAACGACAGGATCGCTGCTTTGAGTGTGGTGTGCATGGTTCGGTTTCTCCGGGTTGAGATGTCTTCGTCTGGATTATGCGGCCGGTGACGGCCATTGAACGGGGCTCTCCGGCCCCTTTTTCAGGTCTGGTCAGGCTTGGTCCGGTTGGGCGGTTTTCCTCAGGTCGGGTTGAAAGGTGGCCGTTTCCGCGCCTTCGAGGTGCAGGAGAAGGAACGCGGCCGTTGCCGCCGGCTGCCAGGCCAGCGCCCGGGCGACGGTCTCCGGCGTGAACCGGCCCCGCGGGCCCAGCAGGTTGACCGTTCCGATCACGCGTCCGTCGGCGACTGCCGGCAGGTTCATGTTGGATTCGAAGCCGAGGTCGCGGATCTTTTCCCAATCGAAGAAGACCTCGGCGATCTCTTCGATGCGGGTCGTGCTGAAATGCCGGGTTCCGGCAATGACGGTGTCGAAATAGCGGTTCCTCTCAAGCGGCTTGAACCCGCCAAGGGCGTAGGCTTCGAGATTTTCGGAAAACACCCGGCGCGAGCGCATGCGCGGCAGGTCGTAAACCGAGGCGGTAGTCAGGCCTTCGCCCACCTCCGCGTTCAGCCCGCCGAGAAGGTAGGCGAAGACCTGCCTCGGGGCATCCGGCCCGGCGGACAGCCGGAAGATCTCCGCCGCTTCGCAGGGCATCAGCCGTTTTCTCCGGGCGCGCGCCCTCGGCGCGCCGCCGTGCACCTGCCGCCCGACGCTTCGGCGCAAGACGGTGGGGCGTTCGTGCGGGCGGGTTTCATGGTGGCGCTGCGTCCGTTCCGGGTTGCTCTCATGGGTGAACAGGCCGTCAAGCTATCGTCAAAAATTCAATTTGTCGACAAAAAAAATTTGAGACTTGTCATGGATTGTGTGCAAGGAGTGTTGCATGTTGCCAGAAAAATCCAGGAAAGGCGGGCATGATGGTCAAGATATCGGCGGAAAAGAACGTGCTCCCGAGCCAGCACGTCAGGCGCGGCGGCGGCGTGGCGCATGTCTATGAGACGCTGCGCAACGAGATCATCGAACTCAAGCTCGCGCCGGGGAGTCCGATCGACGAGACCGAGCTGTCGGACCGGTTCGCGATGTCGCGCACGCCGATCCGCGAGGCGCTCGTTCGGCTCGCGGCGGAAGGGCTGATCACGGCGCTGACCAACCGCACGACAATCGTCTCCAACATCGATTTCGTGCAGCTGGGCGCGTTTTTCGACGCGCTGACACTGATGTACCGGGTGACCGCGCGGCTTGCGGCAGTCCACTATAACGAGGCCGATCTTGCCGGAATCCGCTTGCATCAGCGCCGCTTTGCCGAGGCCGTCGAGGCCCGGGACGTGCTGGGCATGATCGCGACCAACCGCGATTTCCATATCGCCATCGCCGAGGCCGGCCGCAACAAATACTATACCGATCTGTTCCGGCGCCTGCTGGATGACGGGCGGCGCATCCTGCGCCTTTATTATCGCTCCTATGACGACGATCTGCCGCGCCAGTATGTGGCCGAGCACGAACACATCGTCAGCGCGATGATCGCACGGGACGAGGCCGAATCCGACCGGCTTGCCGTGCAGCACGCCGACCAGATCGTGCGCCAGATCCGCGCCTATATCTCGGCGGATTCCCGCAGCGTCTCCTCGATTTCGCTTTGAGCGATGCCGGGCGTTTTGCGATCAAGCTCGACACTTTAGTATTTTATTTGTCGACAAATTGAATCATCGATGGTACTGGCATTGCAACGGGGCTGGGCCTCGATGCCAGCGGCCGCTCGCCGCCGACCCCGATCCCTTGTGCATATGAAAGGACCCCAGATGCGCGATACGATCTTTACCGGCTGCATTCCGGCGCTGATGACCCCCTGCAAGGCTGACCGCACGCCGGATTTCGCGGCGCTGGCGCGCAAGGGCCGGGCGCTTGTCGATGCCGGCATGTCGGCCGTCGTCTATTGCGGGTCGATGGGCGACTGGCCGCTCCTGACCGATGAAGAGCGGATGCAGGGCGTCGAGGCGCTGGTCGAGGCGGGCGTACCGGTCATCGTCGGAACCGGCGCGGTCAATACGAAATCCGCGGTGGCGCTTGCGGCGCATGCCGCCCGCATCGGCGCCGCCGGCCTGATGGTCATTCCGCGCGTTCTCTCGCGCGGCTCTTCGGCCTCGGCGCAGAAGGCGCATTTCTCGGCCATTCTCGCGGCCGCCAACGGCCTGCCCGCCGTCATCTACAACAGCCCCCATTACGGCTTTGAAACCCGCGCGGACCTGTTCTTCGCCTTGCGCGCCGACTATCCCAACCTGATCGGCTTCAAGGAGTTCGGCGGCGCGGCCTCCCTCTCCTACGCTGCCGAGCACATCACCTCCGGCGACCCCGAACTGACGCTGATGGTCGGCGTCGATACCCAGGTTTTTCACGGCTTCGTCAAATGCGGGGCGACCGGCGCAATTACCGGCATCGGCAATGCGCTGCCGAAGGAGGTCCTGCACCTCATTTCGCTCTGCAGGGCCGCAGCCGAGGGCGACAGCGAAGCCCGCGCCAAGGCGCGCGCGCTTGAGGACGCGCTGATGGTGCTGTCGAAATTCGACGAGGGCGTTGATCTCGTGCTGTTCTACAAATACCTGATGGTGCTGAACGGGGATGAAGAATACAGCCTGCACTTCAACGAGACCGATGCGTTGACCGCACCGCAGAAGGCCTTCGTCGAGGAACAGTACCGGCAGTTCAAGACCTGGTACGCCAGCTGGGCGGCCTGAAACCCGCAGACCGGGCCCAATCAGGGAGCAGCGAATGCATGTGATTGACAGCCACACCGCAGGCGAGCCGACGCGGGTCATCCTCGACGGCTTTCCCGATCTCGGTTCCGGCCCGCTTTCCGAACGCGCGGCGCGCCTTGCGACGCGCTTTTACGACGACTATCGCGCCGTGGTTCTGGAGCCGCGCGGCCAGGTCGCCATGGTGGGCGCGCTGCTGGTGCCGCCGCTGGACCCGACCTGCGTCACCGGCGTCATCTATTTCGATGTCGGGGCGGTTCTCGGCATGTGCGGCCACGGCACGATCGGCCTTGCCGTGACGCTTTATCACATGGGCCGGATCGGCACAGGTCTGCATCGCATCGAAACGCCCGCCGGCGTCGTCACCGTCGATGTTGAGGATGAAAGCACGGTCACCGTCACCAATATCGAAAGCCGCCGGGTCAAGGCGGGCGTTACGGTCGATGTGCCGGATTTCGGCGTCCTGACCGGTGACGTCGCCTATGGCGGCAACTGGTTTTTCCTGGTCGATCCGAGCCCGATCCCGGTCGCGCCCGACAATATCCGCGCGCTGACGGATCTCGCCGTCGCCACGCGGACCGCGCTCAACACCTTGAAGATCGGCGGCGAAAACGGCGAGCCGGTCGACCATGTCATCTTCTACGGCCCGGCCGGCGATACGGTGGCGCACAGCCGCAATTTCGTGCTCTGCCCGGACGACGCCTATGACCGCTCCCCCTGCGGGACCGGCTGTTCGGCGCGGCTCGCATGCCTTGCCGCCGCCGGGCAAGTGGGCGAAGGCCAGGAGATCGTGCAGGAAAGCATTATCGGCTCCACCTACCGGCTCTCCTACAGGGCCGGACAGAAGGGCGGCGTGATCCCGTCGATCACGGGAAAGGCCTATGTCATCTCCGTGGCCGAACTGGTGTTCCACCCCGAAGATCCCTTCCGCAACGGCATCGTCCTCTGATCCGCGCCGGGAGAGCGAGGCTGCACCGCCACGGCGCCTGCACGGCGGCGGCGAGATAGCGCGAAAATGCGATCGTCCTGAACGGCCGACAATCGTCGATATCCCTATAGCGACTGCGACAGGCCTGCCGTCGCCAAGCCGAAAGCCCCGGCGAAACAGGCTCCTGCAGATTGCGTCCGGGACAAACCGATGGGTTTCAAGCGCGGTGCGCCGATCGCTCACGCCGGGTCCCCCGGCGCAAAGCGGAAGTGGATGGTGCGATAGTGCTCCAGCGTATGCGCCGGTGCAGCGTGTCCTTCCGGCAGCCGACGACGGGCGATGGCGGAGAAATAGGCAAGGCATGCGTCACGCCACCACTTCGCCTCGCGATGCTGGATTTGGAGAAAAGCGCGCACCTGCTCGAAACGCTGGCTGTCCACCTGCGGGTGCAGGCTCTCCCAGGATTTCATCATGCGCGAAACGCCGTCCACGCCCTCGTCGTAGCGCGTCGCAAGGCCTTCCCAGAGCGTCTTTCCGCAGGTCAGCGGAAAATCCCACGGGACATGGTGAAACCAGAGCAGATAACGCTCATCGAAGCCGTGCGGGTCGGAAAACAGGGCCGCCACCTCGGGGCTGTACTGTGCAACCGCATTGCTCCCGTCGGACAGGCGGTTGAAGCCGATGCCGTTTTCATCCGCGCGGTTATAATAGGTCGGGTTCCACTCCGGCCGATCCAGCTCGCTCACCCACGGTCCCGGCCCGTAATGGTGGCCCGTTGCCACCTGATGGTGCAGGCCATAAGGCATCATGTAGTTCACCAGCGTCTCGTGAGAGCCCATCATCATGTCGACGACGGTGCGGACGAAACCGGGCTCGTCGGTAAAGGTCATCTTCACCCAGTCTTCGGCGATGGCGGCGGCCGTTTCATCGGGGTCCCATGCCAACCGGCCATAGACATACCAGTTGGCCTGGTTGAAGGTGCCGCCCGTCCAGTCGCGGTCGGTCCCGATATTGGCCACCGCGGCAATCCCCGTCACCTTCTGCGGGAAGACCTCACCCTTGAGAATTCTGCTGACGGTTGTTCCCGGTCCGCGCGCATGGGTGTCGAATTTCAGCACTTCCTCAAAGGCCGGTCCGAGATAGGCCAGATGCGTGGCCTGGCCGAGATACTCCTTGGTGACCTGGAATTCCATGACCAGCGGCGTTTTCGTGATCTGCCCGAAGGCGGGCGAGACCGGTTCGCGCGGCTGAAAGTCGATCGGCCCGTTCTTGACCTGCAAAAGGACGTTGTTACGGAAGGTGCCGTCGAGCGGCTTGAATTCGCTCAGGGCTTCCGTGGCGCGGTCGGTGCCGGGATCGGAGGCATAGACGAAGGCCCGCCAGATCAGGGTGCCGCCATGGGGGGCGAGCGCATCCGCCAGCATGTTGGCGCCTTCGGCATGGCTGCGGCCATAGTCGCCGGGACCGGGCTGTCCTTCCGAATTGGCCTTGACCAGAAAGCCGCCGAAATCGGGGATCAGGCGATAGACTTCGCGCGCCTTGTCCTTCCACCATTGCTGCACGGCGGGATCGGCGGGGTCCGATGTCGCCAGTTCGCCCAAGGCCGAAGGGGAGGCGAAATTGACCGAGAGGAACACCTTCAGCCCGTAAGGCCGGAAGATATCCGCAAGCTTCGCGGCCTTCTGGAGATAGAGGTCGTTCAGGATCTCCGGCGCCGCATTGACATTGTTCAGCACTGTGCCGTTGATGCCGACAGACGCGTTGGCGCGGGCATAGTCGACGTAACGCCGGTTGACGTAATCGGGAAGCGTCCACCAGTCCCAGATGGAATGACCGGAATAGCCGCGCTCGACCGATCCGTCGAGATTGTCCCAGTGATTGAGAAGCCGGAGGTCGAGTTTCGGCGCGGAGGCAAGGTCGATCTTTGCCGGATCGCCGCCCGTCTGGATGTGACGCAGGAAGGCGAAGCAGCCATAGAGCACGCCAATATCGGTGTTGGCGGTAATGGCCGTGACGCGCTTGCCATCAAGGGTCAGGCTGAAAACGCGGTAGCCTTCCTTGCCAAGGTCCGAAAGCGGCAGGTCCAGAGCGGCGATCAAGGGCAGGTTTTCAGGCGTTCCGGCAACGACCGCGCCGTCGCAGATCTCGCCGTCCTGGAGAACCGGAACACATTTGACCAGCATCGCGAAGAAGGCGCGCTCCAGTTCTTCCCGGGCCGCCGTCATCGTCGGGCTTGCAGCGCCGAAAACAAAGGCACGGACGGCCTTGTCCACCGCATCCCGGCGGGGTTCCGCAAGCGGGCGGTAGCGCAGCCAGAGATCATAACCATCTTCGTCGACAGCCGATGCGGCGCAATGTTGGCCGGTCTTGGCCGCTTCCAGTTTGAGCAGGTGCGATAGCAGGGTGTTCATCGATTTATTACCATCGGAACCGGATGACGCGGGCCGCCGCCGATGGGCCGCTTTCGGCGTCATCCGTATTTCAGGGAGCAAACCTCGCCCGTCTTCGGCGCTCGGGCGCCAAAGCCGGGTCTGTCTGCGGTTTTCAGGAAGGCGTCAGGGAGGAGAAGCGCCTAGCCCGGCAGTTCGTAGTCGAACCATTCAAAATCGGCGGGGAGGCCCTGGCCGCTGATGTCGTAGGCGGCCATGCCGACGAAAGCGCCGGTGAAGTTGTTGCCCTCGCCAACGCCGGCTTCGTCCGACAGGATGGTCGCATCCAGCACGGGACCGACCGCCTGCCAGTCGCCATCGGGCACCCGCCAGCTGAACTGCAGCTCCGTCACATCGACCGTGGCCTGCAGCGCGACCGGCCCGTCGGGCAGCCGCACGGGGTCACCCGAGAAGACGGCCTTGCCGAAGGGGAAATCGCCGAGCGCGGACATGATCCGGAGCGCCCGGCTGCCGTCATCTTCGCGGGTGATGCTCAGGAAATGGTACTGGCACTGATTGTACCAGCACATCAGTCCGGCAAAGCTCTGGAAGTCGCGCGGTTCGTAGTCGACGAGCGTGGCGGCCCGATAGCGATGGGCCGTCTGCCGCCGTGCGAGAAGCGCATGCTCGAACATGGTGCCGGGTGACTGGCGACCGTAAATGCGAAGATGACCCGGATTGGCGTCAAGTGAGAACAACCGCTCCGGCTCGGGGCTGCGCAGCCACTGGAATGCCTGGGGCAGGGGGCCGGGAGCGAAGGTCGTGCGCACCGCTTCCTGCGCGGGCGCGGCCGGCACAATGCCCTGAGGCCGCGGCGTATGAACGGAGGTCGGATGCAGGCCGCTTTCCGAAAGATAAAGCCACCCGTCGTCCCGCCATTCCACCTTCTGGATTGCCGTTTCGCGGCCGAGCGGCGAACGCCGTTCCGCCAGGTTGGAGCCCGGCAGGTCGCGCCGTGTCTCGGCGCGGCCGGATGCACTGTTGACCGTAATCGGGCGGGAGCAGAGGTGAACCATATAGGTCTCGCCCGCCGCCGTCTCGACGATATCGGCATGGCCACAGCGCTGCAAAGGCGCCTCCGGCGCAAAGGCCGTGGTCAGCACATGCTTTTTCGGATGCACTTCGTAAGGGCCAAGCAGGTCGCGGGAGCGTGCCAGCGTCACGGCATGGTCGTAGCCGGTCCCGCCTTCGGCCGTCATCAGGTAATACCAGCCGTCGCGGTAATATAGATGCGGCGCCTCGGTGAGCTTCCGGTCGGTGCCCTTGAAGATGTTGTGAACCGGACCGACCAGCTTCTTCTCGGCGGGGCTGTATTCCTGCAGGACGATGCCAGCGAACTGATCGCCGTGCCCGGTCTGGCGGTGGTCCCACAACATATTGACCAGATATTTCTTCCCGTCCGGTGCGTGAAACAGCGAGGGATCGAAGCCGCTGGAATTCAGATAGATGCGCTGCGACCACGGGCCGGTGATCGAGGGCGCGGTTGTCAGGTAATTCGGCGCATCCTTGAAACTGCCGGAAAGCCGTTTGACGTCCGTGTAGATCAGCCAGAACAGGCCATCGGCATGGGTCAGGCACGGCGCCCAGATGCCGCAGCTGTCGGGGTTGCCGCGCATGTCAAGCAGATCGGCGCGCGCCAGCGGCCGGCTGACCAGCGTCCAGTTGGCCAGATCGCGCGAATGGTGGATCTGCACGCCGGGATACCATTCGAAGGTCGAGGTGGCGATATAGTAGTCATCGCCGACACGGCAGATCGAAGGGTCCGGATTGAACCCGGGCAGGATGGGATTGGTGATCATGCTGTCTGTCATCGGATTGCCTGCTCGTTTGTGTCGAAGAGATGCCATGCGCCCTGCCGCGGCCGAACGACGAGCACGTCGCCGCGCCGCGTTTCGAACTGGCCGGGTTTGTGTAGCAAAATCTCCGTGCCGTCTTCCAGCTTGCCATGAAGGTAAGTATCGCGGCCGTGCTGTTCGGCAATGGAGACGGCGAACCGCCAGCCGGCGCTGCCGTCTCCGACAACCTCCAGGTCTTCCGGGCGGATACCGAAACTGACATCCTGGCCGTCGCTGACCGGCAATTGCGGGGCCGCAAGGGTGATGTTGCCGAGCTTCGAAGAGCCGAAGGCGAGTTCGCCGTCGCCGACACGAACGATACGGCCATCGAGGAAATTCATCCGGGGCGAGCCGATGAAGCCGGCCACGAACTTGTTGTTCGGATGATTGTAGAGTTCCAGCGGCGCGCCGACCTGCTCGATATTGCCCTTGCGCAGCACCACGATCTTGTCGGCCATGGTCATGGCCTCGATCTGGTCGTGGGTTACGTAGATCATCGTATTACCGAGACGCTCGTGAAGCGCGTTGATCTCGAAACGCATGACGACGCGCAGCTCGGCATCAAGGTTCGACAGCGGCTCGTCGAACAGGAAGATTTTCGGCTCGCGCACGATCGAGCGGCCGATGGCCACGCGCTGCCGCTGGCCGCCGGAAAGCTGTGTGGGCCGCCGGTTCAGAAGCTCGTCGATCTGCAGCAGCACGGAAGCCGCCTGGATGCGCTTTTCGATTTCCGCCTTCGGCATGCCGATATTTTCAAGCCCGAAGCTGAGGTTCTGCCGAACCGTCATGTGCGGATAGAGCGCATAGGACTGGAACACCATGGAAACGCCGCGATCGGCCGCGGGCGTGCGCACGACGCTTTTCTCATCGATCAGGATATCGCCGGAGGTCGCGGTTTCGAGGCCCGCGATCATGCGCAGCAGGGTCGATTTTCCGCAGCCGGACGGGCCGACGAAGACGACGAACTCGCCGTCCTCGATCTCGAGATCGACATTCGGGATGACCTTGACGGCGCCGAAGGTCTTGTTGAGGTTCTTGAGTTTGAGATTAGCCATCGGTGGTAGCCTTTTACTTGACGCCCGAGGACGCGATGCCGGCGGTGATATAGCGCTGCAGGAACAGGAAGGCGCAGGCCAGCGGAAGCGCGGTCAGGGTCGTCATTGCCAGCAGCAGGTGCCAGACAATGCCGTTTTCGGTCTGGAAACCCGCAAGGGCGAGCTGCAATGTGTGAACTTCGGGACGGTTGAGCACGATCAGGGGCAGAAGGAAATCGTTCCAGCGGCTCATCACCGAGAATACGGCGACGACGGCCAGCGCCGGTGTCGAGAGCGGCAGCACGATCCGCCAGTAGATCTGCCATTCGGACGCGTGGTCCATACGGGCCGCCTCCAGGAGCTCGTCGGGAATGGTCAGCATATATTGGCGCAGCAGGAACACGCCCGTCGGCGTGGCCACCGTCGGCAGGATGACGCCCCACAGATTGTTGACCAGCCCGAGTTCGGAGACGATCAGATAGGTCGGAACAAGAATCACGGTGGGCGGCACCATCAGCGTCGCGATGATGGCGACAAGCGCCACGGTCGAGCCGGTGAACTTGTATTTCGACAGCGCGAACGCGGCCATGGAGTTCATCACCAGGGTGATGATCGTCGCGACCACCGTGATGAAGGCCGAGTTGTAGATGTTCAGCCAGATATTGCCACCGGAGGTTTCCAGCAATTCGCGATAATTCTCGAAGGCAAGGTGAAACTGCCGGACCGGTGCTGCGTCATTGACATCGACGGTCACCCGGCCTGCTTCCGGGTTTTCCGGATCCACCATCTGTGCCTTGATGCCGAGGCGCCGGATCTGCGCCATCTGCCTGACCGACCCGTCTTCCTGGGCGACCTCGAACAGCGGCAAAGGCTCTTCATAGCCTTCAACCTCTGTCGTCTGGATCGTCTGCGGCAGAAGCGTCGGCGGATATTCGGACAGGTTGGCGGGCGCCTTGAACGACGAGATCAGCACCCACAGCACGGGCAGCAGCATGACCACGACGCCGAGCAGTAGATAGCCATAGGTGACATAATCGCCCCAGGTCGCCTTGATGCCACCCTGTTTGCGCGTCAGGAACGGAATGATGCCGCGACGGTTTTGGGAAGAAGCGTGCATGGTCATTTCCTGTCTCCCGAAAGCTTCATCTGAACGAGCGTGAAGACGAGGAGCGCTGCGCCGAGAAGCAGTGAAGCGGCGGCGGCAAGGCCGTAATTGCGCGGCTGCGCGGCAAAGCCCGTTTCATAGATATACTGAACCAGAAGCATGGTGGCAGAGCCGGGCCCGCCGCCGGTCAGCACGTAAATTTCATCGAAAGTCTGGACCGAGCGGATGACGGCGAGAATGAAGACCACCAGCAGAACGGGTCTGAGCATGGGAACGGTGATGCGGGTGAAGACCCGCCAGGGCGACGCCCTGTCCATCTTCGCCGCCTCATAGACATCCTGCGGGATCGACTGCAGACCGGCGAGCAGGATGATCATGAAGAAGCCCGAATGCGCCCACACGGTAACGAAGATCGTCCAGAAGAATGCCCAGTGCGGATCGGCAAGCCAGGTGAAGCGTTCGAGGCCGAAGACCCCCAGAATGCCGTTCAGGATGCCGTTCCGCTGCAATATCCACTGCCAGGTGAGCGCCACCACAACCGGCGAGAGCATGACGGGGAAGAAGAAGACGCCGCGGAAGAAGCCGCGCGCCCGGATCTTGCCGTTGAGCGCGATTGCGGTGATCAGCGCCACGCCCATCATGAACATCACCTGCAGGGGAACGAACATGACGAGATTGCCAAGCGCGCGCCAGAACAGATCGCGCGAGCAGGTGGCGGGATCGAGATAGTTTTCACAGGCCAGCAGCGTGGCATAGTTCGAGCCGCCGACAAAAGGGCGCTCATCGAGGAACAGATTGTCGCTGCCGGTCACCGAATAATAGATATTGATGAAGACCGGCAGCAGGGAAAAGAACAGGACGCTCGCCATGTTCGGCGCCAGAAAGGCCCATGGAAGCCGTTTGACGCCGATCGTCTTTTGAAGCCATTTCCACAAGGGGTTGACTGCGCGGGCCGGCAGCGAAGCCGCTGTTCCCAGCATGGTTGAGACCGTACCACTCGTCACGATGTCACCTTCGGGTTTTGCCGCCCCGGACCGCGGCTGCGAACGGCAGCCGCGGCCTCGGGACCGTGATGGGGATCAGTTCCGGGCTGCGGAGATGGCCAGCCGGACATCCTGGTCGATGCGTTCGAGCGCCGTATCGATGTCCATCTCGTTGTTGATCACCTGGCTGATGCGCGTGGTCAGCGAATTCATCATCGCACGCTGGAACGGCCAGCCCTGGAAACGGTAGGCCGCCGGTGCCATTTTCGGAATCTGGTTGATGAATGTGTCGAGCGCGCTCTGCACCTTGTCGGAGACGCCGCGATACTCAATGCCGGATTCGATCATCGACTGCGCCGTCGGGATATTGACGGCCGAGGAGATCATCGTCCGCAGATTTTCGTCGCGCGCGGCGAAGTTCAGGAACTTGCCGACCAGTTCGGGCTCGTCCGTGTGCTTGAAGCCGGCCAGCGCGCCGCCGCCGGGCATGGCAGAGCAGGCGGCAACGCCGCAGGGCGAATCGATCACTTCCCAGTCGAAGAAATCGCCGACCTCTTCATCCAGACGGCGAAGCTGCCAGGAGCCGCCGTAGTAAAGAACCGCCGTCGCATTGACGAAATCGGTGAAGTTGTCGCGCATGGTCGCGCCGCCGACGGCGCCCCAGAGATCGAGCGGCATGGTGCCGTCCCGGTGCCACTCCACGAACTGCGCGATGGCGTTGCGCAGCCCTTCGTCGATCACCGGCATGCCCTCGTCGTCGACAAGCTCGGCGCCATAGGAAATGGCCATGGCCGCGAAGCGGTGGCCGGAACGGTCCATCTCGAAGGGGAAGTCGGTATTGGTCGCCTCGGCGACCGCGTGGGCGGCCGCGCCCCACTCCGCCCATGTCGCGTCGTCGGCGGGCAGGTCGATACCGGCCTGTTCGAACAGGGTCTTGTTGACGAAGCCGCCGGTGACGGTGATCGAATCCGGCAGGCCATAGATGCCGTTCGGATCGGCGTTCTCGCCGCGCATCCAGTCAAGTACCATACCAAATTGCTTTTCAAAATAGGCCTGGTCGACATAGGGCGTGAGGTCCAGATAATATTTGGACAACCCGCCGAGATCCGTCACCACCGAAATGTCGGGTCCTCCGCCCGACGCCAGCTGCACAGGCAGGCTCTCGGCGACCGACTGATAGCTGACCACTTCAAGATTAACCTTTGTGCCCGGGTTTTCCGCCTCGAAGGCGTCGATAACGGGCTGGAGATACTGATCCAGTGCCTGGACCGTGATTTCCTGCGCCTGGGCGCCGCCCGCAAGCGAGATGGACGCTGCCGTCAGCGTCAGCGCAGCGAAGCGTCTTGTAAGGCAATTCATGTCAAACCTCCCGGAATGGAATAGAACGTCAATGCCAATCGGCAAGGCGAAACTACCATACCATTATGCGGTGTCAACACGCCTGCGCAGTGAGCGGCGAGCGGACGCGCTGTCTGCTAAAGCGCCGTGCGTCCATTCGGACGCACAAAGGACGCTCTAACCTATTGAATCTACGCATCATGCTTTCCGAAAATCGATTCCGATTTTCGGGCCGGTGCGCTAGGCGGCGTATGGCGTGTACGCCCGCATTGACGCGCCGCCGCAAACACGAAAATGCGCGTCTTGCCGAAGCGGGTTGTCCGTCGAAGTGCCTGAATTATTTGAGTCTTCAGCGCGAGAGGCCGCGATTGAAGACGCAGCGGCAATTGCCCGATGACGTACGGCATCAATCGACCGGCCGCGCCCGGAATCGGTTGTTTCCGGACGGGAAAGGCTGGGCTTGGTTTATGCACAATGTCTTCACAATGCCGAAAAGTGCGAGTGGCCGCATCGATTTTCCGCATATTTGCGGTATATGGTATGGTATCCATTGCCTATGAGGTAGTATGGTTGACAATTGCCGCGACTTTTTGTCGTACCGCGGCCGGAGATGGACATGACGGAAGCGAGTCTCGATTTTCTGGGGCCGGTCGATTTCACCAAGGCGATCGCCCCGCAGGTGCACAGGAAGCTGCGCAACGCGATCATCCGCAATTTTCTTGTGCCCGGTCGCCGGGTCTCGGAAGCCGGTGTTGCCGAAGCGCTGAAGGTCTCGCGCCAGCCGGTGCGCGAGACCTTTATCCTGCTTGCCGAGCAGGGCATGCTCGACATCCGTCCCAAGAGCGGCAGCAGCGTTCCGCAGATTTCGATTTCGAAGGTGGTTCAGATTCAGGCCATTCGCGAGGCTATCGAGGCCGACGTCGCGCGCGCGGCGGCGCGGCTTATGACCAAGCCTCAGATCGACGCGCTTTATCGTCAGCTTGAACATCAGAATGACGCGCAGGCGCGCGCCGCTTCCGATTTCATGGAACTGGACGACCTGTTTCACAAGACGCTGGCGCAAGGCGCGGATCTGCCCTTCGCCTGGAACGTGATCGAAATGCAGAAGGCGCAACTCGACCGCGTCCGCTTCCTGGCCTTGAGCAAGGAACCCTCGAAAGGCATACCGGCGCAACACTTTGCCATTGTGGAAGCGATTGCCGCCCATAACCCCGAGCGGGCGGAGATGGAGATGCGCGCGCATCTGCGCGACGTTCTGCGCGACCTGCCCGTCATCGCCCGCAAGTACAGCGACTATTTCAAGGAATAGGCGGGGCGCCGCCGCGACGTTCCGCGCGGGCCTCGAACGCCCGGACGACGGCGATCATGTCGTCCGCCCTGCTGCCCATGGCCTCCGTCTCCGCATAGAGCGCCGTGCAGGCCTCCATCAGCGGAAAGGCGGCGCCTGCAGACTTTGCCGCGTCGACCACAAGGCGGCTGTTCTTCAGGACATCGGAAATTCCGGCCTGGCGGGCAAAGTCACGGCGCCGGAGCATGTCGACCTTGATTCTGGAAACGTCGCTGGCCATCGGTCCGGCGTTCAGGATTTCTGCGAAGCGGTCCATGGCGAGCCCGTGCCGCGCCGCGAAGTGTCCCGCCTCCGCCAGTCCCGTCACCATGGTGATCAGGAAGGTGTTGACCGCAAGTTTCATCTGCAAGGCCGCCGGCACGGCGCCGCAGTCGAAAACCTGTTTGCAGACCGGGGCCAGAAGGGTGTGCAGGGGGACGAGATCCTCCGGCGCCCCCGCGAGCATGCCGATGAGTTGCCCGGCCTCGGCCGGCTTGCGGGAACCGGAGACCGGAGCCTCCACGTAACGGCCTCCGGCGGCTGTGATCTCTTTGGAAAGCTTGCGGGAGTAGTCTGCCGAAACGGTGCCCATGGAGACGATGGAATGTCCGCCGACCCGTTCGGCGAAGCGGTCCGTTGCGCGTCCGAGAACGCTGTTCGTGGCGCCCTCGTTCTCGAGCATCAGGAGCACCGTTTCGCACCGGGAAAAGAGGTCGTCCACCGTCAGCGCCGCGTCGGCGCCGGCCTTTTCGAGCGGCAGGCAGCGTTCCGGCGTCCGGTTCCAGACGACAAGAGGAATACCAGCATGAACGAGGTTTAGCGCCATGGGTGTTCCCATGGTGCCCAGGCCGATGAAACCCGTCGGTTTGCTTCCTGCTGTGAGCGCGTTCTGATCAGGCATGGACTAAAAGGTAACGCCGCTAATCAATTTCGAAAAACAAAATTTATTAAAGTATAAAATTCGAAAAACGGATACGTTTTATTGTTGGCAGCAGGCGTTGACAAGCGTCTGCAACCGGCGCAATTTCGGAGCGCTCACCCGGGGGGTCCCGACAAGGGGCTGAGATACTGCTGGCTTACGCAGCGCAGTGACCCGATGAACCTGATCCAGTTCACACTGGCGTAGGGATGGTGCATCGGCTGCGCGGGATGAAGCCCGCTGACCTTCTCAGGTGCAATGCGCGGCCTCCTCCATTCAACGTCGAACTGGGTCTCCAACGCCAAGAGCTATGGAGGCTCCGACCGATGCAAGATCTATCTCCGACCGTCACCAAAGGCCCGCTGCCGGCGTCCCGCCGCGTCTGGCACAAGGGCGTGCTTCACCCCGATATCCGCATCCCCATGCGCGAGATCGATGTGCATCCGAGCGCCGGCGAGCCGCCCGTCACCGTTTATGACAGTTCCGGCCCCTATACCGATCCGGATGCCGCCTTTACCATCGAGGGCGGCCTGCCGCGGCTGCGCGAAGACTGGATCGTCGCGCGCGGCGACACACAGGCCCATGACGGCCGCCATGTGAAACCCGAGGACAACGGCTTTGCCGAGGGCGCGCGCCTGGTGCCGGAATTTCCCGTGCGCCATCGGCCGCGGCGGGCGACGGGCGGTCGCGCCGTGACCCAGCTGGCCTATGCCCGCGCCGGGATCGTGACGCCCGAAATGGAATTCGTCGCCATCCGCGAAAATCTCGGGCGCAGGGCTGCGAAAGAGGCCTTGATGCGCGATGGCGAAGCCTTCGGCGCAACGATCCCGGATTTCATTACGCCCGAATTCGTACGAAATGAAGTGGCGGAAGGCCGGGCAATCATCCCCGCCAATATCAACCATCCCGAGGCCGAACCGATGGTAATCGGGCGGAACTTTCTGGTGAAGATCAACGCCAATATCGGCAATTCGGCGGTGACCTCGTCGATGGCCGAGGAAGTGGAAAAGATGGTCTGGGCCACGCGCTGGGGCGCCGACACGGTGATGGATCTCTCCACCGGCCGAAACATCCACAATATCCGCGACTGGATCATCCGCAATGCGCCGGTTCCGATCGGGACCGTGCCGCTCTATCAGGCGCTGGAAAAGGTCGGCGGCATTGCCGAGGACCTGAGCTGGGAGGTCTTCCGCGACACGCTGATCGAGCAGGCCGAGCAGGGCGTGGATTACTTCACCATCCATGCCGGGGTCAGGCTGCACATGATCCCGATGACGGTGGGCCGGGTGACCGGCATCGTCTCGCGCGGCGGCTCGATCATGGCCAAGTGGTGCCTGCATCATCATCGCGAGAGCTTCCTCTACGAGCATTTCGACGAGATCTGCGATATTGCCCGCGCCTATGACGTATCCTTCTCGCTTGGCGACGGCCTGCGCCCAGGCTCCATTGCCGATGCCAACGACGAGGCGCAGTTCGCCGAGCTTGAGACGCTTGGGGAGCTCACGCAGATCGCATGGGCGAAGGATTGCCAGGTGATGATCGAGGGACCCGGCCATGTGCCGATGCACAAGATCAAGGCCAATATGGACAAGCAGCTTGAGACCTGCGGCGAGGCGCCGTTTTACACGCTCGGGCCGCTGACCACCGATATCGCGCCGGGCTATGATCACATCACCTCCGGCATCGGCGCGGCGATGATCGGCTGGTTCGGCACGGCGATGCTCTGCTATGTGACGCCGAAGGAGCATCTCGGCCTGCCGGACCGAGACGACGTCAAGACCGGGGTGATCACCTACAAGATCGCCGCTCATGCCGCCGATCTGGCCAAGGGGCACCCGGCCGCCCGCATCCGCGACGACGCGGTGTCGCGCGCGCGCTTCGAGTTCCGCTGGGAGGACCAGTTCAACCTGTCGCTCGACCCGGAAACGGCGCGGTCGATGCATGACGAGACCCTGCCGAAGGAGGCGCACAAGGTGGCGCATTTCTGTTCGATGTGCGGCCCGAAATTCTGCTCGATGCGCATCTCCCACGATATCCGCGCCGAGGCACAGAAGGAGGGCATGGCGAAGATGGCGGAGAAATTCCGCGAGGGCGGGGCGCTCTACGTTCCGCTGGAAAGCGAGGCCTGACATGACTCAAGGCGCTCCCTGTCTGGGGCGATCCTTCGACCTTTCGCTCTATCTGGTTCTCGATCCCGGCCTTTGCGCGGGGATCGGCATGGTCGAGACCGCGCGCCGCGCCGTGGCGGGCGGGGTGAGCGCGGTGCAGCTTCGCGACAAGGCCGGCGGCACGGCGGCCATGATCGAGACCGGACGGGCGCTGAAGGCGGCGCTTGCCGGCAGCGGCGCGGTGCTGATCATCAATGACGATGTGGAGGCGGCGGCGGCGATCGGCGCGGACGGCGTTCACATCGGGCAGGGCGACATGGGCGCGGCCGAGACGCGGGCGCTGATCGGCCCGCGGGCAATCCTCGGCCTGACGGTGGAAACCCCGGCGCTTGCCGCCGCAGCCGATCCCGCGCTGGTCGATTATATCGGCGCCGGACCGGTCTTTGCCACGCCCACCAAGGCCGACCACAAGACGCCGGTCGGCCTTGACGGGCTGAAAGCGCAGATTGCAGCGAGCCCGGTTCCCGCCGTCGCCATCGGCGGCTTGAAGACCGGGCATGTAGCCGAGGTTTTCGCCGCCGGCGCACAGGGCCTGGCCGTGGTCTCGGCAATCTGTGGCCAGCCCGATCCCGAGGCGGCTGCCCGCAGGTTCCGAACGGAGATCGACGGGCTCTCCGGTTGAACGATGTGCACCGGGCCGTGCCCGGCCTTCACGATTGCGCTTCAGCCAGGATTTCGGCCGCCTGCGCCGCTACGCCGGCGACGTCCATGCTGAGCGCCAGGTTGGCGCCGGCAAGCGTTTCAAGGTCGATCCAGCGGGCCTCGAGCGCGTCGTCGCCGGCAACCGGCTCGCCTCCAAGCCACCGACACAGCACCGCGATCAGGACAAACTGGCGGCGCAGGCGGCCGTCCCCCGCATAGTCGAAGGCATCGACGGCGGTGAAGGTGCGGAGCGCCGTTGCATTCACGCCGGTTTCCTCCTTCAACTCCCGCAGGGCCGCCTGATGCAGCGTTTCGCCGCGTTCGATCTTGCCGCCGGGAAAGCCCCAGCGCCCGGCATCGGGCGGATTGGCCCGGCGCACCAGCAAAACCCTGCCGGCGCGGATGACAACGGCAATGGTCGCGGCGATCGGACGATCGGGAAAGCGCTCCGTGGTCATGCTTGCCTCGCGTGCGCAGGCGCCGCGCACAACGCATCGGGCTGTTGCCTGCCGCTGCCGGCCGTCACCCTCCCCAGCGTTTCCTGCCGCAGGATCTCAGCCAACCGGTCGGCGACGGGCGCAATATCCGGCCTGCGCAGCAGGCGCAGTTCGATTGCCGGCAGTTCCGGGAGGCCGCATTCCCTCCCGGCACTGACGATATCCTCCGGCCTGGCATGGTCGGTGCGCACCGCAATGCCGAGACCCGACCGCAGCGCCGACCATACGGCCGGAAGGCTCGGCGTCGTCAGGGCGGGGCGCCAGCGCATCCGGCTTTTGTCCAGTGCGGCAAGCGCTGCCTGCCGGAACAGGCAGGGATGGTTGAAAAGCACCAGCGGGACCGGATCGCTCCGCAGCGTCGCCAGCGTATCGGCGGTCGACAGCCAGCGCATCGGCAGGCGGCACAGCGTCTCGCCTTCGCCCGGGCTGCCGGCGCCGAAGAAGGCGATTGCGGCGTCAAGGCGACCGGTGCGCACGTCCTCGGCAAGGCTGTGGTTTTCGCCCGCGCGGATATCGACATGCACGGCGTCGTATTCGTTCGAGAAGGCGCTCAGCGTCGCGGGCATCACGTCATCGAAGAAATCCTGCGGCACGCCGAGGCGGACGGAGGCCGTCGTCGCGGCAACGCCCATCGAAAGTGCGGCCTCGTCATTCAGGGCGATGATCCTGCGCGCATAGGCGATGAAGGCGTCTCCCGCCTCAGTCGGCACGAGACCGCGGCCGCTGCGCCGGAAAAGCACGGTGCCGGTCTGTTGCTCCAGCTTCTTCAAATGCATGCTCACGGCCGATTGCGAGCGGCCGAGCTGCACCGCCGCCCGAGCAAAGCTGCCGAGGTCCGTTCCCACCACGACGGTGCGCAGCGCATCCATGTCAAAGGTCGTCAACACTTCAGAAATTCATAATCCATCAAGATCGGAATTCGATAAAGAAAAGTATTAGGCCGAAATGGCAGTGGGATCAAGGCGGAGAGGCCAGGCAATGCGCCGGGTCAATGCAGGTGCGGCATCACGGCGCTTCCAGGCGCCTCAGCGTCACCGGCGAACCGTCCGACAAAGTGTCGCTGGGATGCAGCACCACCTGATCGCCGGCGGCAAGCCCGTCGGTCACTTCGGCTGCCTCGTCGTTCATCCGGCCGATCTCGACCGTGGTGATCGCGGCCCTGTCGCCATCGACCCTGAAGACCTGCCAGTCATTGCCGGAGCGGAACAGCGCGGCGATCGGCACCTGCGTAACATTGTCGGCCTTCCAGATCACCAGCCGGGCATAGATGCGGAAGGCATTGCCGAGGCCTTCGGGCACGGTGTCGAAATCGAGGATCGCGTCGACCCGCTGCTCGGAAATGCCGAGCGCGGAGACCTTTTCATAGGCTGCGGGCTCGACGCGCCGGACGGTTGCCGCAACCGGCTCTCCGCCCCAGTCGACGATCTCGGCCTTCGTGCCGGCATGGATGTGAACAGCGTCCGTCGACAGAAGATCGACCACGGCTTCCAGATTGCGCGGGTCGCCGATATCGGCGATCTTGGCGCCGATCGCCACCGGCTGGGCGCTGCGGGCATAGATATCGAGGATGACGCCGTCGGCGGGGGCGGTCAGGTCGATGCAGCAGTCCTCCTCGTCTGCCAGAAGCGCCGCGCGCGGCTCGGATAGCCGTGCTTCTGCCGCCTTCATCTCCGCCTGGCGCAGGGATACCGTGGCTTCCGCCGCATTGAGCTGGGCCTTCGCCACGTCCACGGCGGTGACGGCCTGCTGCAGTTCCATCGCGGAAATCGTGTCGCGCTGGCTGAGATTGCGATAGCGCCGGAGCTGGTCGTCGGCCTGCTCGAGATTGGCCGACGCCTTCACCCGTTCGGCCTCGGCGATGGCGACCGCCACTTTCGCGGCATCGAGGGCGGCGCGCAACTCATCGCGGGTGCGCGGATCGAGAAGGGCGGATTGCGAGGGCAGGATTCGGGCAACCACGCTTTTACCCGCCTCCACCGCATCGCCCTCGTCAAAGCGGGTGCGCAGCATCTGCCCGGCAATCGGCGTGTGGATGGTGTAGATCTCCTTCACCCGCGTCTTGCCCTCCTGCAGGATGGTGACCTCCATTGGCCCGGACGCAATCCTCGCCACGTCGACGGCCACCGGCTTCTCGCGCATGGCAAGATAGAACCCGCCGATCACGGCGAGCGCCACGACCGCAAGAAGCCCTCTCCTGATCCATTTTCCCATATGCCTACTCCCTCGTTTTCAGCACTTCGACGAGATCGAACCGGTCGATCCGCCGACGTACGATCAGCGCGGACAAAAGGCCGGCGATCACGACCACCAGCGACGCGCGCGCATAGCTGTCGAGATCGACGACGAACGGAATGGTGAACAGGTCGCTCGAAAACCCTGAAATCACCAGCTTGGCGAAGAAATAGCCAAGATACCAGCCGATCGGCTGGGCGAGCGTGATCAGTGCCGCGATTTCCACCAGCAGCACCTGCGAGACTTCCGCGCGGGAGAAACCGAGCACCCTGAGGCTCGCCAGCTCGCGTCCGCGCTCGGACAGCAGGATGCGCGCGGAATTATAGACGACGCCGAAGGTGATGACGGCCGCAAGCGCGATATAGATGGTCGACATGATGTCGATGTTTTCCCGCATCGTCTTGCGGAAGTTTTCCAGCGACAGCCGGTTGAGCGCCACGCCTGCAATCTTCGGCGTGTCCTTGACCGCGCCGTAGAAGGCGGCAAGCCGGGTCTCGTCGACGGCGATATTGGCGCCTGAAATCCGGCGACCGTCGCCGACCAGATGGTCGAGCGCCGCGTCGTCCATGAAGACGGCCAGACCCAGAAAACTCTGTACGACCGAGGTGACCGGCACGTCGACGAGACGATGGTTTCGCGTCACGAGCTCGACCTCGGCCATGTCGCCGGTGGAAAGGCCGAGCGTTTCGGCCACCCGTTCGCTGATCATCAGCCCGTCTGGCGGAATGGAAAGCTGCACGGCATCCGGATCCACCACACGGGAGAGATCGTCGGAACTTGCAGCGCTGTTGATCGACAGATGCTTTTCGAGGTAGCCGTTGCGCAGGATCACCGGTTCGGACCGAAACCCTTCCGCGCGCATCACGCCGGGCAGGCGGCGGAGCGCAATGAGCGCCTCGGGCGTCAGCGCATCGGTGAAGCTGACGGTTGCGTCCTGGCGCTGCGTGTCGAAGAAGATCGCCCGGATCATCGCATCCATGGAATTGGAGGTGGACATGCCGACCGTCAGAAGCGCCACCGGCATGGCGATGCCGACCACGGTCATTGCCGCGCGCACCGGAAACCGCGTGATATTGCGCAGCGCCATGATCGTCAGTTCGGAGAGCAGGCGCGGCAGCCGGAATCCGAGCGAAAGCTGCCGGTAGCGCACCGGTTCGGGCGGGCGCATCGCAACGGCGGCCGGCAGGCTCGCCGCGCGATAGATCACCCTTGCCGCGCCGACCAAAGCGGCTGCGGCGGCCACGCCTCCCGCCAGGAGATAGACGTCCGGGCTCCAGTCGAACACCAGGAAGGGGAAGGTGTAGAAGCGCACGTATAGCCTGGTCATCGCCACGCCCCACCAGCTCCCGAGCGCAAAGCCGATCGCCGTGCCGATGATCACGATCACCAGCGTCAGCTTGATATAGTGCGCGGCGATGGCCGGGCTTGAAAAACCGAGCGCCTTCAACAGGCCGATCTGTTCGCGCTCGAGCGCGATCATCCGCGACAGCACCATGTTGACGAGGAAGGCGGCAACCCCGAGGAAGATTGGCGGCAAAACCCCCGCCATCGCCTTCAGCTGCGTCAGTTCGCTGTCCACGAAGGCGTTCGATATCTGCCGGTCGCGGCCATAGGCGCCGATCCCGCCATAGGGGGAGAGCAGGCCGTCGAGGCGTTCGATCACCGCCTCTTCATTGGCGTTGCGCCCGAGTTGCAGCGCCACCTCGTTGAACGCGCCGTCCATGTCGAATATGCCGTCAAGCACGGTTTCCGGCATATAGAGGATGCCGTAGCGGGCATTGTCCGGCACCATGTCGCCCGGGCCGATGGCGTAGACATATTCGGGCGAGAGAACGATGGCGGTGATGGTGAGACGGCGCTTCTTTCCGTCCATCAGCGCCTCGAAACGGTCTCCGGGCGCAAAGCCGTGCGCCTTGGCGAAATTCTCCGAAACCGCCACCTCGCCGACGCGGTTCGGGTCGGGCAGGCGCCCGGCGCGGATATAGACGCGGTTTAAGAGTGGCTCGCCGCTGTCGGGCGTCGAGACCACGGTGGCGGCGGCCGGGGCCTGCATGCCGGTAATGTCGAGAATGGCGGGCTTGACCACGCGGAAATCGGCGCGCAACACCCCGTCGATCGCCCGTATCTCCTCGGCCAGCCGGTCGGGCGCGCGGGTCACCGTGGCAAAGACGTCGGCGAAGCGATAGCGGTCATAAAACGTGTCGCGCGTCTCGATCAGCGAGCGGTAGACGCCGACGGCCATGATCAGCACAGCCACGCCGCAGGCCAGCACCAGCGCAACCGCCAGAAGCTGCGCCCAGAGGCGGCGCACGTCGCGCAGAAGCTTGCGGTCGAGGATCGCTACCATTTTATGTCCGCCGGGTTCAGGCGCTCCTCGTTGACCTCGGTGCCCTCGATCCGCCCGTCGCGGAAGGTGATGACACGATGGGCGATCCTGCGGATATCGGCATTGTGGGTGATGATGGCGACCGTGGCGCCAAGCTCCTCATTGATGCGGCAGAGCACCTCGAGCACGAGAATGCCGGTCTTCGAATCGAGCGCGCCGGTCGGCTCGTCGCAGAAGAGAACCTCCGGCCGCTTGGCAATGGCACGGGCAATGGCGACCCGCTGCTGCTCGCCGCCGGACATCTGGGCCGGAAAATGATCCAGCCGATGTTTCAGCCCGACCATTTCCAGCGCCTCTTCGGGCGGCATCGGGTTTTTCGAGATCGCCGCCACCAGCGCCACATTCTCGCGCGCCGTCAGGCTCGGAATCAGATTGTAGAACTGGAAGACGAAGCCGACATGGGCGCGGCGATAGCGCGTCAGCTTCCATTCGGGATAATCGGAAATGATCTCGTCGCGAAACCGGACCGTACCCGAGCTCGCCCGGTCGAGCCCGCCGACAATGTTCAAAAGCGTCGACTTGCCGCTGCCCGAGGGGCCGAGCAGCACCACCATCTCGCCGTCGAAGAGGTCGAGATCGACGCCGGCCAGCGCCTTCACCTCGACCTCGCCGCTCGTATAGACCTTCGATATGCCGCGCGCGGAAAAAATCGGCTTGCGGCGATTGTCGTCGGTCTTGGCTGTTTGCTGGTCCTGCATGGCCTCTCCCGCAGCGGCGATTGCCGCCGGCTCCCGCCTGCGGCGAGCTTACCGGCAAACCGGCTCAAGTCCAGTGTGCGGAAAGAAGAAATCGCCACCTTGACGCGCATCAAGAAGGAGAGACTCAGACACGAAAAGGCGCGACGGAATAGCCGCCGCGCCTCACAGGCCTCAATGCGGGTGCGGGGCGGGTCCGGGCTTACTCGCGGACGGCCGTCCAGCCCTGATACTCGTCGATATTGTCCGCCGTGATCAGCTGCGGCTCGAGCAGGACGGTGGTCTCCTCGATATCCTCGCCCTGATAGAACTTGTAGCCAAGCTCAAGCGCTTCGCCCGCCATGACGTAGGGGTCCTGGGAGGCGGAGGCCTTCAGCAGCGAATTCGGGTCTTTCAGCGATTTCTCCGTGTCCGGCGCTCCGTCAACGCCGGTGATGATGATGTCGGTGCGACCGAGCTGCTTGGCGGCAAGCTGGGCGCCGAGCGCCATCGGGTCATTGGCGCCGAAGACCGCGTCGAGATCGGAGAAACGGGTCAGCAGACCCTGCATCACATTCATGCCGCCTTCGCGCGCGGCCAGGCCGTTCTGGTCGTTGGAGACGACATTGATGCCGTCATTGGCCTCGAACACCTCCATGCAGCCGGTGAAACGGTCATTGAGCGAGGAGGAGGACGGGCCCTTGATGATGGCGACATTGCCTTCGCCGGAAAGCGCGTCGACGATGTACTGGCAGGCCTTCTGGCCGGCGGCGATATTATCCGTCATCACGGTCACGTCAGCGCCCGGCGCGGAAACGTCGAAGGCGGCGATCGTGATGCCGGCGTTCTTCGCGCGGTTGACGGCGGGCGCGATCGCCGTGTCGTCCACGGCGTTCAGCATGATGATGTCGACGCCCTTGGCGATGAAGTTGTCGATCTGGCTCACCTGCTTGTTGAGGTCGTAGTCGGCGGAAACCGAGGTGATCTCGACATCCGGGTTGATCTCGCGGGCGCGGTCCTCGATGCCCTTGATGGTGGCGACGAAGAACGGGTTGCCGAGCAGGCCGACGGAAATGCCGATGCTGTTCAGTTCCTTGTCCTGCGCCTGCGCGCCGGACGCCATCATGGCGATGGCCGCTGCCGCGCCAAGAAGAAGTTTCTTCGAAATCTGCATGGGTTTGCTCCTCCGCTTTTCGCGTTTCATGCGTTGATGAAGGGCCTTTACGTCCTGTCGGAACCCTTGCCGCGGAAGCGGTCGAGGGTGACGGCAGCGATAATGACAAGGCCCTTGATGATGAACTGCCAGATGTCCGACGTTCCCGTCAGGATCAGGCCGTTCGAGAGGACAGCGATGATCAGCGCACCGATCAGCGTGCCCCAGATCGAGCCGACGCCGCCAACGAAACTGGTACCGCCCAGAATGACGGCGGCGATTGCGTCGAGCTCATAGGATTGTCCGAGTTGCAGGCCGTTGGCCGCATAAAGCCTGGCCGCCGACATAACGCCGCCAAGCCCGGCCATCAGGCCGGAGACGCCGTAGACGAACAGGAGCACAAGCGGCACCTTGATGCCCGTCAGCCGGGCTGCCTCCTGGTTGCCGCCGACAGCGTAGATCCAGGTGCCGAGCACCGTGCGGCGTAGCACGAACCAGGAAATCAGGATGACCAGAAGGGCGATGATGGCGAGGATCGGCACGCCCAGGATCGCGCCGTTTCCGATCACCGCGAATGGCAGTTCGGCGTTGAAAACCGTCGTGTCGTTGCCCATCAGCCGCGCCACGCCCCGCACCGCCGTCAGCGACCCGAGCGTGACGATGAAGGGCGGCAATCGCAGGAACGCGACCAGCGCGCCGTTGGCAAGGCCGAAGACCAGGCCGAGCGCCAGCCCTGCCGGCACGCCGATCCAGCCGAGCGCCGGGTTGAGCGAGAACATCACCGCCGCCATGGCGGACGCAGCAAGGATCGAGCCGACCGAAAGGTCGATGCCCCCGGTCAGGATGACAAAAGTCATGCCGGCCGCCAGTACGATGTTGATCGAGGCCTGCTGCATGACGATCGACAGATTGTTGACCCCGAGAAACTTGCCGGTCAGAAGCTGGAATCCGATGGCCAGCAGGATCAGCACCGGCAGCATGCCGAGCGTCTTGATCAGCGTGCCGACCTGGTAGGACCGGCCGTTTGCCGCCCCCTTCTGCGCCTCAGTCATAGATGTCCTCCTTCGGCCTCTTAGCGCCGTGTGTCATGCCGCGGCCCCGGTTCCCGTGGAAAGCCGCATGATTGCTTCCTGTTCGATCGCTGCCCCGTCTGACGACTTGACCTCGCCGGCAATCTCGCCCTCGCGCATGACGATGACCCGATCGGCGACATTGATGATTTCCGGCAGTTCGCTGGAGATCATCACCACGGCGAGACCCTGGCGCGCCAGCTCATCGATCAGCCGGTAGATTTCGGATTTCGCGCCGACATCGACGCCGCGGGTCGGCTCGTCGAGAATGATCACCTTCGGTTTGACTTCGAGCAGCCGTCCGAGCAGCACCTTCTGCTGGTTGCCGCCCGACAGCGAACCGACATTGACGAAAGGCGAGGGCGCGCGGATCGACAGTTTCTCGAACTCGGCGCGCGCCCGCTTGCGCGCCGCCTTGAAATTGCGCGTTCCGGCGGGTCCCGAATCCTCGCCCATGACGCAAATGTTGATGTTGTCGGCAATCGTCATGTCGAGGAACAGGCCGAGCTGCTTTCGGTCTTCCGTCAGGTAGACGATGCCGGCGTCAAGCGCGGCGCTCGGGCTTTGCGGGGTCACCTCCCGTCCCTCGAGCAGCACCGTGCCCGATGTCGCCCTGTCGGCGCCGTAGATCAGCCGGGCAAGTTCGGTGCGCCCCGAGCCGACAAGGCCGGAGACGCCCAGCACCTCGCCGCGCCGGACGGAAAAGGAGCAATCGCGCACCTTGCGGCCGGCGCTCATATTGCGCACCTCGAGAACGGTTTCGGCGGTTTCGTCGCGTTCGACATGCGCCTTCTTGTAGAAGGTCGAGAGGTCGCGCCCGACCATCATCGAGATCAGCCGTTCGGCGCTCAGTTCGTCGCGGTCGAGCGTGCCGATATATTTGCCGTCGCGCAGCACCGAGCAGCGGTCGGCGAGCCGGTAGACCTCCTCCATACGGTGCGAGATATAGATGATGGCGATGCCGTCGGCCTTGAGCGCCGCGATCACGTCGAACAGGCGCTCGGTCTCGCGGCTCGACAGCGAGGTCGTCGGCTCGTCCATGACGATGATCCGGGCATTGGTGGACATGGCCCGGGCGATCTCGACGAGCTGGCGTTCGCCGAGCGAGAGACTGCCGACCACCGTCGAGGGCGAGAAATCGACGCCGAGGCGTTTCAGCAGCGGCGCGGTGCGCGAACGCATCTCCGCGCGGTTGACGATGCCGGAGCGCGCGCGCTCATTGCCGAGGAAGATGTTTTCGGCGACCGTCAGGTTGGGCGCGAGCGAGAGCTCCTGGTAGATCACGGCGACGCCCATGGCCTTGGCCGCCTTGGGATTGCCCTCCGGCACCGGCTTGCCGCCGACCAGAATGGTGCCGCCCCTGTCCGGCGTATAGGCGCCGGAGAGGATTTTCATCAGGGTCGATTTGCCGGCGCCGTTTTCGCCCATCAGCGCGTGCACCTCGCCGCCATGGGCGGTGATCGCAACATCCTCGAGCGCCCTGACGGTCCCGAAGGTTTTTGAAATGTCCGCCATTTCCAGAACCGGGCGTGCGGTATCGTTCATGCTTCGGTCTCTCCCTTTCGCGCGGCGACGATATAGTCCACCCCCTCCTCCTCGAGCATGCGGGCATCGGCATCGGCGAGGCCGTCATCGGTCACGAGCCTGCGGATCTGGGCAAAGGGCAGGGACAGCGTCGATGTCCGTTCGGCAAACTTCCGGCTGTCGACGAGCACGATGATCTCGTTGGCGAAGGCTGCCATGTCGCGGGTCAGCTGGACCAGCAGCGGGTTGGTCTCCATCAGCCCTTGCCGTTCAATGCCGAGCGCGCCGACGAAGAACTGCGAGGCATAGAAGGCGCGTTCGTCAGCGAACCGGTCATAGACGATGCCGGGCTCTCGGTGCAGGCCGCCGCCGCCGATGGTCAGCTGGCATTCGCCATATTCGGCGAGATAGGCGGCGAGCGGCATGGAATGGGTGAAGACCCTGAGATTGCGCCGGGCAATGGCCATGCCGAAGTGAAAGCAGGTCGAGCCGCCGTGAATGATGATCGACGTGCCGTCGCGCACGAGCGTCGAGGCGGCGGCCGCAATCGCCCGTTTCTGCTCGACCGCGATGTCGCGGTTTTCCATGAAGGGAAGGGGGATGGCGCGGCGGGCGTGATGACCCTTTTCGGCCGCGATGCCGCCATGTACGCGCTGGCCGAAACCTGCCTTCTCAAGCTTGTCGATGTCGCGCCGGACGGTCGCCGCGGACACGCCCGTCGCGTCGGTCAGTTCGGTGACCGAGAGAAAGGGGTGCTCAGCAAGCAGGGCCAGTATTTTCTGGTGCCGGTGCAACTCCGCCATTCCGTCCTCCCGTACGGAATTCCATTCCCGGAAAATGAACCAGAAGAATCAGAAAAGCAAGATTTTGTGCGTACTTTTGGTCGAAAACTGTTTTGATGCGATCAAAAGATGATCGATATCAATCATTTCGTGCCGGAGCTGGCGTTTTCGCATCTCTTGCGACGGTATTTGACGGAACTGGCGGCGGGCGCGGGCGACCGGCGGGTCCGCATTCGCCGCCGCACTGGCTCAGGCTGCTCTCAGCCTGGTCAGGTGCTTCTCGATATCGGCGACCGACTGATTGGCGAGTTCCTTCTGGATTTCCTCGCGCATCGCCGCCGTCGTCTCGGGCGTGAGATGAGGCCGCAACGCGCCAATGGCGGGCGGAGGCGCGATCAGCACAAAATCCTCGATCGTCTTGTCATAGACGAGCGCGTTGAGGCGCTCCGCCGTGCGTTTGAGAAATTCCTGCTCGGCCTGTTCATGCCAGTCGGTTTCCTCCATCGCGCTGCGCCCGTTGCCGACCGAGGAATGCGAGCGGCCGGGCCTGTCCGTGCCGATCTCGCGCGACGGCGCATCCTCCTGGGCTGAGCGCTCTGCCACCCGCAGGTTCAGGCTTTCGGCATCGCCGATATTCTCCATGAACAGCGCCCGTGCTCCATCACAGACGACGACCCAGGATTTATGGGGAAGTTTGAACAGGCTCATGGCGGACCTCCTCTTTGAGACGGGGATATATTTGCCTGAACGTAAAACCGTTCGGGCAGGCCGAATGTTCCTTGCGAAAGACGGCAGAATTTTGCGGGTGCCGCGCCGGACGGTCACTCGATCGCCGGCAGGACGTCCAGAATGCGGGCTGCCTGGCGGGCGGCGGCGGCCGTCGGCGGCCAGACGAGGGAAAGCGTGAGGCTGAAACGATCGGAAAGCGGAATGCTGCCGATGGGCGCCGCCATGGCGAGGAAGGCCGCCTGCGGCAGGACGGCAACGAAATCGTGCTCGACGACGAGGTTGACGATGATCGGCAGGGAATCGACCTCGACCATGCGCATGGCCGCCCGTTCGGCCTCGCTCAGCTTTTCGGCGAAAAGCAGATCGGCCTTCTGCCGCAGTCCGCTCTTCAGACTCGGCACCGCGACAGGCCGCGTCAGAACCAGATTGGCGATGTCCCCGCCGCTCTTTTCGATCAGTCTTCGCGGGCCGACGACGGAAAGCCTTGAGCGGGAGATCGCCCGGCGCTCGAAACTCTCGGGGATCGACTCGGTATCAAGCAGCGCCACGTCATAGATGCCGCCCTGCAGGCCGCGCATCAGTTCGTCCGCCGTGGTGGAGGAGATGAACAGCGGCGCGCCGGGGCGCTGCTCGAGCCACCGCGCGGAAAGCCGCGCGAGCGCCCGTGCCGTGTTGCTCTCGTAGCCGAGCGGGATCACGGACCCAAGATGGCAGGTGGAAACGGTGCGGCGGAACTGGCGGTCGGCGCTGCCGGTCAGCCGCCTCCAAACCTCCTCCAGCGTCTCGGCGAGGGCGAGCGCCTGCTGGCCGGCGGACGTCAGGTCTATGCCGTCTGCGCTGCGGGTGAAGAGCGCCCGGTTCATGTCCGCCTCGAAGGCGGAGATCTGGCGGGAAAGCTGCGGCTGGCCGATGCCGATCTCGCGCGCCGCGCGGCGGATGCTGCCCGCGCGCGCCGCCTGGCAGAAGCGGGACAGCGTCAGGATGCTGACCGACAGCATCGCCTTGCGCCCGGCATCGATGTCGGCGAGTTCTCCGAGCGCACGGGCCGTGCCCGCCGCAAGGGCGATATCCGGCATCAACCGCCGGCCCTCGAGCGTCAGCGACAGGCGCGATCCGGCCTTCTGCACCAGCGGCGTGGCCAGCTCGGTCTCCGTCCTGTCGACGGCCGCAGCCATGCTCGCCGGCGGGCGCCTGAGCGCGCGCGCCGCCGGGCGCAGGCCGCCGCATTTCAGAACCTCATACACGCTGCAGAGTGTCAGGGTGTCCATACGCGCCTGCCATTTGCTGCTGGTTATTTTATAGGCAAAAACGTCATTGCATAAATCCGGAGCATCTCCCGTTCATCATATGGGATATCCCGTCTTCGGCAATAATCCAATACGCTTGCCTTCAACAAATGGGGAACCGAATGCGCGCGAAGAACAACGCCATCATGTTTTCAGGCCAGCCGCTGGACTTCGACATCCTGTCGCGGATCGGCGCGGGCCTAGCGCTGCCGGTCGTCACCCAGGCGGGGATCGAGCGGGTCGAGCGCGCCCATCAGGTGGTGCGCGACCGGCTTGCCGAAGGACTTTCGATCTACGGCGCCAATACCGGCGTCGGCGCGATGAAGGATACCGAGTGGACGGTCGAGGCGCTGGAGGATTTCAATCTCGGCCTTGTGCGCGCCCATCATTTCGGAACCGGAGACCCCTTCCCGGTGGAGATCGTCCGCAATGCGATCGCGATCCGCATCAACACGGCGCTGACCGGTCGGGTCGGCTGTTCCATGGCACTTGTGGAAGCCTTTCAGGCGCTGCTCGAACATGACGTGATCCCGGTCGTGCGCCGCACCGGCTCCATCGGTTGCGCCGACATCGGCTTGATGGGCCAGGTTTCGGCGGCGCTTACCGGCGTCGGCGATGCGGTCTATCAGGGCCGCCGCATGCCGGTGACCGAGGCATTCGCAGCAACCGGCCTGCAGCCCTTGCGCATGGAGCCGCGCGACGCGCTCGCTTCCTTCTCGCTGAACGCCATCGGCTATGCTTCCGCCGCCTCCGCCTTGCACAAGGCCGCCCTTGCCGTGCGCGTGCTCCTGGCGACGGGCCTTGCGACGGCGGGCGCCATGGGCGCTGCGATCGCGCCGTGGCGCTCGGTGGTCGAAGTGGGCACGCATGCGCATGCCGATATCGGCGTCTGGCTCTGCCGCGCCTTCGACGACTGGTGCTGGACGTCTGCAAGCCATGTGCAGGACCCGTTGTCGATCCGGATGATGCCGCAGGTCTTCGGCACGACGATCGAGAGCCTGACGATTGCCGGCCGGACAATACTGGCCGCCACCGGCCGCACCGATGACAATCCGGTGGTCATCGGCAATGAGGTGCTGACCTCCGGCGGCTCGCTGCCGCTTGATGTGACGATCTACATGCAGGCCGCCCAGATCGCCATGGCCCATGTGGCGCGCAACATCTTCAACCGCTGCGTCATCCTCGCGAACGGGGGGCGGCGCGACCTGCCGGTCAATCTCGTGCCGCATGGCACGGTCGCCACCGGCTTCGGCCCGATCCTGAAGCTCGCCGGCGATCTCTTCATCCGGACGCAGTCGCTGTCGGCGCCGATATCGGCGCAGTCGCTGGTGGTGGCCGGCGGGATCGAGGACGAGGCGGCCTTCCTGCCGCTGGTGGTCGAACGCTTCGAGCGCCAGGTCAGGGCGCTGCGCCGCATGGCAGGGCTTGAGGCGCTGCTTGCCGCCCAGGCCATGGATATTTCGGGCGATGAGCCGCGCGGCGTCGCAAATCTGGTCTATGCTATCGTCAGATCGCATTCCGCGCTCTATCTGAAGGACAGGCCGCTTTCGAGCGAGGTCGAGCAGATCGAAGAGGAGCTCGGCTCGGATGCGACAATGACCAGACTGATCGAACAGGCGCCGCTGGCCCTGCTCGATGACTTTTTCGCACTCGCACCGCCTGAAACGGCTTGAGGCCGCGGGCGACACAGCAAGGTTCTCACGAGGACCGTCAAGAGAGGGACAGATCATGAAACGACTTGCTATACTGACCGGCGCGCTCGCCATCTCGGCCTTTGCCTTCGCAGGCGCGGCCTCGGCCGATCCCGTCGTGGTTTCTTCCAAGATCGACACGGAAGGCGGGGTGCTCGGCAACATCATCCTTCAGGCGCTTGAGGCCAACGACATTCCGACGGAAAACAAGATCCAGCTCGGCGGCACGCCGATCGTCCGCCAGGCAATCACGCAGGGCCAGATCGACATCTATCCCGAATATACCGGCAATGCCGCCTTCTTCTTCAACAAGACCGACCTTCCGGTCTGGAACAAGCCGGAGGCCGGCTATGAAGAGGCCAAGAAGCTCGACTATGACGCCAACAAGATCGTCTGGCTGACGCCGGCTGACGCCAACAACACCTGGGCAATCGCCCTGCGCAAGGATGTCGCCGATCCGAACAATCTTTCGACGATGAGCGAATTCGGCGCCTTTGTCGCCGATGGCGGCACGGTGAAGCTTGCGGCATCCTCCGAATTCGTCACCTCGCCGGCGGCGCTTCCGGCCTTCGAGAAGGCCTATGGCTTCGATCTCACCTCCGGCCAGCTGATCCAGCTTTCCGGCGGCGATACGGCGGCAACGATCGCGGCTGCGGCAAAGCAGACCTCGGGCGCCAACGCCGCCATGGTCTACGGCACGGACGGCGGGATTGCGCCCTCGGGCCTCAAGGTGATGGAAGACGACAAGGGCGTGCAGCCGGTCTATCTGCCGACCCCGATCATCCGCGAGGTCCGGCTCGAGGAATATCCTGAGATTGCCGAGATCCTGAAGCCGATCTTCGAGGGGCTGACGCTTGAAACCCTGCAGGACCTCAACGGTCGCGTCCAGGTCGGCGGCGAGCCCGCCGACGCGGTTGCCAAGGACTACCTGACCTCGAACGGGTTTGTGAAGTAAGGCCGGAATCGGCAGCAATGCAGCAAAAACAATCTCCCCCCTTGAGGGGGAGATGCCCCGACAGGGGCAGAGAGGGGTGAACCCTCTCCAACGAGGCACGGTGTATGCGGCTCTTGCCCTTACCCCCCTCTGTCGCTTTCGCGACATCTCCCCCTCAAGGGGGGAGATTAAAGGGACATATCGCACCCCGCCGCAAGCGGGACAACCGACCGACAAGCCGAAGGGCATGCCATGTCAGCCATCAGCGAATACCGAAAGGACGGCCGGGCCGTAAGCCGGCTTGACAAGCTCGGCATCATCGTCGCGGCGATTGCGCTGGTGGCGCTCTTCCTTCAGCCCTTCGCGCTGTTTCGCGCGAACCGTATCGTGGCGGCGGAGAATATCATGGTCTGGTCGGCGATGCCGCTCTGGCAGGCCGTCGCCCTTGTCGCTGCCATGCTTGCCGCCATTGCCGTCATCCTGTTCAAGACGCCGGTCAATCTGAGGCTCGGCGTCTCCGTCGCGGCCATCGCTGTTCTGGCCCTGATGGTCGGCCGCGCGGGCTATTTCCTGATGCCGGAAGACAATCCGTATGCCCGCGTCTCGCCCGGCGCGAGCTTCTGGATCCTGCTCTTTGCCTTCTCGATCGCCATGGCCGATGCGATCGTGCGCAAGGCCTTGCCGCCGATGATGCGGATCGCGTTTCTGGTCATCGCTTCATTCGCCATCGGGCTTCTGCTCTGGTCCGGCGCCTGGAACGACCTTTCGATCCTGAAGGAATACAACAACCGCGCTTCCGCCTTCTGGCGCGAAGGCCGCACCCATGTGGAGCTGGCCTTCGGTTCGCTGGCGGCAGCCTCGATTGCCGGCATCCCGATCGGGATCCTGTGCTTTCGCGTGCCGAAGGTGCGCGCCACCATTCTCAACAGCCTCAACGTGCTGCAGACCATTCCGTCGATCGCGCTGTTTGGCCTGTTGATCGCGCCGCTCGCCTGGGTCGGCCGCAATGTGCCTGGGGCGGCCGAACTCGGCATTGCCGGCATCGGCTTTGCCCCGGCCATTGTGGCGCTCTTTGCCTATTCGCTGCTGCCGGTCGTTTCCAACACGGTCGCCGGCCTTGACAGCGTGCCGCGCGATGCCCGCGAGGCCGCCCGCGGCATGGGCATGACCGGCCGCCAGCGGCTTTTCCAGGTGGAGCTGCCGCTGGCCTTTCCCGTCATCCTCACCGGCATCCGCATCGTGCTGGTGCAGAATATCGGCCTTGCGGTGATTGCCGGGCTGATCGGCGGCGGCGGATACGGCACATTCGTCTTTCAGGGCATCGCCCAGACGGCAACCGACCTCGTGCTCCTGGGCGCGCTGCCGGTCGTCGGCATGGCCTTTGCCGCGGCCATCATTCTCGATGCGCTTGTCGAAATCAGCCAGACAAAATCCAAAAACGGGAGCCGGGCATGATCGAGATCGAGGGAATTACCAAGGTCTATGGCGACTATAATGCCGTCGACAATGTCTCGCTCCAAGTCGAGCGCGGCGAACTGGCGGCGATCGTCGGCACGTCCGGTTCCGGTAAGACCACGCTGATGCGGATGATCAACCGTCTCGTGGAGCCGACTTCGGGCATGATCCGCATCGACGGGCGCGACAATCGCGAATTGCCGGATTACGAGCTTCGCCGCGGCATCGGCTATGCCATTCAGGGCCACGGCCTGTTTCCCCACCGCACGGTGGCGGAGAATATCGCCACCGTGCCGAAGCTTCTCGGCTGGGACAGGAAGCGGCGAAATGCCCGCGTCGATGAACTGCTCGAACTGTTCCACCTGGAGCCGGAAGCCTTTCGCGATCGCATGCCGCATGAGCTTTCCGGCGGCCAGCAGCAGCGTATCGGCGTCGCCCGGGCGCTCGCCGCCGAACCTGCCGTGTTGCTGATGGACGAACCCTTCGGCGCTCTCGACCCGATCATCCGCGCCAAGGCGCAGGAAGACCTGATCGACATCCAGAAGAAATTCTCCACCACGGTCGTGCTCGTCACTCACGATATGGACGAGGCGATTCTCCTCGGCCACAAGATCGCGGTCATGCATGAGGGAAAGCTCGAGCAATATGCGCCGGCGGCCGAAATCATCGCCGATCCGGCAAGCGCCTTCGTCAACGAACTGCTCGGCACCGGCGACAAGGCCTTCCGCATGCTCTCGCTGGAGGCCTGCGAAAATCTCGTCGAGGAAGGCCCGGCCGAGGGCGAAGCGATCCCCGCTTCGGCAAGCCTGAAGGACGCGCTGGCCGCGGCGCTGTGGTCCGGCCGTGACGCGCTGCCGGTCGAGCGTGACGGCAAGGTGATCGGCCGCGTCACCCGCGATGCCCTGATCCGCCGCGCCGCGGGACCGGCATCATGAGGGCTTCGGTAATCATCCGTCTGGCGCTTCTCGTGCTGCTGATCGCCTTCATCAGCTTCCCGGAAGCCTTCGCGCCGGTGTTCCGCCCGTTCACGCAGAACGGCGCGCCGGCGATCTATACCCAGACCAGCCTGCTCTCCCTGACGCTGAGCCACCTCGCCATTGTCGGCGTGGCGACGGTTGCGGCGACGCTCTTTTCCGTCGGTCTCGCCATCATCGTCACACGGCCCTTCGGCGTCGAGTTCCTGCCGCTGTCGCGCTCGATCGCCAATATCGGCCAGACCTTTCCGCCGGTCGCCGTGCTGGCGCTTGCCGTGCCGATGTTCGGCTTCGGGCCGATTCCGACGCTGATCGCGCTCTTTCTCTATGGCCTTCTGCCGATCTTCGAAAACGCGCTGACGGGGCTGACCAATTTGCCGGGCAATGTCTCGGAGGCCGCGCGCGGGGTTGGCATGACCGGCACGCAGCGCCTGATGCAGGTCGAGTTTCCGCTGGCCTTTCCCGTCATTCTCGCCGGCATCCGCCTTTCGGTCGTCATCTCGCTGGCGACGGCGACGATCGGCTCGACGGTTGCCGCCAAGACGCTCGGGGAGGTGATCATCGCCGGGCTGTTGTCGAACAACACCGCTTTCGTTCTGCAAGGCGGCCTCGTGGTCGGGGTTCTGGCGCTCCTCATTCACGATGGTTTCGTGATGTTCGAGCGGGCAACCGCGCGGCGCACCGGCCGCTTCTACTAGGAGACATCAAATGTCGGATTTCGATCTCGTTCTGAAAGGCACGCTGGTGCTTTCCGATCGGGTGGTCAGGGGCGGCTACGTCGCCGTCCGAGACGGGCTGATCGCCGCCATCGGCCAGGGCATCGCCCCCACCGCCCGCGAGCGCCATGATCTCGGCGACGCCCTGATCCTGCCAGGCGCCATCGACGCGCAGGTGCATTCACTGAGTCAGAAGGACCAGGAGGATTTCATCTGGTCGACGCGCTCGGCCGCCGGCGGCGGCGTCACCACCATCATCGACATGCCCTATGACGAGGGCAATGTGGTGAATTCGGCCGAAGCAGTCAAAAAGAAGATCGCCCACGCTTCGCCGCAGGCGCGCGTCGATTTCGCGCTCTATGGCACAGTTGATCCCGCTGAAGGCGCCGCCCGCATCGCCGAGCAGGTAGACGCCGGGGTTGCCGCTTTCAAGTTTTCCACCTTCGGCACCCATCCAACCCGTTTTCCCCGCATCCCCGCCGCGCTTCTGGAAGAATGCTTTGCAGCGATCGCGCCCACCGGCCTTGCCGCCGGCGTTCACAATGAAGACGATGAATTCGTCAACGCCGCAATCGCGAAGGTCAAGGCCTCCGGCGTCACCGATTACCGCGCCCACGGCCTGTCGCGCCCGCCGTTGACCGAGCTGCTCGCCATGCACCAGATCTACGAGACCGGGGCGGCAACCGGCTGCCCGGCCCATGTGGTGCACTGCTCGCTTGGCCGCGGCTACGAAATCGCCGCCGGTTATCGGGCTGAGGGCCACAATGCCACGGTCGAATGCTGCATTCATTATCTGACGCTGGACGAGGAAAATGATGTGAAGCGGCTTGGCGGCAAGGCCAAGATCAACCCGCCGGTGCGTCCGCGCGCCGAGGTCGAAAAACTCTGGCGGCATGTGGCTTCAGGCAATGTCACGCTGGTCTCCACAGATCATGTGAGCTGGTCGGAGGACCGCAAGACCAATCCCGAGATGCTGGCGAATGCCTCGGGCGTTCCGGGGCTTGAGGTGATGATGCCGCTCTTCATCAAGGGCGCGCTCGAGCATGGCGTGCCGCTCTTCTGGGCTGCAAGACTGATGGCGGCAAACCCGGCGAAGCATTTCCGTATCGACCATTTAAAAGGCGCGCTTGAGATCGGCAAGCACGCCGATATTGCCGTGCTGGAACCGGGCGATTTCGTCTATGACGCGGGCGAAAGCGGCAATAATGTCGTCGGCTGGTCACCCTATAACGGCATGCGGCTGCCCTACAGGGTGGCGGCGACATGGCTGCGCGGAAAACAGGTCTTTGACGGAAAGGCCGTCGTCGAGCCCGGCACGGGCGCTTTCGTGCGCCCCGAGGCGAGCCTGCCGCTTCGGGAGATGATCCGATGAGCCGCAATCTCGCTGTTTCTCCGGCGCGCATCGCCGCCGATATCGACGCGCTGGCCGCGATCACCGACCCGAACCGGCCGTGGACGCGCCGTGCCTTCTCGCCGCTCTTTCTCGAAGGCCGTGCCTATCTTGAAAACGCGTTTCGCGCCGCAGGTCTTGAAACCCGGATCGATGCGGCGGGTAATCTGGTCGGCGCGCGCAAGGGCAGGACGCCCGGCATCGGCACGATCATGCTCGGATCGCATTCGGACACCGTCCCGGATGGAGGGCGTTTCGACGGGGTTGCCGGCGTTGTCGTCGCGCTCGAAGTGGCGCGCGGTCTTGAGGAGGCGGGCATAGAACTCGAACACGATCTGGAAGTGACGGACTTTCTCGCCGAGGAAGTCTCGATCTTCGGCGTCTCCTGTATCGGTTCGCGCGGCATGGCCGGTGTTCGCCCGGATGAATGGCTGGGGCGGAAAGCAGATAGCATGACGCTGGCCGAAGGCATCAGAGACGTTGGCGGCGATCCGGACGCCGAACAGAAAGCCCGCGACGATATCCGCGCCTTTCTCGAGCTTCACATCGAGCAGGGGCCGGTGCTGGAAGGCGAGACGTTGGACATCGGCGTCGTCACCGCCATTGCCGGCATCACCCGCGTCGAGATCATTGTCGAGGGCCGGGCCGACCATGCCGGCACGACGCCGATGAACCGCCGCGCCGATGCGCTCGCCGCCGCCGCCCATGCGGTGCTCGCTGTCGAGACCCTTTCCAGCGCGCTTGCGGCGACGCCCGGCCATTTTGCCGCCACCACCGGCGAATTCGAGATGTGGCCCAACGCCGCCAACGTCGTGCCGTCCAGGGTGCGCATGCTGCTCGATATCCGCTCGGAACACCGCGACGATCTCGGTGATTTCCTGACATCGCTTGAAGCGGTTCTTGAAGGCATCGCGCGGGACAATGGCGTCAGCATCGCGCCGCCGCGCCTCGTCTCCGACAATCCGGCCATGCCGATGGATGACCTGGTGATGGATGCGCTTGATGCGGCCTGCCAAACGACCGGCGCCGGCCATCGCCGCATGGCATCGGGTGCCGGCCACGACGCCGCCTTCATGGCGCGCATTGCCAGGGCCGGCATGGTGTTCATCCCCTGCCGGGACGGGCGTTCTCATGCGCCGGAAGAATTCGCGGAAAACGCCGATATCGCGCTCGGAGCCGAGGTGCTGCTTCAAGCGGTGAAGCGGCTCGACACACAACTGATGGAGCAATGAGATGGGCCGTATCCTGACGACCAAAGATGTGGAACCCGCCGTCAAGGGCGGCTCGGTCTATGCCGCAGGCGGCGGCGGATGGGCCGATCATGGCCGCATGCTCGGCTATGCCGCCGTCAATGTCGGCAAGCCGGAACTGGTTTCGGTGGAGGAACTCTCCGATGACGACTGGGTGGCGACCGCAGCCGCCATCGGCGCGCCGGCTTCCACCACGCCGTGGGAAATGCAGGGCATCGACTATATCAAGGCTGCCGAATTGCTGCAGAATGCGCTCGGCGAAAAACTCTCGGGCCTGATCGTTGGCCAGAACGGCAAATCCTCGACGCTGAACGGCTGGCTGCCGTCCGCCGTGCTCGGCACCAAGGTGGTCGACGCCGTCGGCGATATCCGCGCGCATCCGACCGGTGACATGGGTGCGATCGGCATGGCGAGCTCGCCGGAGCGGATGATCCAGACCGCCGTCGGCGGCAACCGCGCCGAAAACCGCTATATCGAACTGGTGGTCAAGGGCGCGACGGCGAAGATCTCGCCGGTGCTCAGAACCGCAGCCGACCAGTCCGGCGGCTTCATCGCCTCCTGTCGCAATCCGCTCAGGGCATCCTATGTGAAGGTGAATGCGGCGCTCGGTGGCATCTCGATGGCGCTGGCGCTCGGCGAGGCGATCATCGCGGCGGAGGCCAAGGGCGGATCGGCCGTGATCGATGCGATTGTGAAAACCACCAATGGCGCGATCCTGACCGAGGGCAAGGTGACGAAGAAGGCTGTGGTCTATACCAATGAGGCCTTCGATGTCGGCACGGTCACCGTCGGCTCGGGCGACAGGGCGATGGTGCTGCATGTGATGAACGAATACATGGCGGTCGAGGATGCCGGCGGCAATCGGATCGCGACCTTTCCCGATGTCATCACCACGCTCTCGCCGGAGGGCGAACCGCTGAGCGTCGGCCAGCTGCAAGAGGGCATGACCATCTTTGTCCTGCATGTGCCGAAGACGGTCATTCCGCTTTCGTCCAGCGTGAAAGATCCCGCCGTCTATCCGGTGGTGGAAAAGGCGCTCGGCATCTCGATCGCCGATTACGCGCTGGCCTGAGGAGGAAACCATGCCGAAAGACAATCCGCGCCATCCGAATTTTCCGATTCCCGGCGGGCCTGAAGTCCGTGCAAAGGGTTGGCGGCAGGAAGCGCTGCTCAGGTTGATGGAAAACGTGCTCTCCGTGGGCGAGGACCCCGACAATCTTGTGGTCTACGCCGCCCTCGGCAAGGCCGCGCGCAACTGGCCGTCCCATGCGATGATCGTGAAAACGCTGCTGGAAATGGACGAGAACCAGACGCTCGTCATCCAGTCCGGCAAGCCGGTCGGCCTGTTGAAGACCCACGCGAAAGCGCCGCTCGTCATCATGGCGAACTGCAATATCGTCGGCCAGTGGGCGAAGGCGGATGTGTTCTACGAACTGGAGCGCAAGGGGCTGATCTGCTGGGGCGGGCTGACGGCCGGCGCCTGGCAGTATATCGGCTCGCAAGGCGTCATCCAGGGCACCTATGAAATCTTCATGCGGATTGCCGAAAAGCGCTTCGACGGTTCGCTGGCCGGCCGTTTCATTCTGACGGCGGGGCTCGGCGGCATGGGCGGCGCCCAGCCGCTTGCCGGTCGCATGGCGGGCGCTGCCATCCTGGTGGTCGATATCGATGCCGAGCGGGCGAAAAAACGTCATGAAATCGGCTTCCTTGACGAGATTGCGCCGGACCTTGATGCCGCGCTTCAGATGATCAACGCGGCGGTGGCGGCGAAGAAGGCGGTCTCCGTCGGCCTCGTCGGCAATGCCGCCGATATTTATCCCGAGATCGCCCGGCGCGGCATCACGCCGGATATCGTCACCGATCAGACCTCGGCGCACGATCTCATCTATGGCTATGTGCCGAAGGGCATGAGCCTGGCGGACGTGAAACGTCTGCGCGAGGAAGGCCCGGCGCAGCTGATGGCCGCAAGCCGCGCCTCGATCGCCGATCACGTTCGCGCCATGCTGACATTCCAGCAAAAGGGCGCGGAGGTATTCGACAACGGCAATCTGATCCGCACCCAGGCGCGCGAGGGCGGCGTGGCCAACGCCTTCGATATTCCGATCTTCACAGAGGCTTATCTACGGCCGCTGTTTTGCGAAGCCATCGGGCCGTTCCGCTGGATGGCGCTTTCGGGCGAGGCAAGCGATATCGCCCGCATCGACGACCTTGTGCTGGAGATGTTTCCCGACAATTTCATCGTCACCAACTGGATCCGGCTCGCCCGTGAAAACGTGCCTTTCGAGGGGCTTCCCGCTCGCATCGCCTGGCTCGGCCATGGCGAGCGCACACGGCTGGCGGTCGCGGTCAACGAACTGGTGGCGAAGGGCGAACTTGCGGGACCCGTCGCCTTCTCCCGCGATCACCTCGATGCCGGCGCCATGGCCCATCCGAACATCATGACCGAGAACATGACGGACGGGTCCGACGCGATCGCAGACTGGCCGCTGATCAACGCCATGACCATGTGCGCCTCGATGGCCGATCTCGTCGTCATCCATTCCGGCGGCGGCGGCTATGCCGGCTATATGACCAGCGCCGGCGTCACCATTATCGCCGACGGCACGGCCGAGGGCGCCGAGCGGCTGGAGCATGCGCTCACCAACGATACGTCGCTGGGGATCATCCGCTATGCGGATGCGGGGTATGAGCTTGCAGAGGCGGCGGCTGAACGCGGAAACGTCGGGTATTTGCCGCTTGAGGGGTGACGCGGCCGCCGCTCCGCCGTGTGAGAAAACCCTGCTCGCCTTGTGCGAGAACTCTGCCGAAAACCGATCTCCCCCCTTGAGGGGGAGATGCCCCGAGAGGAGCAGAGAGGGGTGAAAAACCTGCAAGTCGGCAAAGCGACAGAGGGGTCTGCTACCCCCCTCTGTCGCTTTCGCGACATCTCCCCCTCAAGGGGGAGATTGACTGGCGGTAATCCGCACATTGCTCCGGCGTCGCCAGGGCCTGCGACATGTCGCCTGGATCCTCGGGTCAAGCCCGAGGATGACGCAGAGTGAAGCGATGGGTTGCGCCCGATAAAACAGTTGCCCCGATCAGATATCCAGATTGGCGACCGAAAGGGCGTTGTCCTGGATGAAATCGCGGCGGGGCTCCACCTCGTCGCCCATCAGGCGCGAGAACAGGCCGTCGGCGCTGGTGGCATCGGCAACCTTGACCTGCAGCAGCGAGCGGACATTGGGGTCCATCGTCGTTTCCCAGAGCTGCTCGGCATTCATCTCGCCAAGACCCTTGTAGCGCTGGGTGGTCAGTCCCCGGCGACCCGCCTCGAAGACGGCTTCGAGCATGGCGCGCGGGCCGTGAATGGTCAGATCGCCATTCTTGCGGCTCAGGAGCGGCGGCTTGTCGTAGATCTCGAACAGGCGCTTCTGCATCTGGTCGATATAGCGCGCATCCGTGGATCCGATCAGGCCCATGTCGAGCGAGGCGACTTCCTTGACGCCGCGCACAGTGCGCTCGAAGCGCAGCCCGCCGTCGTCGCGCACAAAGCCTTCCCAGCCGCGCTCGGTTTCCTCGGCGATCACGTCGAGACGGGCGGCGATATCGGCGGCAAGGCGCTCGGCCTCGGCCGGGTCCGTCACCCGCTCGGCATTGAGCGCGCCGGCAATCGCCGCCTGCTCGACGACGGCGCGGTCGTAACGCGAATGGAGGCCTTCCATCAGGTTGCGCATGCGGATCGCGTCGACGATCACCTGGCGCAGGTCCGCGCCGGCGCGGACTTCCCCGGAGGCGAGATGCAGCGCTGCGTCCTCAAGCCCCTGGTCGATCAGGTAATCCTCGAGCGCCTGCTCGTTCTTCAGATACTGCGTCGACTTCCCGCGCGTCACCTTGTAGAGCGGCGGCTGGGCGATATAGAGATGGCCGCGCTCGATCAGTTCAGGCATCTGCCGGAAGAAGAAGGTCAGAAGCAGGGTGCGGATATGCGCGCCGTCGACGTCGGCATCGGTCATGATGATGATCTTGTGATAGCGCAGCTTTTCCGGATTGTACTCGTCCTTGCCGATGCCCGTGCCGAGCGCGGTAATCATCGTGCCGATTTCCTGGCTCGACAGCATCTTGTCGAAACGCGCGCGCTCCACGTTCAGGATCTTGCCGCGCAACGGGAGGATCGCCTGGGTCTCGCGCGAGCGGCCCTGCTTGGCCGAACCGCCGGCGGAATCGCCCTCCACCAGGATCAGTTCGGATTTCGACGGATCGCGGTTGGAGCAGTCGGCAAGCTTGCCGGGCAGCGAGGCAATATCAAGCGCGCCCTTGCGGCGCGTCAGTTCGCGCGCGCGCCGGGCGGCCTCGCGGGCGGATGCGGCCTCGGCGACCTTGGTGACGAGCACGCGGGCCTCGTTCGGGTGCTCTTCCAGCCATTGGCCGAGCGCCTCGTTGACGCAGCTTTCGACGACCGGCCGGACTTCGGAGGAGACCAGCTTGTCCTTGGTCTGCGAGGAAAACTTCGGATCCGGCACCTTGACCGAGAGCACGGCGGTGAGGCCTTCGCGGCAATCATCGCCCGTCAGCGTCACCTTTTCGCGCTTCAGGATACCCGATGTGTCGGCATAGGAGACCATCTGCCGGGTCAGCGCGCCCCGGAAGCCCGCCATATGCGTACCGCCGTCGCGCTGGGGAATGTTGTTGGTGAAGCAGAGCACGTTCTCGTGGTAGCTGTCGTTCCACCACATCGCAACTTCGACGGTAATGCCGTCCTTCTCGGTGGAAATGGCAATCGGCTCGGAGACCAGCGGCTTCTTCGAGCGGTCGAGATAGGCGACGAAGGCGGCAAGCCCGCCATCATAATGCATTTCCTTGGAAACCGGCTCGGCATGGCGGTTGTCCGTCAGGAGAATGCGCACGCCGGAATTCAGGAAGGCGAGCTCGTGCAGGCGCTTTTCCAGCGTGTCATAATCGAAATCGACCATGGTGAAGGTGTCGGAACTGGGCATGAAGGTCAGTTCGGTTCCGGTCTCGCCGCCAGCATCGCCGATGACTTCCAGCGGCTTGTCGGCAACGCCATGGGTAAAGGAAATCTCGTGCAGCCTGCCATTGCGCTTGATCTTCAGCCTCAGCCAGACCGAGAGCGCATTGACCACCGAAACGCCGACGCCGTGCAGGCCGCCGGAGACCTTGTAGGAATTCTGGTCGAACTTGCCGCCGGCATGCAGCTGGGTCATGATCACTTCGGCGGCCGAAATGCCTTCGCCGGTATGAATATCCGTCGGAATGCCGCGGCCGTTGTCGGTGACGGTCACGGAACCGTCGGGATTCAGCGTCACGGTGACGAGGTCGGCATAGCCGCCGAGCGCCTCGTCGATGGCGTTGTCCACCACCTCATAGACCATGTGATGCAGACCCGAACCGTCGTCGGTATCGCCGATATACATGCCCGGGCGCTTGCGCACGGCGTCGAGGCCCTTGAGAACCTTGATCGAATCGGCGCCGTATTCGGCCGGAAGGCCGACGGCTGTTTCTGGAGTTTCGCTCATCAACAGGTCTTTCCGAATGTGTCAGGGGTCGGGCGGGTCCCGCAAAACGCCGCCGAATCACTGCTTTTTCAAGCGCCGAGCTTAGGGGAAAAGCCGTTTCCGCTCAAATCACTGCGGCCCCTTTTACAGCCTAATTGGGGATAAACCTAGACCGTTTCAACGAGGGGGCGGCGTCCTGGGCAAGCGGCCTTGCCGTCATGCCAAAAAAAACAGGCGGCGCTCCGGTCGAGCGCCGCCTGGAATGCGAGAATCGGTCTGTTTGCGCGATCGGGACGCGTTCAACCCGTCTTGCGCCGGGTCCAGCGTTCGTTGGGCTCGATCAGCGCTGCATCGGCAAAGGTGGCCATCTCGTGCTCGGCCCTGTCCTGTGTCAGGATGCCGTTCCAGTGAAGGTAGAGATAGCTTTCGCGGATGATCTGGTTGGTCGAGGGAATATTGGCCGCAGTGCTGCGGACGCGATTGGAATGGGCGGCCGTCGGGGCCATGACCTTCTCCATGGAATGCTTGCAATGTTCGGGAGGCGCTTACCGGCGGGAAACGTCTTCGCATTCGAGGCCCCATACAAGTCTTGCAGGGCCGGATGCAGAGAACCTCTTGGCCAGAAGCTGTATCGAGGCCCCGAATGCAGTTTCACCGTAGTAAAACCGTGCCGGCACTTCTTTGATCTCCCTCAAATTTCGTGAAGATCGTCACTTTTGAGGCGTCAGCGGCCAAGTCTCCGGTCGAGCAGGCCGTCGAGTTCGCCGATCGCTTCTTCGTCGAGCTGTCCGATGATGCGCGACAGGCGGTTGGCAAAGGCGGTGTGGGCGGCCGAGAGGCCTGCCGTGTCGATCACGACGCGCGGATCGGACTGGTCGGCGATGGCGAACAACGCCTCGGCATCGTCCCAGATAATATGAAAATAGCCGGCCACGCGCTGGAGAAAGTCGAAACTTGGCTTGCCGCGCCGGCCATGCTCAAGCGCGGAGAGATAGGCCGCCGAAACGCCGATGGCTTCGGCCATCTCTTTCTGCGAAACGCCGCGCTCTGCCCTCAGCTTACGAACGGCTTCTCCGAACGGCGTCATGGTCGTGTCCCTTCCTTCGGGCAAGGCGCACGTAAAGCGCGCCCTCGCCGCCATGCTGACGGGCCGCCGTCTCGTAGGACGAGATCAGCGACCGAAAATCCGGCAGCGAGAACCAGATCGGCACCGCCCGCTTCAGCGCCCCGTCGCTGCCGATCGACCCGCCCTTGCCGGTGATAACGAGGATATGGCGGTGTCCCCTCTCATGTGCGCGGCGCAGGAAGGCCAGAAGCAGGGCATGCGCCTCGTCCTGGAACAGGCCGTGCAGGTCTATCCTGGCATCGATTGCAAGCCGCCCGCTCGCCAGCTTGCGCTTGACCGGCCGCTCCAGCGGATGGTGCCTGCGGGGCTTCTCCCCTTCCGGCTTTTTCGGCAGCGCCAGCGGCGAGACGCTGGTCTTTCCCGTGTCGGTCTTCTTGCCCTCGGCGGCTATGCCATTCATCAGGTCGGAAAAACTTTCCGGGCCGGAAGCGGGCTTTTCCAGTTTCTTGCCGGGAAGCGGGCGGGCCGTTCGCGCGACCTTCATCCACAAGTCCCGTTCTTCTGCGGAGAGCTTCCGGCGGCTCATCTTGAAAGAAACTCCCGGCAAGAAGAAGCGGCGCCGAAACGCCGCTCTCGTCAGACAATGCTCGGCCTATTCGGACGCGGTGGCGATCAGCTTCCAGTTCGGATCGCGCGCCCGCGTGTCGCGCGCGAAGGTCCACAGATCCCGGATCTCGGCAATCTGCTCGGCATCGCCATCGACGATCTCGCCGTCCTTGCCATAGGTCGCGGAAATCATCTGGCTGACGATCCGGAGCGTGATCCGGGCCTCGGTCTTGTCGACCTCCGCTTCCGTGATCTCGGCCTTCTCGATGCCGACAAAGCTCGCCTTGACGGATTCGCCGTTCGCCTCGCGCTCGCTGATGGCGGCGTTGAAGCCCTCATAGACCTCCTTCGACAGGAGGCCCTTCAGCGTGCGGCGATCGCCATCGGCAAAGGCCATGACAATCATCTCATAGGCCGCGTTCGCGCCCTTCATGAAGGCGGTCGGCTCGAATTGCGGATCGGCCTCGACAATTTCCTTCAGGCCCTTGTTCGCCTCGGTGCCCGCCGGCGCGATCTTGTCGACGGCGGCGAGCCGGTCCGTCTTGTTGTCCTTTTCCGCGCCGGGCAGCGTGATCACGTTGCCGTCCTGCCGTGCAGCTTCCGCCGCTTCGGTGCGCGAGCGAACCGGGCTCTGCTCGTAGCGTGGTTTCTCATTGCCGGTGCGGCGGCCCAGAACATTGCGGAGCTGGAAAAAAATCACCACCGCAGCAATCAGGAAGAAGAGTGTAATCAGATCGCTTGTGCCCATTTTGGTGCTAACCGCCGTTTTCCCTGTTGTTTCCAATCCCCATATAGACTTCACAGGGCCATGATTCAAATGTAACACTTCGTCGGAAGGCGTTCATTTCGTCATGATCATAAACGAAGACGGACCGAACAGGAAACCGATTTGCCGCTTCTGATTGCCATCATTCTCTTCCCCTTCGTGGAAATCGCCGGATTCATCATCGTCGGGCGGGCCATCGGCCTGTTTCCGACGCTGGGCCTGATTGTCCTGACCGCCGTGATCGGCGCGATCCTTCTGCGCGTGCAGGGCTTCTCCGTGCTGCAACGGCTGCAGACGGATGTGCGCGACGGCGGCGATCCGGGCCGCGAAATGGTGCATGGCGCGATGATCGTGCTTGCCGGCATCCTGTTGCTCATTCCCGGCTTCGTCACCGACATCATCGGTTTTCTGCTCTTCATCCCGCCCTTCAGGGATTTCGTCTGGCGGCGGATCAGCAGGAACATGGTCGTGGTCTCGCAGGGCTCCGGCTTCTTCCGCGCCGGACCCGGACCGGGCGGTCCCGGCGGTCCGCGCAAGCCGGGCGGGCGAGGGCCGACCGTGGTCGACCTCGATGCAGAGGACTTTTCCTCCGGCGCCTCCGACCCGAACTCACCGTGGGCGGAACGCGACAGGCTGGACGACGATCGCTCCGACGACGACAAGCGAGATGGTAAGGACCGCTAGGCGCGCGGGCATCGCTGCGCAGCCGCGCCGCTGCTGGCGGTCGAAAAACCTGCGCTTTCGGTCGCGGGCCTTGCGTGGCGGGCGCTACAGCGGTGGCCAAGGGTTGTGCGCTTGCGCCCTAAATGCTAACTGGCAATCCAAATTGACCACTCGAAAGGACGCGAAATGGCAGAGGAAAACGGCGCTGAGAAGAAGCAGAGCCCGTCGCTCAGCATTCTGACGCAGTACATCAAGGATCTTTCCTTCGAAAATCCCGGCGCCCCGGCTTCGCTGCAGAAGCGCGAAGGCCAGCCGAACATCAACATCAGTGTCAATGTCAACGCCAATCCGCTCGGCGAGGACAATTACGATGTTCTCTTGTCGCTGAAGGCCGAGGCCAAGGCCAAAGACAAGACGCTGTTCCTGTGCGAGCTGGTCTATGGCGGCGTCTTCCGGGTGGCGAACTTCCCCAAGGAACACGTGCTGCCGATGCTGTTCATCGAATGCCCGCGCCTGCTCTTCCCTTTTGCCCGCCAGATCGTGGCGGACGCCACCCGCAATGGCGGCTATCCGCCGCTGCTGGTCGACCCGATCGACTTCGCGCAGATGTTCCAGAAGCGCATGGCCGAGGAACAGGCGCGCGCCAAGGTTCAGCAACCCGCCAACTGAGCGGACGGACAAGAGCTTCAGGAAAGACCCGGACTTTGCGCCGGGTTTTTCGTTGGGCGCAGGCGCGGCGAACGGGCGCTCATGCCGCCCACGGGAAATTCTCCTCCGTGCCGATCAGCGCCAGGCCGTGGGCGATGGACAGGAGCTCGCCGCCGGTTTCGATGCGGGATCTGTCGAAGCGGTTTTCGAAGATGGTCCTGACGGCCGGCACGAAGGAGGAGCCGCCGGTCAGGAACACCTTGTCGATCTCGGTTGCGGCGATGCCTGCCCCCGCGATCGCCTCGTCGAGCGCGTCCTCCATCTGCCGCAACTCGCCCGAGATCCAACCCTCGAAATCGGCCCGGCGCACGATGCGGCGGCTGTCGCGGCCGAGCGGCGCGAAGAAGAATTCCGCTACCTCGTTCTCCGAGAGCGCCCGTTTGGCGGCCGAGACCGCCTCATAGAGCGGATAGCCCTCGTCGTTCTCGATGAGCTCGATGAAGAGCTCGAGCGCGTCCGGGTCGCTTGCGTCCCGCACCAGGCTCTTCAGGTCGGCGAAATCGCGCGTGGTCTTGAAGATCGAGAGCTGGCTCCAGCGGCCGAAGCTCGCGTAATAGTTCGACGGCACGTCGAGGTTTTTGCCGAAGCTCCTGTAGGTCGTGCCCTTGCCGAGCATCGGGCTCACCACATTGTCGATGATGCGGTAGTCGAACATGTCGCCGGCCACGCCGACGCCGGAATGCGACAGCGGCTCGGCGGAAAGCCTGCCTGCGTTTTTCGAAAAACGGATGATCGAATAGTCGGTGGTGCCGCCGCCGAAATCGGCGACTAGAACATTGGCGTCCGTCTTCAGCCGGTTTGCGAAATACCAGGCCGCGGCGACCGGCTCCAGAACGAAGCGGATTTCCGGAAAGCCGAAGCGTGAGAGCGCGTCATTGTAGCGCTCGAGCGCAAGCGCCTCGTCGGCGCCGATGCCGGCAAAGCGCACCGGACGTCCGGCAACCACGCGGCTGACGGCGCCCGGCCAGCCGTCGCCCGCATAGACCATCAGTTTTTCAAGAAACACCGCCATCAGGTCCGGAAAGGAGTGTCGGCGGCCAAGCACGGCGGTTTCCGTAAATAGCGGACTTGCCGCATAGGTCTTGATCGACTGCAGGAAACGGCATTCGCCGGGGTGGTCGATCAGCGTGCGGATCGCCGCGGCGCCCGCTTCCGTGACAAGCGGCGCGCCGACGGCGGCTTTGCGGTCCTTCATGAAGGAGAGGCAGGTCCGCATCGTGTCGGTCGTGCCCGCCAGGCTATCGAAACTCAGCGAGCGGGTTTCGCCTTCACCTTCCGCGGGAAGCGCGATCACGGTATTGGTCGTGCCGAAGTCCAAGCCGAGCGCGGTCATGACGCCGTCCTTTGATCTGAGGGAATGTCTTGCGAAGGGCGGCGGTTATACGCCTTTGGGGCGTCATGGCAAGACGCGGACATGAAAAAGCCGCCGCGGCTTTCGCCGCGGCGGCTTGGGGGTCGTCGGTTCGTCGCTGCTCAGAGCGCCGGGAACCGGCCGTTGCGGCGGGCATCCGCCATCAGGGCCGCGATGGCGCAGGAGCCGATCCGGGCCTGCGCGCCGTCGGCGCGGCTCGTCAGGATGATCGGGATGCGGGCGCCGAGGATGATGCCCGAGGAGGTCGCGCCGCCGAGAAGCACCAGCTGCTTGGCCAGCATGTTTCCCGATTCCAGATCAGGCGTCAGCAGGATATCGGCATCGCCGGAGACGACGGAGGAAATGCCCTTGATCTTGGCGGCCTCGAGGCTGATCGCATTGTCGAAGGCTAGCGGTCCGTCAACGATGGCATTGGTGATCTGTCCGCGATCGGCCATCTTCGACAGGCAGGCGGCGTCTATGGTCGACTGGATCGCGGGATTGACGGTTTCAACGGCCGAAAGCACGGCGACCTTCGGCGTGATCTCGACATCGGAGATCGCGATCATCAGATCGATGGCGTTCTGGGCGATGTCGACCTTGGCGGCGAGGTCCGGCTTGATGTTCATCGCCGCGTCGGTGATGAAGAAGGGCTTGGGATATTCCGGATCAACCATGGCGAAGACGTGGGATATGCGCCGGCCGGTCCGCAGCCCGGCATCCTTCTTGATGACGGCGCCCATGTATTCATCCGTGTGCAGGCTGCCTTTCATCAGGGCCTCGGCCTCGCCCTTGCTGGCAAGGGCGACGGCCTGCGCGGCGGAGGCATGGCTGTGCGGCGTGTCGATCATCCTGTAGCCGGAAATGTCGATCTCGTTCTCATCGGCGATGGCCTTGATCTTGCTTTCCGGGCCGACGAGAATCGGCTCGATCAGGTTTTCATGCGCGGCCTCGACGGCGCCCAAGAGCGCGTCGCGGCTGCAGGGGTGCACAACGGCGGTCGCGATCGCCGGCTTCTGCGCGGCGCGCTCGATGAAATTCTTGTTGAAGCCTGCGACGTCGAATTTGTCGGCCATCGTGGAATACTCCTTGGGTGATCGGGTTATGCTCGGGAGGTTCGTGCTGAGAAGGGCTGAAGAGTGTTCATTGCGAACCCGCGCGTTCCCGCGTCCGCACGGCGTGCCGGGCAGACTGAGGCCTTTGGGAGGGCAAGGCTTTGGTCCGCTTCTTCTGCCATATCGGTCTCTTCCGGTTTCCGTCATGCGCAAGCCGGCCGGGTGGACTTCGGCAAAGCTGACGGTTATCGTGAACCCGCTTCTGCCCGGATGCCGCCGCAAGACGCCTACGACTTAAGGCTAAGTTTTTAGCGCGGCCTTGAGCAAGATCAATCTGGCATATTAGTCTGCCGCGGCTATCCCAAACGGCACCCCCAGCCGGTTGGGCGCTTCAAATCAAACCAATGATAGGGAAGGTTCATGTCGAGGAAAAGAAAAGTATTGATGTCCGTCATGTTTGCCGGGCTTATGGCCGGCGCGGCGCAGGCGCAGAGCGCGCTGTCGATCAAGGTGCCGGGCGGTCCGGACGCGATCGACACCGAGGCCGTGTACGATTGCGGCGGCTTCACGCTGAAGGCGCGTTACGTGACGAGCGGCGAGGTTTCGCTGGCGCGGCTCGAGTGGCCGGATCACCTGACCATCGCCGCCCAGGTGATTTCCGCTTCCGGCGCGCGCTATGCGGCCGGTCCCTATGTCTGGTGGACGAAGGGTGACGGGGCGACGCTCTATAACGTGATGAACGGCGAGAACGATCCGGGCATTGCCTGCGAAACCGCATCCTGAACGCCAATGGAACGGTTCTTCGCCATTTCCGGCTGTTCGGGCGGCGGCAAGTCGAGCCTGATCGAGGCGCTTGCCGCCCTGGGCTTTTCCGTGGTTCCCGAGCCCGGCCGCCGGATTGTGGCGGAGGAACAGGCCGGCGAGGGCAAGGCGCTGCCATGGGTGGACATGGCAGCCTTTGCCCGAAGGGCGGTCGCAATGGCCGCCGCCGACCACCGGGCAATGCACGATACAGCCGGGCCCGTTTTCTTCGATCGCGGCTTGGTTGATGCCGTGGCGGGCCTCGGCCATGCGACCGGAACAGTCGCTATCCCCGATATCGTCAGGAAGCTTCGCTACAACGAGACCGTTTTCATGGTCCCGCCATGGCCGGAAATCTATGTCAACGACGCCGAACGCCGCCACGGGCTGGAGGAGGGAATCGCCGAATATGAGCGATTGCTGGATTTCTACCCGAAACTCGGTTACCGCCCGGTGCTCCTGCCCAAGGCCGATATCGAGACCCGCACGCGCTTCATTCTGCAACAGATCGGCGCCTACTGAAAGCGGCCGCCGCGTTCGAGCACCTCGATCTTGTAGCCGTCGGGGTCCGTCACGAAGAAGAAGCGGGCAAAGGGCGCGCCCTCGCGCTTCATGGCGACCAGGCTGCCGACGGGAATGCCGAGTTCGGTCAGACGCCGATGTTCGGCCTCGATGTCTGCCACGCTGACGGCGAGATGGCCATAGCCATTGCCGAGATCATAGGCCTCGCTCTGGCCTGCATTGACCGTCAGTTCCAGTTCGAAACCGGTCTCGGCATTGGCGAGATAGATGAGCGTGAAGCCGTCAAACGGGAAACGGTCCACCACCTCAAGGCCGAACAGCCGGTGGTAGAAATCGATCGACCGGGTCTCATCCAGCACGCGGATCATCGAATGGATCATCTTGGCCATGGCGGCGGCTCCCTTGGTTTTGTCCTTCCATAGGTCATTTGCGATCGCCGGAAAAGGCCTGGAGGCATTTTCAGAAGGCGAACCGTTCTGCGCCTTCGATGGCTTGACCGCCCGAGGGACCGGGTCTATCGCCGGTGATTGAGCGCGCTGCCCGGAGCACCCCGGGCGCGCCGGGAAGGGGGAGAGCATGGCGTCACTGACCCGCACTTCGGGCATCGGCTTTGCCGTGGCGGCGGTCGCGACGCTGTCGGGCGTCGATGCGCTGGCGAAAAGCCTCGGGGCGGAGATGTCGAGCTTTCAGGTCACGTTCCTGCGCTACACGGTCTCGGCGCTGTTTCTTGGCCTGTTCGTTGCCGTTTTCGTGCGTCGCCGCCCCAAACCCGGTTTCATCGGCGACCACGCGCTCAAGGGGTTTCTGGCGGCCGCCACCGCCAGCCTGTTCTTCTACGGCATTGCCGGCATGCCGCTGGTCATGGCGCTCGCGCTGGCCATGACCGCGCCGATCTACATGGCTCTGCTTGGCGCGCTGGTCTTCGGCGAGCGGCCAGGGCGGGCGACCTATCTGGCGCTTCTGCTGGCGGTGTCGGGATCGGGGCTCATCGTTGCGGCGAGGGGCTCGGGGCTTGCCGGACCGCCGGTCTCGCTTGCCGCCATCGCAGCCGGGCTTGCCGCGCCGCTCGCCTATGCATTCACCGCGATCGCGATGAAGCGCTCGTCGGCCAATGACCATCCGATCACGCTGAGCATGATGCAGACAGCCTTTGCCGCGCTTTTCTCGGCGCCGATGGCGCTCTTGCTGTGGCAGGCGCCCGATCCGGCGCTTTCCTGGCAGATCGCCCTGATCGGGCTTTGCGGCGCGCTCGGCTTCATCTTCCTGGTCGCCGGGCTGAACCGCATGCCGGCCTCGCTTTATGCGGTGGTCGATTACTCCTCGCTTGTCTGGGCGGGGTTCTACGGTTTTGTCTTCTTCGACGAAATCCCCACATGGCCCACCCTCGCCGGCGGCGCGCTGATCGTGGCCGCCTGCGTGCTGTCTGCCGGGAGCCAGAGGAGCGCCCTGCCGGAAAGGTCTTGAACTTGACATCCGCCAGGGTCTAAAGCGGGTCCGGGAAAAGTGGAGACCGGTTTTCCGTCCGGACGCGCGGGAAAACAAAAGACAAGCGTGTTCGGCAAGCAAAGGGTGAAGCGTGAACGACATTCCGAGACATATCGATGATCAGCGGCGCGAGACGATCATGAAGGCCGTGAGCGAGATTCTGGCGGCGCTCGGCGAGGATCCGGCGCGCGAGGGCCTCAGAGACACGCCCTCGCGGGTGGCGAAAATGTACATGGACGTCTTTTCCGGCCTCCATGAAGATGCTTCGGAACACCTGAAGACGGTCTTCACCGAAGACGGACACAACGAGATCGTCATCGTCAGGGAGATCGCCTTTCACACCATGTGCGAGCATCACCTCCTGCCGTTCTTCGGAAGGGCGCATATCGCCTATCTGCCGGATGGCGGACGACTGACCGGCCTTTCCAAGCTCGCCCGCGTGGTCGAAACGCTTGCCCGCCGGCCGCAGCTTCAGGAGCGGTTGACCGACCAGATCGCCGACGCGATCGAAACCGTCCTCAGGCCGAAGGGCGTCATGGTGCTGGCAGAGGCGCGCCACATGTGCATGGAGATGCGCGGCATCAAGGCTCATGGCGCCAATACCGTCACGCTGGTTTCGCGCGGCGTCTTCAAGACCGATCCCGCACAGCGCGCCGAGACCCTTGCCCTTCTGCGCGGCCCCGTCTGACGAAGACCGCCCGTCCTGTATCTTTTTTTGCCGCGCTGCAGGCAAAGACGCTTGAAAAAACCGCCAAGAGCCTGTAACAGCCCCATGCATCGCAACGCGCCAGCCGCGTTCGGGCCGCTTTAGCTCAGTTGGTAGAGCACATCATTCGTAATGATGGGGTCACGTGTTCGAGTCACGTAAGCGGCACCACCATAAGTTCGTATCTTTGCATCAAAGTTTCGCTGCCGCTTTCGGCGCCTCGCCCTGGGACCTGAATTCCGCGGCGTTCCTTGCGCATCCATGTGGTTGCAGGAAGGACGAAGCGCCAAAGTGGTTGCAGGAAAGGTGGATACCGGTTTTCCATCCGCAAATGCGTAAAAACAAAGAGATAGAACGCCTGCGCGATTCAGAGAGAAGCGGAAGCGATCTAGATGTGGGCTTTCAGGAGGTTGTCCATTCGGAGCGTACCGAGGAGACTGGAGTTACCACGCTTCAGCACTCACCGGAGGCTCCGAATGAACATTCACAAGAATGCCCGACTGACCCCGCTGCGTCGAGAGGAGATGGCTGTTGCCGTTCTGTCTGGCGCGCTCACGAAAGCGCAGGCGGCTTTAGTCTATGCCGTTTCCCACAAGATCGTGTCTCGTTGGGTCGAGCGCTTCAGAAAGGGTGGACGCGCTGCAATGGCTGACCGGTCGTCGCGGCCCAGGAACAGTCCCCGGCAGACCGATGCCATCTTGTGCGAGCGCATTGCCGCCCTTCGTCGTCAGCGCCTGACCGGCAGGCACATCGCCATGGAGACAGGCGTGTCACCGGCCACCGTCAGCCGCGTTCTCAAGCGGGTCGGTTTGTCCCGGATGAAGGACATTGCTCCAGCCGAACCGGTCGTGCGTTACGAATATGACGAGCCGGGCGGCCTGATCCATCTCGACATCAAGCGCCTTGGCCGCTTTAATCGCGTCGGCCACCGCATCACAGGTGACAGGACCGGCCAGAGCAATTCACGCGGCATCGGCTGGGAATATGTGCATGTGTGTATCGACGATGCATCCCGGATCGCATTCACTGACATCTTGCCCAACGAGAAGGCTGAAAGCGCCGTCGCATTTCTCAAGGCGGCAGTCGCCTATTATCAAAGCCTCGGCATCACGGTGAAGCGGGTCATGACCGACAATGGCTCGTGCTACATTGCCGGGGATTTCGCGAAAGCCTGCAAGGCGCTCCATCTGAAACATATTCGTACCAAACCTTACACGCCAAAGACAAACGGCAAGGCCGAGCGCTTCATCCAGACAGCATTGCGCGAATGGGCCTATGCGCGCGCCTATCCATCCTCAGAGCACCGAAAACGGCATCTGCCGAACTGGAACCACATGTACAATTGGCACCGTCCGCATGGCGGCATAAAGTCAAAAACACCGATCAGTCGACTCGGCATGAACCGAGACAACCTCTTGAGGCTCCACATCTAGAGCGCCGTGCGTCCATTCGGACGCACAAAGGACGCTCTAAACTATTGAATCTACGCATCGTGCTTTCCGAAAATCGATTCCGATTTTCGGGCCGATGCGCTAGCGCAGGAAGCAGGCAAGTCGCCTGGCGCCCGCGTCGGTGTGACGGGCGGGCGGGCGGTCGTCCGCGCAGCGGCTTTCTGCAATGGGGCAGCGCGTGACGAAGGGACAGCCTTTCGGCGGATCGAGCGGGCTCGGCAGATCGCCTTCCAGAAGCTGAACGACCTTGTTGCGTTCGGCCACGGGGTCGGGCAACGGAATGGCGGCCAGGAGCGCCTGCGTGTAAGGGTGACGCGGGTCGGCAAAAAGCGTTGCCGCCGGTCCTTCCTCGACGATCGTGCCGAGATACATCACCACCACCCGGTCAGCGATATGGCGGACGACCGAGAGGTCGTGGGAGATGAAGATATAGGCAAGGCCCAACTCGCGCTGGAGCCGCATCAGGAGGTTCAGGATCTGCGACTGGATCGAGACGTCGAGGGCGGAGACCGCCTCGTCGCAGATGATCACGTCGGGCTTCAGCGCCAGCGCCCTTGCAATGACCACGCGCTGGCGCTGGCCGCCGGAAAGCTCGTTCGGGTAGCGGTCACGCTGGCCGGGATTGAGGCCGACCTGCTCCAGAAGCTCATCCACGCGCGCCCTGCGCTCGCGGGCGGGGACATTGTGGATGGCAAGCGGTTCGGCAATCGACTGGGCGATGGTGCGCTTGGGATCAAGGGCCGACACCGGATCCTGAAAGACGACCTGGAGATTGCGCCACATGGCGGCCCGCTCCATCGCATTCATCTCCGTCAGGTCGCGGCCGCGGAAGAAGATGCGGCCTTCGGTTGCCGGCTCCAGCCCCAGAATGGCGTTGCCGGTGGTCGACTTGCCGCATCCGGATTCCCCGACGATTGCCAGCGTCTCGCCTTCACAGACATGAAAAGACACGCCGTCGACGGCCTTCACCACCTGTTGCGGCTCCTTCGAGAACAGCGTCTTCCGGCCGGCAGGGAAGTGAACCTTCAGTTCCTCGACCCGAAGCAGAGGGGTGTGGCCGGTCTCGGTCTTCGCGCTCATATCAGTGTTCCGGTTTCTTCGTGACGCCAGCAGGCAACCTTGCGTCCGGTTTCGCCCTCGGAGGGGAAGGCGAGCGGCGGGGTCCGGGCGCAGATATCGGCCGCCAGCGGACAGCGGGTGCGAAAGCGGCAGCCCTGCGGAAAGGCGCTGATATCCGGTACGGTGCCGCTGATGGAAAAGAGCTCGCGCTTCGGTTCGTCGGTGATCTTCGGGATCGTGGTCAGCAGGAGTTTCGTATAAGGATGGCGGGGCCCGGCAAACAGCGTCTCGACATCGGCCTGCTCGACGATCCGGCCGCCATACATGACGCAGACCCGGTCGGCGACGGAAGCGACCACGCCCATGTCGTGCGTTATGATCAGGATCGAGGTTCCGGTTTCATCGCGCAGCCGCCGCATCAGCTGCAGGATCTGCGCCTGCACCGTGACATCGAGCGCGGTCGTCGGCTCGTCGGCAACCAGAAGGTCCGGGCGGGCGATGAGCGCCGAGGCGATCATCACGCGCTGGCACATGCCGCCCGAAAGGGAGGAGGGGAATTGCTTCGCGCGCTTTTCCGGTTCCGGAATGCCGACATCGGCGAGCATGGCGACGGCCTGCCGATAGGCGTCGCGCTCGCTGGCGCGGCCATGAACGACGAGGCTTTCGGCCACCTGCGCGCCGACGCTCATGAGGGGGTTGAGGGAGGCGACAGGCTCCTGGAAGATCATCGACACCGCCGTTCCGCGCAGCTTTCGCATCGCGATCTCATCAGCTGTATCGAGAGCGGCGGCGTTGAGGCGGATCGCACCGCCGGTCTGGGCGACGCGCCCGCCAAGCAGGCCTAGCAGCGAAAGCGCCGTCAGGCTCTTGCCGGACCCGGATTCGCCGACAAGCGCAACGATCTCGCCCTTGCCGATGTCGAGATCCACACCGTCGACCACGGAATAGGGGCCGACGGAGATTTCAAGGCCTGAGACTTCCAATGTGGGCGCTTTCCGGCTTTCAGCCATCCAGATCATCCTCCGCCACGGCCTTCGCCCACGGGTTGACCGGATGGACCATGCCGACATGCCCGTCTTCCCCCGCCATCACCGCGGACGGGATGGAGAAATTGACCGGGTGCAGGGTGTTGGTCACAAGGTTGACGGCAAAATCCTCGGCAATGGCGGCCGCGACATCGGCATCGGCCGCACGGTCGACGGCAATGGTCGGCGCGCTGGCGTCGATGCGCGGCGTGTGGAAGGCCGCGGAGAGATCCATGCCGCCATCAATCACATAGGAGAGGATTTGCGTCAGCGCCGGGAAGATCTGGCGCCCGCCGGCCGCGCCGATCGCCATCCACGGCCGACCCGCCTTGCGAACGATCACCGGCGCCATGTTGGCAAGCGGTTTCACATCCGGCGCGATGCGGTTGGGAACGCCGGGACGCGGATCGAACCACATCATGCCGTTGTTCATCAGCATGCCGCTTTCCGGCAGAACCACCTTGGAGCCGAATCGCGACAGCAGCGTGTTGGTAAGCGAGACCATGTTGCCGGCGGCGTCGACCACGGAGAGATGGCTGGTGCAGTCCTGACCTTCCCCGGCATGGCCCATATGCGTCAGCCGGTCGGCATAGGTGGCGCGGATGGCGCGGGCATAGGCCTTTGCCGCAGGGGCGCCGGGAATGGCGGAAACCGGCAGCGTGGTTTCGAGCCGTTTCAGCGTATCAAGAAGGCTCGGCCCGCCGCCAAGGCCGGAGGCGACGTTGACCTCGTGGCCCCGGTAGTCATGCGCCCTGGCCGCGATCCATTCAGGCCGGTAATCGGCAAGGTCTGCGGCATCGATCACCGAGCCGCCAGCATTGAGGTCGCGCACCAGGCCGGCGGCGATCTCGCCCTCGTAGAAGTCGCGCGCGCCGGCCTTGGCCAGTCGCTTCAGAAGCTTCGCCTTGGCGGGCATCGGCAGATAGGTTTCCGCGCCGTTCTTCGCCTTCAGCGCATGGCCGTCCTCATCGAGGAAGAGACGGGCGGTCTCTGGAAACATCGAAAGGCCGCGTTGATCGATGGCCAGGCAGAGCGAGGTAAACCAGTCGACCAGCATGCCGCGCTCGGCAATCGCGATGGCCGGCTGCAGGGCTTCGGCAAGGCCGAGCGTTCCGTGTTTTTCAAGCGCTTCGGCAAGTCCTGCGACCGAGCCCGGCACGCAGATCGAGGAATAGCCGATAATGTTGCGATCGTCCTTGACCGCGGGCCAGTCGAACCAGTCGCCGTCATTGCCGCCGATCAGCGGATACTGTTCCGGGGCCATGTTTCGGCTGGAGCGCACGTTGAAATCGAGCGCTTCGACGGGGCCGCCATCGGCATCGCTCCAGAGCAGAAATCCGCCGCCGCCGATGCCGCTCAGCCAGGGCTCGACAATCGAGAGAACGAAGGCGGCCGTGACCGCCGCATCCATGGCATTGCCGCCGGCAGCCAGCACCCTTGCCCCGGCTTCCGCCGCTTCGAAATGCTGGGCGGCGACAATGCCCTTGTCGCTCGCAACCGCCGGTTTCTTGATATTCCAGGTTTGCATCATGCGCCTTTCCAGGCCGGGTGGTCAAAAAGCGAGGCCGGGATTTCCGGCGAAACGGCACCGCGGCCCGCGCCATGGTCACGGTAGTGGGCCGCGATCTCCCCTGCCGTTGCGATCCAGATGTTCCTGTCCGCAAGCACGTCTTCCAGAAGCCGGTCGAGCATGGTGATGCGTGAACCCCGACCCGAGATCCAGTCATGCACGGTCAGCATGAACAGCGTCGAGAACCGGCGGCTGGCGGCGAGCTCCTCTTTCCATGCTTCGAGCATCTGGTTGGTGCCGAGCGGCGCGCGCGCGTCGCGTCCGTCGAGAAACTTGAAGAAGATGGCATCGTCCGTTGCCCAGTTGACCGGCACTTCCGTGACGCCGTCAACCGAATAGGGTGTGTCGAAGCCCATCAGCGAGCTGTCGTAAAAGCCGTGGCGCTTGACCTCGGCCAGCATATGCGGCGTCATTTCCCAGGCCGGCGAGCGGAAGCCGGCCGGTTTCCTGCCCGTCTGGCTTTCAAACAGCGCGATGGACGCCTCGAGAACGCGGGTGAATTCCTCATCGCGCGTTTCGTTGACGATCTCGTGGAAATAGCCGTGCAGGCCGATTTCATGACCGGCTTCCGTGAGCGCCGGCAACATCCACGGATTTTCCTCGGCGACTGCGGCCGGCACGAAGAAGCTTGCCTTCACTCCATGACGGGCGAGAAGATCGGCAATGCGGTGGATGCCGATACGCGGCCCGTAGCGGCGCTGCTCCAGATGCGAAAGCAGTTCCGGCACATCGTTGCGGTTGCTCCACATCCACGGCGCATGGGCATCGACGTCGATGGAAAAGCAAAAGGCCGATTGCCTGCCCTCCGGCCAGGGATAGGGTTCAGGAAGGGCGAGCGGGCTCATAGCGGCGACTTCTTGTCCTGCGTGACTGTCATCGTGCCGGCGGAATTGCCGCCGTCGATCGTCAGCGTCGAACCGGTGACATAGGACGAGGCATCCGAGGCCAGATAGAAGAGCCCCGGCGCGATATCCTCGATCGTGCTGGCGCGTCCCAGGGGTATGTTGGAGACGGTGTTCTTCACATGCGCGTCGGTGAGCGGGCTGGCGGTGCTGCCGGCGGCAAAGCCGGGCTCCAGCGCGTTGACGCGGATGCCGAATTCGGCGAGTTCCAGCGCAAAACCCTTGGTCATCCGGTCCAGCGCGGTCTTTGAGGTGCAGTAGGGCACGACCGTGCGGCGCATCTTGCGGGCAGCGCCCGAGGAAATGTTGATGATAGAGCCCTTGGCGCCCTTGTCGATCATCTGCCGGGCGAAGCCGCGCGTCAGGATGAAGGGAGCGCGCAGGTTGACGTCGAAGATGCGGTCCCATTCATCGGCGTCGATATCGAGCAGGAAGCCGCTCGGATAGACGCCGGCATTGTTGATCAGCACATCGGCATGGCCCCATTTTTCGCCGACGGCGGCAATCAGGGTTTCGAGTTCCTCTTTCGAGGTCAGTTCGGCAGCGCAGCCAAACGAGCCTTCCGTGCCAAGTTCGCGAGCAAGCGCATCGAGGGCGGCCTGGTCACGATCGGTGACGCAGACCTTCGCGCCGGCCTCGGCAAAGGCTTTGGCGATGCCGAGGCCAAAAACGCCGAGCGCGCCGGTGACGACGACGCCTTTTCCTGCAAACTGTTTCGCTGTTTCCATGATTTTCTACCGTGATTTCGGATTGAGATAGTCGCTGAGCGCGTCGCCGATCAGGTTGATCGACAGCACCAGGAGGAAGAGACAAATGCCGGGGAAGGTCGCGATCCACCAGGCATTGGAGACATAATTGCGCCCGACCGAGAGCATCGCGCCCCAGCTTGCCGTCGGCGGCTGCACGCCGAGGCCGAGGAAGGAGAGGCCGGCCTCAAACAGCACCATCAGCCCGAATTCCAGCGTGGCGACCACGGAAAGGGCGGCAACGATATTGGGCAGGACATGAAGGCCGAGCACCCGGATCCAGCTCGCCCCCATGGCGCGCGAAAGCCGGACATAGGGCATGTTGGCAACCGAGAGCGTCTGGCCATAGGCAACGCGCGCATAACGCGGCCAGCGGGTGAGACCCAGAACCAGAACGACATTGATGAAACCGGGACCGAGAACGGCGACAGTGATGATGGCGAGAAGAATGGCCGGGATCGACAGGAAGATGTCGACCAGACGCATGATCACGGTCTCGACCGTGCCGCGGAAATAGCCGGCGGCCATGCCGAGCAGCGTGCCGGTGATGCCCGAGAGCAGGACCGAGAGCACGGCGACGGACAGTGAAATCCGCGCGCCGTAAATGACGCGGCTCAGGAGGTCGCGGCCGAGTTCGTCTGAACCGAGCAGGAAAGTGGTGCCGCGGATCTCCGTGCCCGGCGGTTTCAGCCGTTCGAGCAGGTTCTGCTTGTTGGGGTCTACCGGGGCAAGCCATGGCGCGAAGATCGCCATTGCGACCAGACAGAGCACGATGATGACGAAAACGCCGACCGGGATCGATCGGCCTGAGGCCGGCGCGAAGAGGGCCTTGAAGAAGCGGGAAGACGATTTCAACGGGTCGCTCCGTCAAGTCTGATCCTCGGGTCGACGAGGCTGTAGAGCAGGTCGGCAAGGAAATTCATGGCGATCGTCACCACCGCGCCGAGCATGACGACCCCCTGGACGATGACGAAGTCGCGGGCGACGACCGACTGCACGGTCAAAAGCCCAAGCCCCGGCCAAGCGAACACCGTCTCGACAATCACCGCGCCGGCAAGCAGCTGCGAGATCTCGATTGCGGTGATCGAGATCACCGGAATTGCGGAATTTCTCAGAAGGTGGCGGACCACAAGCCGTTTGGTGCCGACGCCGCGCGCGCGGGCCGAGCGGATATAATCCTTCGACATTTCATCGATCACCGAGCTGCGCATGATCCGGGCGAAGGTCGCCATCGACAACAGCCCGAGTGCTATGGACGGCATGATCAGGTTGAGCCAGGACCCGGTGCCGGACGGCGGCAGCCAGCCGAGGAACACGCCGAAGAACATGATCATCAATATGCCGCTCCAGAAGGTCGGCAGGCTCTGGGCAGCCAGCACCACGCCCATCAGCGGGCTTGTCAGCCGCGAGCGGTTGCCGATGGCCAGCAACAGGCCGAGCGGCAGACCGAGGGCGAGGGCGACCAGAAGGGCGCCGCCGGCAAGCTGGAGCGTATAGGGCAGACGCGACAGGATGATGGTCGAGACCGGCACGTTCTGGACATAGGAGGTGCCGAGATCGAACCGGGCCATCTGCCAGAGGAAGTCGAGATATTGCACGACAAGCGGACGGTCGAGGCGCAGCGCATGGCGAAGCGCCTCGATATCCTGCTGCGTCGCCGTTTCCGGCACCAGAAGATAGGTCGGATCACCCGTCAGCCGCTGAATGAAGAAGATCAGCGTCATCACGCCGAAAAGCGTGATGAGGGATTGCCAGAGGCGACGCAGAAGGAAATAGCCCATGGAAAAAGCCTATTGCGACCAGCTCATGCGGTTCAAGAACATGCTCTCATTGGCCGTCGGCTGCCATTCCAGTGCATCGGCCGCACCGTAAAGGGCGGTCGCCTGATAGAGCGGCAGGATATAGGTGTTGTCCTTCACGATCTCGGCAACCCGGGCATAGTCTTCGAGCCGCTGGTCGCTGTCGACCGTGGTGCGGGCATTTTCCAGGAGAGCGTCAAGCTCGGGATCGTTGACGCGCGACCAGTTGGATGAGGAGTGCAGAAGCGGGAACGCAACGCCGTCGACATCCTGGCAGGCGCAGGACCAGCGGCCGAAATTGAGCTGCGGACGCTGTGCGGGGTCGGCGTTCTGGGCCTTCTTCAGGTAGGTCGCCATGTCGGTGAGTCCGATGTCGACGTTGAAGCCCGCCTCGTTCAGCATCTGCTGGATGGCCTGGACGATGCGCTGGTCGAAGACCGGCGAGGTGGCGAAGGTCATCGGAACCGCGGCTGCGTCGCCCTTGGCCGCGACGATTTCCGCCGCCTGTTCGGGATCGTAGGGGATCGGGTCGATACCGTCGACATAGCCGAAATGCGCCGAGGTCGCCATCTGGCCGACGACCTGTTCGCCGCCGCCGAGTAGGCCGAGCGCGATGCCTTCGCGGTCCACCGCCATGGCGGCAGCGCGACGCAGTTCCGGATCGTCGAGCGGCGGCACCAGCGTGTTCATGCCCATGAAGGCGACCCGTTCGGTCGGGGCTGTCAGCACCTTCACCTTTGCCGCGCTCTCAAGTTGCATGGCCTGGTCGCTGTCGATGGAGACAATAAGGTCGGCCGTGCCGGCGCGCAGATTGGCAACGCGGGTGGAGGCATCGGGAACGGCCATGAACTCGACAGTTTCGAATTCGCCCTGGTCGCCCCAGTAATCGTCATTCTTGTCGAGCGTGACGGAAACGCCGCGGTCCCAGGTCTCGAACTTGTAGGGGCCGGAGCCGATCGGATTGGCGTTGAAGTCCTGCTCGCTCACGGTAGCGAGGACATGTTCGGGCACGACCGAGAGCTTGACGAGCTGGGCGAGAAGGACCGGATAGGGGCCATCTGTGGTCAGCACGACCTTGTTGTCAGCCGTCTTCCGCGCATCGATGATCGCGGCAAACTGGCCGAGCTGCGGGCTCGCGAGCTCGGGGTCGGTGATGCGCTTGACGGAATAGACCACGTCGTCGGCGGTCAGCGCCTCGCCGTCATGGAAGGTGATGCCATCGCGGATGGTGAGCTCCAGTTCGGTGTCCGACAGCCAGTTCCATTGCGTGGCGACCTGTGGCGCAATCTCGCCGTCATTGTCGCGGGTGACGATGTTGTCGAAGATATTGCGGTAGACGTAATAGCTGTCCGGGTTCCACTGCATGTGGGGATCGAGCGTCGACGGCTCGTTGACGAGGTCAACCACGAGCTGGTCTTTGGCGTGCGCAATGCCGGCGCTCAGCGCGGCTGCGACGGCGGCAATGGCTACAGTCGTTCTGATAGACAAGATCTGACTCCGTGTTTTTTCAAAAGGCGTCCAAGTGTTCGGGATCGATGATGACGATGGCCTGCGGCCTCGGCCGGCCACCAAAACGGCAATCGAAGCGCTGCCGCAAAGACTGTTCCGACCGGCTCATGCGGTTGGGCGGCACGCTTTTGTCCGAGGTCGTCTGCAGCGCTGGAGATGATGGCGGCCTGCTCGAGCCGCGACAGAGCGGGCGCGGTGCGGCGCCATGCCGGATACATAGGTCATGAACTGTTCCCCTTGCTGACGGTCCAGCCGCGGGAGGCCGCGCGGTCTGTACCTTGTTTGAGAGAACCGTCATATTGTTTTTGTGTCGACGTTTTCTCCCGAGGTTTGGTGCCTCCGTCCAGTGCCAGTTCGCTCCGGTTGTTCAAGAGCGCGTTGCCGGCAAAGGTTCTGAACCGGTCGATCGCCTCATCGAGAAGCGTGCGGACCTCATCTGTGCGGCCGGCATCGAGGGCGCGGGCAATGGCCGCGGCCTTCAGCGGCGGCATCGGCGTTGCGCCCTCGCTCTCGAAGAAGCGGACGATCCGGTCCGAGTGGTCCCAGAGCCGTTCCACGAAGCCGGCGACGAAAGGATTGAGCCCGGAGGCGAGCTCGGTGCGGAAACGCCGTTCGTAGCCGCTGCGCGTGCTGCGCGCCGCATCCTCCGCGGCAGCGCCCGCCGCCTCGATCATTCCGGCAAGCTCGAACAGGCGCGCATTTTTTTCGCGGTCGACCGCAAGCGTCGCCAGCGTCGGCTCGGCCATGCGGCGGGCGTCGACAACCTGTCCCACAAGCGCGCCGCTCATCGGCAGCACCCGCCAGCCCTCGCGCGGGATCGGCAGCATGAAACCGAGCGTGGAAAGCTTCGCCAGGGCCACACGGGTTGCCGCCCGGCCAAGGCCGAAGCGTGTCGCAAGCGTTGCCTCGGCGATCATCAGCCCCGGCTCAAGCTCGCACCATAGAATGGCCTGCATCAGCCTTTCTTCGGCGAAGGCCGCCTTCTGCACGGGCTTCAGCGCTTCGGGCTTTCGGGTCCCGGGTGAAAACGGGGAATTATCGTCATACATGCGCGCGATCTCCTGCCGAAAACATGTTTGAATCCTATTCTGGAAATGTCAAATGTTATGTAATGAAATCTTAAAGCGCGGGCAGCGCCGCCGCCAAGCGCACTGCCGCCCGGAAACGGGCGCAGGCCGGGGCGTTCGCGCCGGCATGGTGACCGGCCCGCTGCACGACACGCCGTATCCGGCGCGTGACCTTCGGAATATCAGGAGGCGATCGCCGCCCCGCGTCTGGCATCGACAGCAAGCGACGCCGCCGCGCCGCCTTCGAGCAAGAGCAGGCGCGGCGCGAGATTGACGACGACGCAGGCGTGGTTGGGATAGATCAGCAGGCGCTGGCCGATTTCAAGGTCGCTGCCCTTGCGCGCGACCATGCCGTGCTCCTCCGACAGCTTTTCGACGGCAAGCGGCCGGTCGAGATCCGCGCTCCATGCCTCGCCGAAGCCTGTGCCAGAGCCGGTGCTGTGCGCGCCGAGATCGGAGCTCAGCGTCTTCGAGCCCGCGTCGACGATGTAGTAATCGCGGTTCTTCGAGATGATCGTCGCGGATACGGCGAGCGACAGGCTGTCGCGCCCGACAATGCCGAGGCGGACGGCGGTCATGTCGAAGAAGACATAATTGCCCGGCCGGATTTCATCGATGCCGTCAAAACCGTCATTGGCGATGAGGGACGGCGTGCTGCCGACCGAAATCAGCGGCACTGCGATGCCGCTGCGCCGGAGCCTTTCCTTGAGGTCGAGAAGAATGCGCCGCTCCGTGGCGGCCACGGCACGAACGCCATCCGCGTTACCGGCGCCATAGGCCTGGCCGGCATGGGAAAGCAGCCCGCAGAACCTCAGCCTGGACGCGTCAAGCTTCTGCGCCAGGGCGACGCCGGTTTCGGCCAGCGGATCGACGCCGCAGCGATGCAGACCCACATCGACCTTGATGAAGACGTCGGTCGTTCGTCCCGCTGTTTCTGCGCCGCGCTCCAGAGCCGCGAGGCCCGTCATGCTGTCGGCGATAAAGCGGACCCGGACGCTGTGTTCGTTAGCAAGTGTGAGAAGGCGCGATACCGGTTCCGGGCGGACCAGCGGATAGGCGAGCGTGACCGGAGAGAAACCGGCACGGATGAACACGGCCGCTTCGCCCGGATGCGAGGCCGTCACGCCGCTGGCGCCGGCATCGCGCTGCATGCCGGCAATGGCGAGCGATTTATGGGTCTTGATGTGCGGATGAAGCGCGACGCCGCCGTCTGCGGCAATCGCCTGCATGCGCGCGATATTGGCTTTCAGGCGCGCCGCGTCGACAACGACCGAGGGCGTTTCGAGCCGTTCCATGCCTTCAAATGCCGGACGGGCGGCGGTTTCCGCAGTGATGCTCATAACTTTACCAGACGATCCTGTGCGTTTCGCCCGTCGCCACATTGACGAGCCCCTCCGGCGCATAATCCGATGGTGCGACCAGAACCCAGCGCCAGGGCGCGCAGGTCAGCGTCGCGAAGGCGAGGCGTTCGGGGAACCCGGCCCACCAGCGGGGCGAGGAGGACGGCTCGAACATCCATTCGATCTTTTCGCCTTCCGCATAGAGCGCCTGCATGTCGGCATCGAGGTCTTCGGCGGAACGCTGCGACATCAGTCCGGCGATCTCGTAGCGCACGGTGGCGACCACCCTGTTGTCACGCACCAGCGCCCAGCCGCCGCCAGTTTCGACCAGCGCATTGACGGCCGCCGCCATTGCCTGATCGGAGGAGCCGACGCACCAGATATTATGCTTGTCATGGGCAAGCGAGCTTGCCAGCGCGCAGTCCGGCGTCTTCGGTCCCGTGCCGGCCCAGAACATTTTCGAGACGGATTTTTTACCGGAAAACCGGTCGACGATGGCGAATTTGGTGATGGTCTGCGCCGTGTCGCGCTGCACCTCTCCGCCATCCACCGGAAGGTCATAGGTCAGGAAATCGTCTTCCCAGTGGAACGGGCGCAGCACCGCCGCCGTCATCGTCTCGCGACCGGCCTCGGCAGGAATTGCGAAGTCGGCAGCCTCGAAAGTGCCGCCGGTATTGACCGTGTCGCGGGCCCAGTCCGGCCAGTCGATTGCGGGGACGGGAAGAATGTAGTCCTTGCCCTGGGAAACCTGTTTTCCATCGGCCCAGACTTCGGTGATCTCGAAACTCTCGAGATCGGAGAGAAGCACAACATCGGCAAACCGGCCGGGCGCGATCGTGCCGACCCAGGGCGTGAGCCGCATGTGCCGGGCCGGGTTGATGGTGACGCACTGAATGGCGATCTCGGGCGCGAGGCCGGTCTGGATCGCAAGGCGGACATTGTAATCGGTCGCGCCCTTCTCCAGCGTCTCCGAAGCCGAGCGATCATCGGTGGCGAAGGCGATCTGCGACCAGTCGGCAAGACCGCGTTCCAGCAGGCCCTTGATCACATCGGGCATGGAATGGGGCCGGAGCTCCGCAAAAAGCCCGTGGGTGAGCTTGTCCCAGAACTCCTCCGCCGTCCACGCCTCGTGGTCGGATGCCAGGCCCGCGGCGGCAAAGGCATTGATCGTTGGCAGGTCCCGGATGCCGGCGGCATGGCCCTCGACCACGCCGCGCGCGGCGAAGGTCGCCTCGATCATGCCCCAGAGCCGGTCGTGGGAGCCATTCTCCGGGTTCCAGACCGCCGGCCAGTCCATCACCTCGTCGAGGCCCGCGACCATCAGGCTGCCGGCCAGAAAATCGCGCTGCTCGTCATGGCCAAGCCAGCCGCCGCCATGCTCGTAGGCCGTCGGCGGAACGGCGGAGCCGGGCAGCGGGAAGATCTTCAGCGGCGAGCCGTGCTGGCGCGCCGTCATCCAGAAATCGAGCGTCTTCGCGCCGCGCACATTGGAGAATTCGTGGCTTGCCTCGCAGGTCCAGGTATTGCCGCGCGGCATCACCAGCGCGGCCTCCCATTCCGGCGTCAGATGCGAGCTTTCGATATGCTTGTGCACTTCGCCGAGCCCTGGAACGGCCATCAGGTCGGGGCGCTCGTCGACCACAGTGCATGTCCCCGGCCATGATCCGGCGGGTCCGACATAGGCGATCCGGTCGCCGGAGATGATGATTTCCTGATTGTCGCTCCATGTGCGGGTTGCGGTGTCGAGCAGCCGGCCAACACGCAGGATACGGTCGGCCGGCGCCTTTCCAAGAGCGACAAGGGTCAGCCGCTGGCGCAGCCGGACTTCGGATTTTGCATCGATCATGATCACACCGTGAGGTGGTCCGGCGCCTCGCCGGAGCCGGAATAGCAGATGGACAGAATACGGGCATTGCCGGGGCCGGCGGAATAGAAGCCGTGCTCCGAAGCCGCGTCGAAATAGACGGTATCGCCTTCGGCCAGGACGATCGGCGCATATGGCGCCATCTCGAAGATCACGTCGCCTGCGAGCACATAGACGAATTCCTCGCCGCTGTGGGCGCTGCGGGCCGGCTCGGCTTTGTCTGCGCGCGGCGGGATGTCGATCACCATCGGCGTCAGGGCCTTGTCGGCAAGCTCGGTGGAAAGCAGGCGGTAGACGCCCATGTCGTTCTCAAGCCGTTTGCCCTCCCCCCGGCGATTGATGGTGCGGGCTGCGCGGGCGAAGCGCGGGCGGGTTGACCGGCCCTCCAGAAGGTCGGCAAAGTCGAGGCCGAGCCCGCCCGAGAGCCGCGTCAGCACGGAATAGGCGGGCTGGCTCTGGCCGTTCTCGATCTTGGAAAGCGCCGAAATCGAAACGCCGGTGCGCCTTGAAAGCTCGGCAAGCGTCCAGCCGTTTTCGCGGCGCAGCTCCGACAGGAGGCGGGAAACAGAGCTTGTCTCGTTCTGCTCGCTCTTTTCCGCTGTGTCCGGCTCAATCAATTTTCTCTCCCCCACTCGATAAATCTGTCATGCGTTCAGCCTGTTACCGGACCTTTGGTCTCGACGATCAGCCGGTAGGCTTCCGGTTCGCGGTGGCGGGCGAAATCGAAAATCGTCTTGCGGTAAAGGGCCGCCATGTCGAGATCGCATTTCGCCACGATCACCTCGTCGGCGGTGGAGGTTGCCATGGCGACGATCTGGCCGGAAGGAGCGACGATCATCGACTGGCCGATCAGGTTCGAGCCTTCCTCGTGGCCGGCTTTTGCCGTGGCAACGACCCAGTTGGAATTCTGGTAGGCACCGGCCTGGAGGGAAAGCTGGTTGTGGAACTGCGTCAGGCTGTCGAAATCGAAATCGCCGGTATGGTCGTCGGGCGTGTTGTAGCCGACGAGGATCATCTCCGAGCCCTTCAGCGCCATCACCCGATAGGTCTCCGGCCAGCGGCGATCGTTGCAGATCGCCATGCCGATGCGCGTTCCCATGGTCTCGAACACATTGAAGCCGAGATTGCCGGGCTCGAAATAGTATTTTTCGAGGTGCTGCGAGACCATGTCCGGTTGCGGCCGGTCCCATCCCGGCAGGTGGATCTTGCGGTATTTGCCGACGATTTCGCCGTCCCTGCCGACGAGAATGGCCGTGTTATAGCGGTGCTTCACGCCGTTCTCGACCGCCAGTTCCGCATAACCCAGATAGAACCCGATCTTCAGCCGCCTGGCCGCCTCGAACAGAGGCCGTGTGTCCGGCCCCGGCATCTCCGTCTCGTAAAAGGCGTCGATTTCATCCGGGTCGGTCATGTGCCAGCGCGGAAAGAAGGTCGTCAGCGTCAGTTCCGGAAAGACGACGAGCTCCGCGCCTCTGGCGGCAGCCTCGCCAAGAAGGGCGATCAGGCGCTCGACAACGGCCTTGCGGGTGTCCGAGCGGGCGATCGGGCCCATCTGGGCGGCGGCGGCGACAATCGACCGGCTCATGGCTTCTGCCCTTCGTCGTCCAGAATGCAGCAATGGGCGAAATCGAAGGCAAGACCGACATTCTGCTCGGCTTCGATCGGGTTGGAGAGCGGGCCATTGGCGACCAGAATGCCCGTGGCGGTCTCGATCTTGTACTGGTAGGCGCGGCCGAGGTAGGAGCGCATATGGGTCTTTCCGGCAATCGCATCGGCATTGCCCGCATCCGTCAGGGTCAGGCCTTCCGGGCGGGCGCCGATGACGAAGCGCTCCGGCAGCGGACCGGTCTCGGCCTCGTCAAGGTCGATCCGCTCGCCGCCTTCAAGCTCGGCCGTCACGATCGCGCCATTGCGGGCGATGACGCGCATGGCGATCAGGTTGTCGAAGCCGACAAAGCGGGCGACGAAGGCGTTGACCGGGCGAGTGTAAAGCATTTCCGGCGTGTCGAGCTGGACGATATTGCCGGCATTCATGATCGCCACGCGGTCGGAAATGGAAAAGGCCTCTTCCTGGTCGTGGGTCACATAGATGGCGGTGCGGCCGTTGGCCTTCTGCAACTCGCGGATTTCCACCCGCATATCGACGCGCAGCTTGGCGTCGAGGTTGGAAAGCGGCTCGTCGAACATCAGGAGCGGCGGGTCGATGGCGAGCGCGCGGGCGACGGCGACGCGCTGGCGCTGTCCGCCGGAAAGCGCGGCGGGCAGGCGGTCGGCAAAGTTTGAAAGCCCGACGCGCTCAAGCATCCCGGCAACGCGTTTCTCGCGTTCGGCCGCTGCCACCTTGCGCTGCTTCAGTCCGAAGCCGACATTTTCGGCGACGGTCAGATGCGGGAACAGTGCATAGTTCTGGAACACAATGCCGGCATCGCGCTTGTGCGGCGGCAGACCGGTGACATCGCGCCCGGCGACCGAGATGTGCCCGCCCGTCGGCTGCAGGAAGCCGGCAAGCAGCCGCAGCGTGGTGGTCTTGCCGCAGCCGCTGGAGCCGAGAAGCGAGACCAGTTCGCCCTCGCCAACGGATAGGTTCAGCCCGTGCAGAACCTGGGTCGCGCCGTAATGGGCGGTGACATTGTTCAGGATGACGGCGTTCTCAGCCATGAAAACTCCTATTGAACGGTCTTCGACAGACCGAGGCTGCGCTCGATCAGCATCATGACGAGAATGGTGACGCCCATCAGCAGCACGGAAACGGCGCTGACGGTCGGGTCGAAAAACTGCTGCACGTAAGTGAAGACCTCGATCGGCAGCGTCGAGATGCCGGGCCCGGTCAGGAACAGCGCCACGGCCATATCATTCAGCGAGGTGATGAAGGCGAGCACCATGCCGGCGATCACGCCGGAGCGGATATTGGGCAGGACGATGGTCCAGAACGCCTTGACCGGATGCATGCCGAGGCTGATGGCGGCCTCCTGGATCGAGAAGTCGAAGCCCGCAAGGCTCGCGCCGATCACCCGCACCATATAGGGCAGGCACAGGATCGCATGGCCAAGGATGAGCGAGGGCAGGATCGGCAGCTGAAACTGGACGATCAGCGTCTTCAGGAGCGAAAAGCCGAAGACGATTTCCGGAATGAAGAACGGCAGGAAGAACACCGAGCCGTACCAGCCGGGGATCTTCATCCTGTATCGCGTCAGCGCATAGGCAGCCGCAAGTCCGGTGACGAGCGCGATCAGCGTGCCGCCAATGGCCACCTGCATCGATATGATGAATGTATCGAGAAAGCCGCTGTGATTGAACACATTGGCATACCATTTGAGCGTGAAGCCCTGCGGCGGGAAGGCGAGATAAGGCGTGTCGGACACGGACGTGCCGATGACGATCACGATCGGCCCCGCCAGGAACAGGATGACCAGCCAGCCGAACAGTTTCGAAAGCGGATGAATGCGACGACCGGTCAATGGACAGCCCTCCGTGCCGAAATTCTGCCGGCAATGGTGCCCAGCACGACGACGCAGAAGATCGCGGTTCCCATCATGATCGCGGCGATCGTGTTGGCCACCCCCCAGTCGAAGGAGATCATCGCCTTCTGGTAAAGCAGCGTTGCCAGCGTCATCTGCGGTTCGCCGCCGAGAAGCGTCGGCGTGACGAAGGTGGCGAGCGACCCGGTGAACACCAGAACCGAGCCGACGATCATGCCGGGCACGGCGAGCGGCAGCGTCACCTGGAAGAAGACGGCGACCGGCGCGGCGCCGAGCGAGCCGGCCGCGAGATAAAGGTCATCTTCGATGTTCTCGAGCACACCGACGAGCGACAGGATCATCAGCGGCGTGAACAGATAGGCGAGACCGGCAATCACCGCGCCCTGCGTGAACAGCATTTCCATCGGCTCGCTGATCAGCCCGAGCTTCATCAGCGCGGTGTTGACCACGCCGTTGCGGCCGAGGATCGCCATGAAGGAGAAGGAACGGACGACCACGCTCGTCAGAAGCGGAAAGACCGACAGGATCAGCAGCACGCGCTTCAGACCTTGCGAAGAATTGGCGATCATGTAGGCGCCGCCGAAGCCGAGGATGAGCGCCGTCAGCGTCGACAGGAAGGCGATGCGGAAGGAGCGGATCATCACCGTGCGATTATAGCTGTCGGCGAAGAAATCCCGGTAGTTGGCGAACAGCCCGGCCGGATTGGAGAAGCTTTCGGCAAGCGTGCCCGCGACCGGAATGATCAGGATGAAAAGCAGAACCGCGGTTGCCGGCAGAACCAGCAACCACGGGCCAAGCGCGCTGAGGCGCTGCACGAGGGAGACGCGGGAAGTCAATTGGTATTCCGTCAGCGCCCGAAGACGTCGTTCCAGCGGCGCTCCCAGTCGTCATTGACCTCGAGCAGCTTGTCGTAGGGGGTCGGCTGCATGCTCAGCACGGCCTTCTCGCCATAGACGAGCTGGGAGGCCTGCTCCGGCGTCAGTTCCACGGTCTTGTTGACCGGGCCGGAGCCGCTGACCAGTTCGATCGCCGCATCCTTCTGGGCCTGCATCGAGATCGAGAAGTCGATGAAGGCGAGCGCCAGCTCCTTGTGCTTGGCGTTCTTCGGGATGTTGTAGGTGTTCATCATCCGGAAGTCGCCTTCCGAAAGCTCGGCCCAGCCGATATTCGGGTTGGCGGCCTGGATCGCCGGAAAGGCATAGTCCTGCGCCAGACCGATAAAGGCCTCGCCAGTCGAAAGCAGATTGGTGAGCTCCGAGCCCGAAGAGAAGGTCTTGACGATGTTCGGCTTCAGCTCGGCCATCTTGGCGAAGGCGGTATCCGGATCCTCGAAGGCGTCGGAACCGGCGCATTTGCCCGCCATCATCACCGTCAGCGGGCCGCCGGTCGTGTTGAAGGCCGGCATGGCGATGGCGCCGGCGAAGTCGTCGCGCCACAGATCGCACCACGAGGTGATCGGGGTGTCGGTGCGGGTCTTGTCGTAGACGATGCCATAGCGGCCGAAGGTGTATGCCGGCCCGTAATCGCCCTGCGGGTTCTTGGCGGCATCGTAGAGCTCATCAAAATTGGAGAGCTTGGAGGAGTCGATCGTCTCGAAAGCGCCTTGGTTGATGCCGATCTGCGAGAACTTGTCGGTCAGCAGGATGACGTCGACGCCGCCGCGGATGCGCGCCTTGTTAAGCCGCTCGGGCGCGCCGCCGGTCTCCGTGACGATCCTGACATTGTGCTCCTTTTCGAAAGGCTCGAAAATGAAGGGTTCATAGAAATCGTTGGAATAACCCCAGTTGGAAACGACGAAGGTTTCCTGAGCCTGGGCCGAAAAGACAGGCAGGCAGAACAGCGCGGCAAGCGCGCCTGACCGGAGAAGAGACTTGGAGTGCGGCATTCGGGAGGTCCCTCATATCTCGAAAAGGAAATCTTTTTTTCCAGTTAGAGAAATTCCGTTGGCCTGTCAATTTTTATGCATTAAAAAAAATGCCTAAAATGTAGGCTGCGCAATTGCCCTGACCCGCCGCTGTCGAGAACCGGCAAAGCGATGGCGTCGACGTTGACTTGTTCGCCCACAATATGACTACATGTGCAGTCAAGTGAACAGCAGGGAGCGCGAAATGCAACTTTCCATGTGGACCTATCCCTGGGACATTCAGGACCAGGGGCTTGAGCGGGCATTTTCCGATCTGGCGGGTCGGGCGGGCCTGAATACGGTCTCTCTGGCATCGTCCTATCACGCGGGCCGCTTTCTGCAGCCGCGCAGCCCTGCGCAGAAGGCCTATTTCCCGCAGGACGGCACGATCTATTTTCGCCCCGACGCGGCGCTGTGGGCGGGCAAGACGATCCGTCCGCTGATGGCCGACAATGTGGCGGAGCGCGGCGACATGCTGGAGGCGCTGACGACGGCGCGTGATGCCGGCGACGGCATGAAGGTCAATTGCTGGACGGTGTGCCTGCACAACACGCGGCTCGGCACGCTTCATCCCGAGCATGTGACGCGCAATGCTTTCGGCAATCCCAACTATTACAACCTCTGCCCGTCGAGCCCGGCGGCGCGCGATTACGTCGTCACCCTGGTTCGGGATATGACGACGCGTTACAAGCCCGACATGGTCGAGCTAGAAAGCCCGAATTTCATGGGTTTTGCCCATGAGTTCCACCACGAGAAGGACGGCGTCGGGCTCAATGCCGAGGATGATTTCCTGCTGTCGCTCTGCTTCTGCGACCATTGCATGGCGCGCGGCAAGCTGGCCGGCGTGCCGATGGAGGAAGCCCGCGAGACGGTGCGCGGCCTCATCGCGGATATCTGCGAACGCGAAGTGCCGGCGAAACAGTTTCCGGATTTCCCCCAGGCGGGCAATGATGCCTTCAGTGCCTATGCCGCTCTCAGGGCCTTTCTGGAATGGCGCTCCGAGCCCGTCACCAGTTTGATCGCCGAGATCCGCGCTGCGGCCGACCCGGAAAGCAGGGTCGTGCTCATCGATCTTGCCGATGGCTGGATGGGCGGCGTCGATCTGCAGGCGGTCGGCGAGGTCTGCGACGGCGCGATCCTGTGCTGCTATTTCATGGAGCCGGAGGCCGTGACCGCGCTGATGAAGACCGGCCGCGCGGCGCTGGGGCCGAACAAGTATCTCGGCGCGGGCTACCGGGTCTTCTATCCGGAAGTGACCTCGGCCGACGCCCTTGCCGCGCGCGCCAAGGCCGCGATCGAAGCCGGCGCCGACGGCATCAACTTCTACAATTACGGCCTCATCCCGGAAAAGAGACTGGACTGGGTGCGCCGGGCCGTGGACGTCCTGCCGAAGTGACGGGCTGGACGGCGAGCCGTGAAGGATTGGTCGGGCGTTACGGATTCCAACTTGACTACATGAGTATACAAGATAACAATAGGGCATAAGCAAAACAGGTTCTCTCGAAAAAGGGGAAAAACATGAAACTGAAGAAACTGCTGCTCGTCGCCTCCGTCTTTGCGGGCATGGCGGCTCCCGCGATGGCCGAGGACAAGTTCACCATCGGCTATGACAATTATTTCAACGGCAATTCCTGGTCGGTTCAGCTCTCGAAGGAATTCGAGGCCGAAGCCGAACGGCATCAGGATACGGTCGATGTCGTCTACACGGAATCGGAGCTTAAGGCCGACAAGCAGGTCTCCAACATCGAGGACATGATCACGCGCGGCGTCGACGCCATCATCCTCACGCCGATCTCGCCGACCGCCGTCATTCCGGTTCTGAAGAAGGCGGAAGCCCAGGACATCAAGATCGTTCTGCTCGCCTCGACCATCCGCAGCGATGACTATGACGCTCTGGTCACCGTCGATGACGTCGATTTCGGCAAGGCCGGCGCCGAATGGCTGGCCGACAAGCTGGACGGCAAGGGCAGGATCATCGCGCTCAACGGCATTTCCGGCATCTCCGCCAGCGATGACCGCTGGAAGGGCGCCAAGGCGGTGTTCGACGAGTATCCCGATATCGAGGTCATCAGCGTGGTTGACGCTGGCTGGGATTATGCCAAGGCCAAGGTCGCGGTTTCCAACCTTCTCGCCGCCAATCCGGAGATCGACGGCGTCTGGTCGCAGGGCGGCAGCATGACGCTCGGCGCGATCGACGCCTTCGAGGCGGCGCAGCGTCCGCTGGTGCCGATGACCGGCGAGGACAATAACGGCTACCTGAAGCGCTGGACCGCGCTCGAGGCCGACGGCTTTGAATCCGTTGCGCCGTCGAAGCCGACCTGGCTCGGTTCGGAAGCCCTTCTGGTGGCGCTCGATCTGCTTCAGGGCGAAGAGGTCGAAAAGAACAAGCTCTACGAGGTCCCGATGATCACGTCGGAGAACCTGTCCGAGTTCACGCGCGACGACCTCTCCGACTCGTTCTGGGCCAATACCCGGCTCAGCGACGAACAGGTCCGGGCAACCTTCCAGGATTGAGCGGGCTTGGCGCATCGGCCCGAAAATCGGAAACGACTTTCGGAAGGCACGATTCGTGGATTCAATGAGTTGGAGCGTTCTTTGTGCGTTCGAATAGACGCTCGGCGCTCCAGCAAGCGAGAGAGAAACAGTGACGAGCCATACTTCCGCACAACACCCCCCTCTGCTGGCGGTCACGGGTCTGTCGAAGTCCTTCGGGCGCAACGCCGTCCTGCAGGACGTTTCTTTCTCGCTTGGCCGGGGGGAAGTTCTGGCGCTTGTCGGCGAAAACGGAGCCGGCAAGTCCACCCTCATGAACATCCTGTCCGGCAATCTTCCTTATGACAGCGGCGAGATCCGCCTCGCCGGCGAGGGCTATCATCCGGCAAGCCCGGCTGAGGCTGCCGCGAAGGGCGTCGCCATCGCGCACCAGGAAACGGCGATCATGCCGGACCTGACGGTGGCCGAAAACACCTTCTTCCGCCGCGAGCCGCGCAATGCGCTCGGCCTGATCCGGCAGAAGCGGCTTCATGCCGATTTCGCCGACCTTTCCGCGTCTCTCGGCTTCAGCCTGGACGGAAAGCGTCTCGGTCGCCGCCTGAGCGCGGCCGAACGGCAACTGGTCGAGATAGCGCGCGCGATCGCGGCCAAGCCCGATCTGCTGATCCTTGACGAGCCGACGGCATCGCTCTCCGCCGAAGCGGCGCAGTCCGTCTTGAAGCTGATGAACGAGCTGAAGCGGGAAGGCACATCGGTCATTTTCATTTCCCACCGCATGGGAGAGATCATGACGGCGGCCGACCGCGTCGTGGTTCTGAAGGATGGCGCGCTCACGCTGGAAGCGGAGCGCGGCGCCTTTGCCGAAGACGATCTGATCCAGGCCATGGTCGGCCGCAAGCTGGAAAACATCTTTCCGGAGCGCCCGGCGCTCGCCGATCTACCGGTCCGCTTTTCCGTGACTGGCGGGACAAATGCCGACCTGCCGGAAATCGACTTTTCGGTGCGGCGCGGCGAGGTGCTCGGCATTGCCGGTCTCGAAGGGCAGGGGCAGAAACCGCTGGCGGATGCGCTGTGCGGCATCGCGCCGTTCCGTTCCGGCGCGGTGGAGCTCGACGGCAAGGCGGCGACGCTCAAATCGCCGGCGGCCGCCATCGGCGCCGGCATTGCCAGCATTCCCGATGACCGCAAGCATGAGGGCCTGGCGCTGTCATTGCCGATCCGCCTCAATATGAGCCTGTTTGCGATCTCGGAACGCTCGCGCGCCGGCGTCCTGCCGCTCGGCTACGAGCGGCAGTTCGTCGAGGGCGCGCGCGAGCGCTTCTCGATCCGCTCCACCGATATGGAGCAGCCGGTCGGCGAACTCTCCGGCGGCAACCAGCAGAAGGTCGTCTTCGCCCGCTGGCTCGCGCATACGCCCAAGCTTCTGGTGCTCTACGAGCCGACCAAGGGCGTCGATGTCCAGTCGAAGAGCGAAATCTACCATCTGGTCGACGCGCTTTCGAAAAAAGGCGTCTCCGTCATTCTCATCTCCTCCGATCTGATGGAACTGATCGGCCTCTCCGATCGCATTCTGGCGCTCTACGAAGGTCGCATCACCGGCGAGATCGCCCGTCCAGACTTCTCCGAGGAAAAGATCATGCGCTATGCCGCGGGCCTGCCGTCTCACGGACAGGGCAGTGCTGAAAACGGGGAGGCGGCCCTTGTTTGAAGGTTCTCTTCGCTCCAACCTGCTCCTCAGCCTGCCGGCGCTTGCGCTCGCGGCTCTGCTGATCGCGGTGACGGGCTTTCTCTCGCCGAATTTCTTCAGCGATTCGAATCTGACCAACCTTTCCACCCGGCTTCTGCCGCTCGGGCTTGTTGCGCTGGGCGAGGCGCTGGTCCTGTTTGCCGGCCGCATCGATCTTTCCGTCGGCTCGATCATGAGCCTTGCGACGGCGATCATGGCGCTGACTTCGTCAAGCCTTGGCTGGCTCTCGGTTCCGCTGGCGCTTGCGGCAGGCCTTGCCTGCGGAATCTTCACGGCCTGCGGCGTCAACTTTCTCAGGATCAATCCGCTGGTGATGACGCTGGCGACGGCGGCCATCGTCAAGGGCATCACAATGCTCCTGCTGCCCTCGCCGGGCGGCGAGGTGGACTATGCGTTCTACGAGGCGCTTTTCGGCGCCGAGCGCCTGTTTTCCGCGCCGCTTGTGATCTCGCTTGCCGTCTTCGTCGCAATCGCGATCGCCATGAACTGGACGCGGCTCGGCCGGTCGATCTACGCTTTCGGCTCCGATCCGCGCGCGGCCTTTGCCAACGGCATTTCGGCGTTGCGCGTCGATCTCATGGTCTTCGGCCTGTCGGGCGTGCTGGCGTCGGCCGCCGGTATCGTGCTGTCCATCCGCATCCTCTCCGGCGATCCGCTGATCGGCGAATCCTATACGCTCGATGCCGTCTCGGCGGCGATCCTTGGCGGCGTGGCGCTGCAGGGCGGCCGCGGCAATGCCGTCGGCGTGTTCTTCGCAGCCCTCTCGCTCGTACTCATCAACAACATGTTCAACCTGCTCGACCTCGATACCAGCCTGCAAAACATCGCCAAGGGGCTGATCTTCATCGTCGCGCTGGTGTTCTTCATGCGCGGTAAGGAGAACTGAAATGGCGGTTTCGGCTTTCCTTTCCAACGCAAGGCCCGCAGGCGCAACTTGGCGCGCACTGGCGCTTCTCGCAATCCTGCTTGTCGTGCTCTTCGTGTTTTCGGGGCGCGTCTCAGTGGTGCAGATCATGGACAATGCCCGCCAGGCCGCGCCCCTCGGGCTGATCGCGCTCGGTCAGGCGCTGATCCTGATGATGGGCCGGCTCGACCTTTCCGTCGGCGCGACGGCAGGGCTCGCCAATATCGTGCTTGCCGCAAGCTTTGCCGGCAACATGGACAATATGGCGGCAGCGCTTGCGATCACCGTGTTCTTCGGTCTTCTCGTCGGCCTTGCCAATGGCGTGCTGGTCGTGGTGCTGCGCATCCCGGCGTTTCTCGCCACGCTCGCCACCTCGCTGGTATTGTCTGGCGCGATCCTCGTCTATACCGGCGGAAGCCCGCGCGGATCGATCCCGGCCGGTTTCCGGGTCATCTCGGAGGGCTGGCTGTTCGGCATCCTGCCGTGGTCGGTGGTGCTGTGGCTCATCTGCAGCCTGATTTTGCTTGCCTATGTGCATTACTCGCTCTCCGGCCGTAAAATGCTGCTTGCCGGCGCCAATGCCGCCGCCGCGCGCCGCAACGGCATCGCCGCCGACCGCATGGTGATTTTCTCCTTCGTGCTGGCGAGCTTCATGGCGACGCTTGGCGGCATCATGCTGTCGTCGATCACCGGCATGGCCTCGATCGGCATAGCCGATACCTATACGGTGGATTCGATCGCCGCGGCCGTCATCGGCGGGGCGCTGTTCACCGGCGGCGTATTCCTGCCGCTGGGGGCGGCTGCCGGCAGCCTTATCCTCTTCTTCCTTCAGAGCCTGCTCTACGTGCTGTCGCTGCCGCCGGCGGCGCGCTTCGTTCTCCAGGGCTCGATCATCATTCTCGCGCTTGCGCTCTCAAACTTCAAAAAGGATCGCTGAAGATGGAATTCATTCGCACGCTCAATGGCGATATCGCGCCGGAGGACCTCGGCGTCACCTATTCGCATGATCACCTCTACTGCATTCCCCCGCTCTGGCAGGAAAAGAAGATCGACGATTTCATGATCGATGACATCGAAGCCTCGATCAAGGACGTCGAACTGTTCGTCGCGGAAGGCGGCCAGGCCGTCTATGATGCGACCGCGATCGATTACGGCCGCAAACCCGCCGAACTGAAGGAAATCTCCGACCGCACCGGCATCAAGATCATCGCCACCGCCGGTTTCAACAAGGCGATCATGTGGCCGGGCCAGATGCCGGGCACCGGCGGCACGTTCCAGGAGTGGATCGACAGCCGCTCGCGCGCCGAAATCCGCGACCATGTGGTCGCGGAACTGACCGTCGGCATGGATGGCACGGACCTCAAGGGCGGCGTCGCCAAGTTCGGAACCGGCTACAACACGATTTCGGAGGCCGAGGACAAGGTCACCCGCGCCGTTCTGGACGCCCACAAGGAAACCGGCTGCCCGCTGCATTCCCATACCGAACTCGGCACGCTGATCCTCGAACAGCTTGCCATCCTGAAGCAGGAAGGCGTCGATCCGACCCGGCTCACCATGGCCCATGTCGACCGCAATCCGGACCACTGGCTGCATCTGAAGGCGGCTGAAACAGGCCTGTTCATGTGCTTCGACGGCATCAGCCGGATCAAGTACCACCCCGAAAGCGTGCTGATCGACTGCATCCTCAATCTCGTCCGTCATGGTCACGAAGACCAGATCGTCGTCGGCGGCGATATCGCCCGGCGCACCATGTACCGCAATTACGGCGAGGGCGGCCTCGGACTCGGTTATATCCTCGGCAGCTGGGCTCCGCGTTTCATGGAGCAGGCCGGCGACGCCGGGTTCGACGGCAAGGCGCTGTTTGACAAATTCTTCGTCAAGAACCCGCAGCGCGCCTTTGTCTTCAAGCAGTGAGCATCCCCTTGGCATATGATAAGACCGATATCTCGCGACTGAACGACAGCGACATGGAAGCGGCGCTGGCCAAAATTCCGGTGCTTCTTCTGCCCATCGGCGCGGTGGAAAGCCATGGTGACCACCTGCCGGCGGGCACCGATAATATTCTGGCGGCAAGGCTGGTCGAGGAACTGGTCAAGACGATTGACGGCGAAACGCCGGTGCTCAGGCTGCCGGTGCTGCCTTTCGGTCAGGTCTGGTCGCTTGCCGAGGCCGCGGGGTCTTTCGGCGTCAGCAACGAAACCGTCAGCAATACCATCACCGAGATTGCCGAAAGCGCCGCGGGCAAGGGCATCCGCACCGTGGTCGTCGTCAACGCGCATCTTGGCAACGCCGTTGCCATTCGCGATGCGCAGCGGCGGCTGAGGGAGAAGGGCATCATGCTGGCGAATTTCTTCTATCCCGGCGCCGGTCCGGTGATCGAGGCGGTGCGCGAGAAACGCGAAGCCCACGCCTCCTACATGCATGCCTGCGAGATCGAGACGTCCTACGTGCTGCATCTGGCGCCCGATTCCGTCGATATGGATAAAGCCATTGAAAACTATCCGGAATTTCCGGAGGATTTCGCGACGGTCGCCTATCGCTGGACCGATTTTTCCAAAAGCCCGGTTCTCGGCGATGCCCGTGCCGCGACCGCGGAAAAGGGCGAAAAAATCCTGAAGGCTGTCCTCGCCAATATGGCAAAGCAGATAGCCGTCCTTTATGCTAGGCAGTTCGACGGCAGTTCCTGAGAGCGCCGGATTTCTCCGGAACTGCGCCAAAGCATGAAATAGACGCTTTTTCAGGAGCCGCTCTTGCGCGCAGATGCCCCCGTGGCGAAGGACCATCGCCCGGTCTATATCCAGATTGCCGAAACGCTGAGAGCCCGGATCGTCTCAGGCTATTACGATGACAAGATCGACGGTGAACTGAAGCTTGCCGCGCAGTGGCAGGTCAGCCGCCGGACAATCCAGCAGGCGCTGGAAATCCTGGTGCGCGAGGGCCTGCTCGTGCGTCAGCACGGCATGGGCACCTTCATCAACCGCAAGGGCGTCGAAAAGCGCTATCACGCCATTGCCTCGATCACCGAAAGCCTTGTCGGCCAGGGGCTGAAGCCGGATTATTCGGTGCTGGAAAGCGGGCCTGTCGCGGCGGGCGAGCAGGAAAGGCGCTTCTTCGGGCTCGCCGGCGATGCCATGGTCTATCGCCACAAGCGGCTGGCGGTTACCGGCGGCAAGCCGCTTGCCGTGGTTTCCACCAGCCTCAATCTCGGCCTTCTGGAAGGCGTCGAACTCTCCGCGCTGTCCGGTTCGCTCTACAGGGTGTTGCGTGAGAGATTCGGCCGCACGGTCGTCTTCGCCGACGACAAGTACATGCCCGTCGCTGCTGATGCCGAGATTGCTTCGCTTCTGAAGCTGGAAGAAGGCGCGCCTGTGTTTCTTGCCGTCAGGGAAGGACGCGACCAGACGGGGGCGCCGCTCGAAGTGTCACGCATCGTCATGCTGCCCGTGCCGCTCGACATTTCCATCCGCAATGTCGGTTTTCCGGCCGCCGAGCCGGACAACCGCAGTCCTGCCGCCAAGGAGTGGACCTATACGGTCGGCTTCGGCGATTTTCGGCGAGACGGCGAAGACTAGAGTATCGGGCGAAAAAGTGGTTACCGGTTTTTTGATAACCCGATGTGCCTGAACAAAGAGATGGATCATCGGGCGGTTCAGATTAACCGCCCGATGATCTAGAGGTTTCGATCAGTCGGCGACCGCCCTCAGCGCGCCGAGTGCGGCCTCGCTGCCGGCCTTGAACCGGGCAAAGCCGGCATCATAGGCCGGTCTGGTTTCCGCAGACGGCGCAAAGCGGGCCTTGAGCGCGAACGTCGTTTCACAGGCCTCGTCCAGGGAGGCATAGTCGCCAAGGGCAACGGCCGCGCAGAGCGCAGCACCCTTGGCGCCGAATTGCGTGCCTTCCGGCACTTCGACCGGCGCGCCGGTGACGTCGGCAATCATCTGCGACCAGAACGGGCTGCGCGCGCCGCCGCCGACAAGCCGAATGGAGGATTTGACGCCGCCGATCGCCTCAAAGCAATCCCGGATCGCATAGGCCAGTCCCTCATAGACGGCGCGGACCATGTCGGCGCGGCGGTGATGCGGCGCGAGGCCATGGAAGCCGGCGCGGGCCTTCGGCTCGATACGCGGCGCGATGACGCCGGAAGCCGAGAGATAGGGGATGAAGGAGACGCCGTTCGCGCCCGCCGGGCTTTGCTCGGCGAGTGCGCCAAGGGTCTCATAGGGAGCCTCGCCCGCGAGAATATCCGGGCAGAGCGTTTCGAGCGCCCAGTCGAGCACCGTCGTGCCGGCGACATTGACCATCGATTTCATCCAGCGCTTTCCCGGAACGATGAACAAGAGCCCGAGATCGCGTGGCTCATAGACGGCGTGGTCGAAGATGACGCCGTTGAGGCAGGTCGTGCCAAGCACGGTGACGGCCTGGCCCGGCTTGTGGGCGCCGGCGCCGAGCACGCAGGCGCTGGTGTCGCCGGTGCCGACGGCAACGGGCGTTCCGGCCTTCAGCCCGGTTGCCTGTGCTGCAGCCTCGGTCACCGTGCCCGCCAGCGCCTCTCCGCGGGCCACTGGCGAAAGCAGGCGGATATGATCCTCGATGCCGAGAAGCGCGGCCTGTTCGTGATGAAAATCGCGCGTCACCGCCGAACCGGGGGCCATGGCGGCTTCCGATTCATCGGTGGCGATCGCGCCGGTCAGCCGGAAGCGGATAAAATCCTTGGCCGTCAGGATATGGCGGGCCTTTGCCAGCACATCCGGTTCATGTTCGGCGAGCCAGGCCATCACCGGCAGCGTGCAGCCAAGCTGCATCACCGAGCCGGAACGGGCGAAGACGGCGGAGATCAGGCCCGGCTTTGCGGCTTGAAGCCTGTCAACGAGGTCCCGCGCGCGGGCATCGTTCCACAGGATTGGCGGGCGCAGAAGGCGATCATTCTCATCGAGTGCCCAGACCCCGACCATGACGCCCGTGATGCCGATCGACCTGATCGAAGACGGTGCGGCGGTGGCTTCGCGCAGAAGGCTGCGAATCACCCGCGCCGCGGTCTCCCAGGTCGCCTCGCCGTCGAGTTCCGACCAGCCGATGGGGGCCTCGAGCAGCGACATGCGTTCGCTTGCCTCGGCCTGCTGATGCCCTTTGCGGTCAAAGAGCGCGGCCTTGATGACCGAGGTGCCGATGTCAATTCCAAGATACATGACGGCCACTATGACTTGTCTATAAGTGTAGTCAAGTCAAATATGGCTGGCCTGACCCGCTCGGTCCCGACCGGACGGCCCGAGAGGCCGCGCGGCGAGCGTCGTGGCCGTCTCAGGCCTCGCCCCAGAGATCCTCCGCCACCTTGACGACGAGTTCGAGCTTGCGGCGCTGGTCGTCCTCGGTCAGCGCATTGCCGTGTTCGGTGGAGGCGAAGCCGCATTGAGGCGCGATGCCGAGCTGGTCCATGTCGACATATTCGGCGGCCTTGTCGAACTGGCTGCGAATCCAGTCCATGCTTTCCAGTTCAGGCGTCTTGGTGGTGATGAAGCCGGCCATGACGCGCTTCTTTCCCTTGGGCAGAAGCTTCAGCGGCTCGAGGCCGCCGGCGCGGTCGGTGTCATATTCCATGAAATAGATGTCGACGCCGGTCTTGTTGAAGATCGCGTCCGCCGCTGCGTCGTACCCGCCGGATGCGGCATAGGTGGAGCGGAAATTGCCGCGGCACATATGCATGCCGATCAGCATGTCGGCCGGGCGGTCCTTGATCGCCTCGTTCAGCATCCACGCATAGCGGTCGATCAGCCAGTCGGGGTCCTGGCCCATGGCCTTGCGCTCGGCGCGCTGCTCGGGATCGCCGAGATAGGCGAAGAAGATGTCGTCGAGCTGCAGGTAGCGGCAGCCGATGGCATAATAGGCGTCGACGGCCTGCTTGTAGGTCGCCGCAATGTCGGCGAAGAGGACGTCCGGATCCTTGTACGCGGCAGGCATCACGTCGGCCGGATCGGTGCGGAAATGGACGCAGGACGGTCCGGGGATCGAGATCTTCGGGCAGACGGTCGTGTGGTCCTTCACGAAGGTGAAGTGCTCCAGCATGGGGTGATCGGCGGGGAACCCGAGCTTGCCGTTGATCACCGGGCGGACCGGCGGGATCTTGGTGCCGTGAAACTGAACGCCTTCCTCGCGCGTCTGCATCTCCATGCCGTCAAGCATGCCCATGAAATCGAAGTGCCAGAAGGCGCGGCGCGCCTCGCCGTCGGTGACGACCTTCAGACCCACATCCTCCTGCATCCTGATCAGCGCCGGGATCGCCGCATCTTCGATGGCGCGGCGTTCTTCGGCGGGAACATGGGCATTGCGCGCCTCCGCAACGGAGCGGGGGCGGAGAAGACTGCCGACATGATCGGCGCGGAAAGGCGGTGTGGGCATGGAGCGACCTGGGTTGCGTTGCGGTATAGATGTCATACGGTCATTGGTCGAAAATGGGAAATGTCATTTCGTCATGTTTCGATGAAATGTATACATCCCGCCGGCGTGACGTGGCTCGCAGACGCCTGCCATACCGGTCGCGGGAACGGCCCGGATGAGAGAGCCTATCGACGGCGCTTGACGTAGATCTCGAGTTTATGGCTGACGATGGAGAAGCCGTGTTTCTTCGCGATTTCTTCCTGAAGCCGCTCGATCTCGTCGGAGCGGAATTCGATGACCTCTCCGGTGTCGATATTGATCAGATGGTCGTGGTGCGGATGGTCCGCGCTTTCGAAGCGGGCGGGACCGTCGCCGAACCTGTGCTTTTCCAGAATGCCCTTTTCTTCAAGCAGCCTGAGCGTGCGATAGACGGTCGCGAGCGCAATTCCCGGATCGATCTCGATCACGCGCCGGTGCAGTTCGGCGGCGTCGGGGTGATCATCCATGCTTGCGAGCACCTGCAGAATGACCCGGCGCGGCTTGGTCAGGCGAAGGCCGTTTTCGGCGCACAGGGCTTCGATGTCCATTCGATCCTCTCTTCCATTGCCTGCGGGCCGGCGCCGCGCCTTTCGAGCGAGCGCCGGCTTTCGCAACTAAGCCAGTTGCGTCGCAATTGCAATGTCATCGAGCCTATTGCGCCGTCGGCTGCTCTTGCCCGGCTTCCGTCCGCGCCGCCTTCCGGGTTGAATATATGAACACGGCGACAAAGACGGCGGACAGCAGAAGCACGATCGTCGGCGCCGGCGAACTGTCGATGAAGAAGGACAGGTAGATGCCAAGAAAGGAGGAGGCGACGGCGATGATGACCGACAGGAGCAGCATGGCCGAGAAGTTCCGCGTCAGCAGAAAGGCGATGGCGCCCGGCGCGATCATCATGGCGATGGCGAGAATGATGCCGACGGCCTTCAGCGCCGCCACCACGGTGAGCGAGATCATGCAGAGCAGGCCGTAATGCAGGAGATTGACGCGCAGCCCGACGGCGCGCGCCTGGGCTGGATCGAAGGCGTGGAGCAGAAAGTCCTTCCACTTGACGGCGAGCACGGCGGCGACAAGAACGGAAATCGCCGCCGTTTCGGCGATATCGGCCAACGACACGCCCAGCATGTCGCCGAACAGGATATGGTCGAGATGGACCGAGGACTGGATCTTCACATACATGACGAGGCCGAGGCCGAACATGCCGGCAAAGACGATGCCCATGATCGTGTCCTGCTTGATCCGGCTGTTTTCGCTGAGGTAGCCGGTGGCGAGCGCGCAGGCCATGCCCGCCGCAAACGCCCCGATCGCGTATGGAAAGCCGATGATATAGGCGATGACGACGCCGGGAAAGACGGCGTGCGAGATCGCATCGCCCATCAGCGACCAGCCCTTGAGCACGAGAAAGCAGGAGAGCAGCGCCATGGGCACGGCGACCGTCATCGAGATGATCAGGGCGCGGACCATGAAGGAGAACTGGAACGGCATGAGGAGCGTGTCGACGATGGTCATCGGCCTGCCTCCAGGGCCTGTCTGGCGCGCCGTCTTGCAGCCCGCAGGCCGTGTTTGGGCGCCAGGAAGAAGGCGAGAAGGAAGATCGCCGTCTGCAGGACCACGATGATGCCGCCGGTCGCGCCGTCGAGGAAATAGCTCGCATAGGCTCCGAAAAAGCTGGTCAGCGTGCCGATGAGAACGGCGAGAACCAGAAGACGGGGAAAGCGGTCGGTCAGGAGATAGGCCGTGGCGCCGGGGGTGACGACCATGCAGATCACCAGAAAGGCGCCGACGGTCTGCAGCGCCGCGACGGTGGAGGCGGCGAGAAGCGTGAAGAAGACGGCCTTCAGCAGGCCCGGCCTCAGGCCGATGGAGCGCGCATGGTTCTCGTCAAAGAAGGTGACCATCATGTCCTTCCATTTGGCGAGAAGAATGGCCAGCGACACGAAGCCGATGATAGCCAGCTGCAGCGTGTCTTCCGGCGTGATCGCCAGGATATTGCCGAGCACGATGGTCTGGATGTTGACCGATGTCGGAGAGACCGAGGCCATGAACAGGCCGAGGCCGAAGAAGGAGGAGAAGATCAGGCCGATGATCGCATCCTCCTTCAGCTTTGTGCGCTGGTTGAGAAACAGCATCGCGGCCGCTGCCAGCCCGCCGGAGAAGAAGGCGCCGACCGAAAAGGGCAGGCCAAGCATGAAGGCGCCGGCAACGCCCGGCACGATCGAATGGGAAAGCGCATCGCCGATCAGCGACCAGCCTTTCAGCATCAGGAAACAGGAGAGAAAGGCGCAGACCCCGCCGACGAGCGCGGAGACCCACATGGCATTGGTCATGTAGGCATAGCTGAAGGGTTCGAGGACTACGGACGTCATCGCCTGCCCTCCGCTTTCTCATCCTCGTCCCGCTTTTGCGCGATGCCGTCGCGAAAGATCAGCGGTCGTTCATCGTCGGAGAAGATGCCGACGGGGTTCGGCTGTTCGTGCTTCGCGCCGTTGTGGAGCATGAAATGACGCAGAACGCCACCGAAGGCCTGTTCCAGATTCGCCTCGGTGAAGGTTGTCTCCGTCGGGCCATAGGCGAGCACGGTGCCCTTGACCAGCACCGTCTGGTCGCAGAATTCCGGCACGGAACCGAGGTTGTGGGTCGACACCAGCATCACCCGGCCCTCGTCGCGCAGGTCCCGCAGAAGCCTGATGATCTGGTCCTCGGTCTTGACGTCAACGCCGGTGAAGGGCTCGTCGAGGAGGATGACCCAGCCGTCCTGCGCCAGCGCGCGGGCCAGGAACACGCGCTTCTTCTGCCCGCCGGAAAGCTCGCCGATCTGGCGGTGGCGGAATTCGCTCATGTTGACGCGGGCGAGGGCCTTGTCGACGGCCTCGTGATCGGCCTTCTTCGCGCGTCGCAACGGGCCCATATGGCCGTAGCGGCCCATCATCACCACGTCTTCGACGAGAACCGGGAAATTCCAGTCAACCTCCTCCGACTGCGGCACATAGGCCACGAGGTTCTTCTTCAGCGCCGCGTTGACGGGCATGCCGAGAACGGAGATGTCGCCCTTCGCCAGCCGGACGAAGCCCATGATCGCCTTGAAGAGGGTGGATTTGCCTGCGCCGTTGACCCCGACAAGGGCGGCGATCGTGCCGGAGGGTATGGCGAAGGTGGCGTCGGTCAGCGCCGTATGGCCGTTGCGATAGGTCACGGTCGCGTGGCTGACGGCAATACCGGTTGCGTGGTCCTTCCCCGTCTGGTCGGGGCGCCGGTCCGCAAGATTGTTCATTCCGACAATACCTTTGGGTTAGAATGCGCGGCAACGCCGCATAAGGCGCGGCGTTGCAATTGCTGTCAAGGATAGGGCAGGGGCCCGACAAGGAAAGCCATGGCGCGCGGCCAGACCGTCCCATGGACTACGAATGGGCCGAAAGTCCCTTGGCGATGCGGTCCGACGTCACCTTCAGAAGATCGATATAGGTCGGAACCGGGCCATCCGGGTCGCTCAGCGAATCCACATAGAGAACGCCGCCATATTCGGCGCCGGTCTCGCGGGCGACCTGCTGGGCCGGCGCGGGCGAGATCGTGCTTTCGGAGAAGACCACCGGGATATCATTCTCGCGCACGACGTCGATGACGTGGCGAACCTGCTGCGGCGTGCCCTGCTGGTCGGCATTGATCGGCCAGAGGTAGAGCTCCTTCAGGCCGAAATCGCGGGCAAGATAGGAGAATGCGCCTTCGCTGGAGACGAGCCAGCGCTTGTCCTCCGGAACGGCATCGATTTCCGCCTGAATCGGGTCGACGACGGCGCGGATCTTCTCCTTGTAGGCCTCGGCATTGGCGGCATAGGCGTCCGCATTGTCCGGATCATACTCCACGAACGCGTCGCGGATATTGTCGACATAGATCAGGGCCGAAGTCGGCGACATCCAGGCATGCGGATTGGGCTTGCCTTCATAGGGGCCGTCGGCAATGCTCATCGGCTCCACGCCCTCGGAGACGATGACGCTCGGCACATCGTCGAGGTTCTGGAAGAATTTCTCGAACCAGAGTTCGAGGTTGAGACCGTTCCACAGAATAAGGTCGGCGCCCTGCGCCCGAAGGATATCGCGCGGCGTGGGAGCGTAGTTGTGGATCTCCGCGCCCGGCTTGGTGATCGATTCGACGATCGCCGCGTCGCCGGCGACATTGCGGGCGATATCGGCGATCACCGTGAAGGTGGTCACGGCCTTGAACTTGCCGTCTTCGGCGGCCGCCGCCGGCATGACGGCCGTTGCCGCTGTGACTGCCAGAATTGCCATGGCGGTCAGTATCGACCGCCGGGTCGTATCGAACATCTTTCTCTCCCGTTGCAAATGAATTTTGGAAACATTGACCAGCAAGCCTCGTTCATAATGTAATTAAGAATTATTTGCAATAAAATTCGCAAAGGAGTCCGGTTTGCGGTTTCCGGTTCGGCGGGCCCCTGATGCACCGTGACATGACCCGGCTCTGTCCCGGGCCTCGTTCAACGTGTCCTGTTGGTCCTTTTGTCGGTCCCGAAGGTCATCGGCCCGAACGCGCCTGAAAATTCATTTGCCATTATGATATATATGCGTATATATGAAGAAACACAGATTACAGGCGTATCGATATGACCAATGTGACCATCATCGGAACAGGGTTTGCGGCTCTCACCACCGCGCGGGAGTTGCGCAGGCGCGACAGTGCGGTGACGATCAGGATGATCTCGCCGCGCGACGCGCTCCATTACCTTCCGAGCACGATCTGGCTGCCGGCGCACCTGCGGCAGGGCGAAAAGCTGAAAGTGCCGCTTGCAGGCTTCTTCGACCGGTATCGCATCGACTATGTGCCCGCCAGCGTCACCGGTCTTGGCGAGGACGGCCGCACGGTCCTGACCGACAACGGCACCTACCGGGCCGACCATGTGGTGATCGCTTCCGGCGCGCGGTTCATCAGAAGACTTCCCGGCATAGAACATGCCCTGGTGCCCTGCGAGGGGATCGCCGTGGGTGAGGAGATCGCCCGGCGGCTGGAGGCGCTGGAGGGCGGCACGATCGCCGTCGGTTTTGCGTCCAACCCGAAGGAGCAGGGCGCGGTGCGCGGCGGGCCGATGTTCGAGTTCCTGTTCATCATCGACACCCTGCTCAGGAAACAGAAGCGGCGCGACAGGTTCCACCTTGTCTTCTTCAATCCCTCCGACAGGCCGGGCCAGAGGCTTGGCGACAAGGCCGTCGACGGCCTCCTGAAGGAGATGAAGCGGCGCGATATCGAGACCCGTCTCGGACACAAGATGGTCCGCTTCGAGGAGGACCAGGTGGTGACCGAAGGCGGCGCCTTTGCCGCCGACCTGATCCTGTTCATGCCGGGACTGACCGGCCCGGCCTGGCTCGAAAACACCGATCTGCCGCTTTCGCCCGGCGGCATGATCGCGGCCGACGAGATGTGCAGGGTCAAGGGACGCGAAGGTCTCTGGGTCGTCGGCGACAGCGGCTCCTTTCCCGGTCCGGAATGGATGCCGAAACAGGCCCATCAGGCGGACCTGCAGGGCGTGGCGGCTGCGGAAAACATCGCCTGCGCGCTGAAGGGCGAGGCGCCGCGCCGCGCCTTCAAGCCGGAACTCATCTGTATCGTCGATACGCTCGATGCAGGCATACTCGTCTTCCGCAACGCGCGGCGCAGTATCCTTCTGCCGAAGAGCCGAATATTCCACTGGCTGAAGCGCTATTTCGAACGGCATTACCTCAAGGCCTTTCGCGACGCCTCGCCGCAGCGCTGAGGCTGTCGCGCCTGACGCCGGGCCCTTGCCGGAGCGTTCGGCAAGGCCATATGTGTCTTAAGCTCGGTCCAACGAGCACTTGCCGCTGCGCACCCTGTGGCGGGCGGCGACCACCGTGGACCGCCAATCAGGAAAGGATGACAGCGATGAAAAATACCAAACTAATCGAATATCTCCAGCGCGCGGTAAACATGGAGATGAGCGCTGCCCATCAGTATCAGTTGCATGCGCACACGCTCGAGGACTGGGGCCTGACGAAAATGGCGGCGAAGATGCGCGCGGAAATGGCGGAGGAACTCGGGCATTCCGACCAGTTCATCGAGCGGCTGTTCTTCCTCAAGGCTTCGCCGAAGATTGCCTTCGACAAGCCGCCGCAGAAGGCTGAAAGCCTGCCCGAGATGTTCAAGGCCGACAAGGCCGACGAGGAAGAGGCGATCGCCGTCTATACCGAGGCGGCGCTGCATGCCGCGGAGCTTGGCGATATCGGCACGCGGATGCTGTTCGAGAAGATCGTGCTCGACGAGGAAGGCCACAAGGACTGGCTTGAGCTCCAGCTCGACCTGATCGACCGTCTCGGAGAAAAGACCTATAGTTCCAAGCTGGTTTCCTTCGCCGACGACGAGGAAGACGAGGGCTGAAAAAGGCCCGGCGTCGCGCTATCGGTTGAGCGCGGGACAAACGCCGGCAGCGCTGGCCATCGCGGCTGTTCTGCCCTTCCGGCTTTGCGCTGCCGTTTGTTGCCGGTATCTGGATAGAGGTCTGCGGGTCTGACGGGCCTGATGCCCCCGGCCAGCGTCGGGGACACAGCTTGCGCCGCGACACCTCAATGCTGACCCTCAAACCGCAACCAGACCTTCGCTCACCCGGGGCTCTCGGGGCTGCCTGGCCGGCTAGTTTGGTCTCCCTGCACAAATATCCCGCTCCTCGGCATCCGTCTTCTGCTCAGAATCCGGGCGTAAAGCTGGTAGGCCGTCCCGACGATGGGCGGCGATCCCGGCCTTATACGCTTTTGACATTGCGGCGATTTGCCGTAATACCGTTGAGATCGACTGTCCTGCCTTGTCGGGCAGCCTGATCGTCCGGCGCAGACTCGAACGTTTAAGAGTGTATTTTGAAATGGATATTGTGAAAACGCATATTCCCGGCCTCGTTATTCTGACGCCCAGGCGCTTCGGAGACGAGCGCGGTTTTTTTTCCGAGAGCTGGAACAGGAAGGTCCTGTCCGGTCTGGGGATCGAGATCGATTTCGTGCAGGACAATCATTCCCTGTCGCGTGCGGTTGGCACGGTGAGAGGATTGCACTACCAGTCGCCGCCGCATGCGCAGGCCAAGCTGGTCCGCTGCGGACGCGGACGCATTTTCGATGTCGCCGTCGATGTCCGCGAGGGATCGCCGACCTTCGGCCAATGGTATGGCCTCGAACTCTCCTTCGAAAACGGCAGGCAACTGATGATCCCGGAGGGTTTCCTGCACGGTTTCATGACGCTCGAGCCCGACAGCGAGATCATCTACAAATGTTCCGACTATTATGCCCCGGAATGCGACGGATCGGTCCGTTTCGATGACCCGGATATCGGCATTGAATGGCCGCTCTCCGGTGTTCAATTCACCGTTTCGGCAAAGGACAGGGATGCCCGGTCCTTCAGTGACTTCCAGAGCCCCTTCAGCTATTGAGGCTTCGCCATGAAATTGCTCGTTACCGGCGGCGCCGGTTTCATCGGATCCGCGGTCGTGCGTCTTGCCGTTTCCCGCGGCATGCATGTCGTCAATCTGGATGCGCTGACCTATGCGGCCTGCCTCGATAATGTCGCGAGTGTCGCCGAAAGCCCGCTCTATGCGTTCGAGCATGCCGATATCCGCGACCGCGCGGCGCTCGACAGGGTTTTCGAAACGCATGCGCCGGATGCGGTGATGCATCTTGCCGCCGAAAGCCATGTCGACCGCTCGATCGACGGGCCGGGCGATTTCATCGAGACCAATATCAACGGCACGTACAACATGCTGGAGGCGGCGCGCAGCTACTGGGCCGGCAAGGGTCGGCCGGAGGGCTTCCGCTTCCATCACATCTCCACCGACGAGGTGTTCGGCTCGCTCGGCCCGACGGGCATGTTCACCGAGACCACGCCCTACGACCCGCGTTCGCCGTACTCCGCCTCGAAGGCCGCCTCCGATCACCTCGTGCGCGCCTGGCACGAGACCTACGGCCTGCCGGTTCTTGTCACCAACTGTTCCAACAATTACGGCCCTTATCATTTTCCCGAAAAGCTGATTCCGGTCGTGATCCTCAATGCGCTCGCCGGCAAGCCGATCCCGGTCTATGGCAAGGGCGAGAACATCCGCGACTGGCTGTTTGTCGAAGATCATGCCGAAGCGCTTCTGACGGTCGTCGAAAAGGGAAAGCCCGGACGCAGTTATAATATCGGCGGCGAGAACGAGCGCACCAATCTCGATCTGGTGAGGACGATCTGCGCGCTTCTGGACGGGAAGCGGCCGCTTGCGCACGGTTCCTATGCGGACCAGATCACCTTCGTGGCCGACCGTCCCGGCCATGATCTGCGCTATGCCATCGATCCGAGCCGTATCACGGCAGAGCTTGGCTGGCGGCCTTCCGTGACGGTCGAGGAAGGGCTTGAGAAGACGGTGCAGTGGTATCTCGACAATGAAGACTGGTGGCGCGCCCTGCAAAGCCGCAAGGGCGTCGGCACGAGACTGGGAGTGAAGGCATGATCCTCGTTTTCGGCAGTACCGGCCAGGTCGCGCGCGAATTGCGGGCCATTCTGCCCGACGCCCGTTTCCTCGCGCGCGCGGAGGCGGATCTCGCCGATCCGGCAGCTTGCGGGGAGGCGATCAGGCGCCTTGGCCCGGCGGCGGTCATCAATGCCGCCGCCTATACGGCCGTCGACAAGGCGGAAAGCGAAGAAGAGGTCGCGCTCAGGATCAATGGCGCAGCACCCGGCGCGATGGCGCGCGCCTGCGCGGAACTGGGCATTCCGCTGGTCCATATCTCCACCGATTACGTCTTTGACGGAACGGGGGAGACGCCGTTTGCGACCGACCGGCAACCGGCGCCGCTTAGCGCCTATGGCCGGACAAAGCTTGCCGGCGAACGCGCCATCGCCGAAGCCGGACCTTCCCATGCGATCCTGCGCACAAGCTGGGTGTTTTCCGCCCATGGCAGCAATTTCGTGAAGACCATGCTGCGCCTCGCCGAGACCCGCGATACGCTCAACGTGGTCAGCGACCAGGTCGGCGGGCCGACGTCTGCGAAAGCGATTGCCGCAGCCTGCAAGACGATTGCCGGGCAATTGACAACCGAGCCGGAGAAATCGGGCATCTACCATTTCTCCGGCGCGCCGGATGTCAGCTGGGCCGAATTCGCGCGCGCGATCTTCACGGCCGCCGGCAAGGCCGTTGCCGTCAACGACATTCCGACATCCGATTATCCGACGCCGGCCGCCCGCCCGCTGAATTCCCGTCTCGACTGCGCGGCCCTGTCGGCCTTCGGCCTGCGGCGGCCGGACTGGAACGAGGACATGAACGCCGTTCTGGAAACGCTCGGAGCAAAGCGATGAACCAACGCAAAGGCATTATTCTCGCCGGCGGCTCCGGCACGCGGCTCTATCCGCTGACACTGGCGATTTCCAAGCAGCTCATGCCGGTCTACGACAAGCCGATGATCTACTATCCGCTCTCCGTTCTGATGCTGAGCGGCATTCGCGAGATCGCGGTCATCACCACGCCGGGCGATCAGGAGCAGTTCCGCCGGCTGCTGGGCGACGGCAGTCAGTGGGGGCTTTCTTTGACCTACATCGCTCAACCCTCGCCCGACGGGCTTGCCCAGGCCTATATTCTGGCCGAGGATTTCCTTGCCGGCGCGCCGTCCGCCATGGTGCTCGGCGACAACATCTATTTCGGTCATGGCCTTCCGGATATCCTGAAAAGCGCCGATGCCAAGGTGAAGGGCGGAACGGTCTTCGGCTACTACGTCGCCGATCCCGAGCGCTACGGCGTCGTCGCGTTCGACAAGACCGGCAGCGTCAGGGAGATCATCGAGAAACCGGACGTGGCGCCGTCGAACTATGCGGTGACCGGGCTTTATTTCCTTGATGGCGAAGCCCCCGCGCGCGCGCGTTCGGTAAAGCCCTCGCCCCGCGGCGAACTCGAGATCGTCACGCTTCTGGAAAGCTATCTTCACGACGGAACGCTGAGCGTCGAGCGCATGGGCCGCGGCTATGCCTGGCTCGATACGGGAACCCATTCGAGCCTGCTCGACGCCGGCAATTTTGTCCGCACGCTTTCGGTTCGGCAGGGCATGCAGTCCGGATGTCCGGAGGAGATCGCCTATCGCCAGGGCTGGATCGATGACGAAATGCTGGAAAAGCACGCGGAACGCTTCAGAAAGACGGATTACGGCGCCTATCTCTCCAGCCTTCTGAACGCCGCGCCTGACCGTCCGGTGGGGTGAATGCGGGAGATTTTTCGTCGCATACCGGACCTTGCCTGATACGAATACCGGCGGAAAGCACGGCCCGCCGGGACACATGGCGGCGCCAGCCGGCATGTACCGCCCATGCCGTCACGGGTGAAAGAGGCCCCCTGTCCGTCATTGCCGCCACGCCGGCAGGATGCTAGGGTCAGGATATATTTAATTCTCTTTTTCTCAGGGTTTCAGTTTGGGCTTTGTCAGGTCTCTGTTCGGCATTTGCGCCGTTCTTGCGCTCATCCTGGGTGCTCTGCCTTTTCTTTCGCATGCATGGCCATTCGTCTTTCTCGGCGGCATGCGCGTGCACATCGTCATCGCGGCGGCTATCTTCTCCCTCGCCTTTCTCGCTCTTGTCCGCTCCCCATGGGGCGCGCTTCCCCTGGCGGCCGCCCTTTGTCTGGCGGCCTGGGTCGGCTGGCTGCATTACGGCATCGTGCAGCCCGAGCGTGACGACGGTCAGCGCTATGCCACGCTGAAGCTCATCGAATTCAACATGCTCTACAGCAACAGGAACGGGGCTGCCATCGCCGACTGGCTTGAAGCCCAGAACGCGGATATCGTCTACGCGCTGGAATCGAACCCGATCTGGCGTCACCTGGATGCGCTTTCCGAAACCTATCCCTATTGCGCCGGCTGCACGCGCGACGGGCGCAGCGACGATCTGATTGTGCTTTCCAAGTTTCCGCTGCAGGACGTGAGCATAATGTCGCTTGGCAAGGTCGCGTCCAACCGTTTCATCCGTTCAAGGATCGAGGTTGAGGGCAGCACGGTCACGCTTGTGGCGATGCATCTGACCAAGCCCTATTTCGACAACTTCCAGCAAGAGGAACTGATGCAGGCGCGGCGGTTTCTCAGAGCGGCCGAGGGGCCGGTTATTCTCGGCGGAGACTTCAATTCATCGCTGATTTCTCCTGATATCAGGGCTTTCATCGAGGCGCTCGGTCTGCGCTCCCACGCGCATGAGCCGCGTACATGGCCGGCCGGCGCCCCTTCGATCGGTCTGCCGATCGACCATATCCTGGTCAGGCCGCCGGCCCATATCGACACGCTTACCCGCATGAAGGACAGTCTCGGCTCCAATCATTTTGGATTGATCGCCGAGATTTCTATCCCTGTCGGGCCGCTCGCCGAAACCGGCGGGGCCAAGGCCGGCAATCCCTGATTGCCCGCAACAGGTTCGAGCCTGAAACTTTCAATTATCAGCTTCGTGTTTGCGCTGTCAGGAAGTGTGGCTTTCTGGCAAGCTGGTTCCGGTGCTGTTCAAAAGGGGCAGGGGGCCCGACAACAATGAAAGCAGTAGGTCGATTTCTGGGGTGCGCATTGATGGTTCTTTCCGCCGCTGGGGTATCCCCGGCGATGGCGGATGAATCGACGGACGAGAATTTCTGTGACTGGTACTCCGCCTTTTCGGCGGCAATCGCTCATGAGGCGATCATGAAGAATCCGGATTGTCTCGACTTCGGGCGCGGCGTCCATGATAACAAGGACATGCATTTTTCCTGGTGCATGCGCAACACCAAGGACACGGTGACCGGCGCCGGCCGGCATATCGCTGAGCTTGCCGAGCAGTGCAGCGCGCCGTCAAACCCGCGCCCGGCGCAAAACAACCCGGATGCGTTTGCCGCGAAGGTGGCTGCCGGCGGCCAGACATGGATGGTCGAGCGTTTGATCCCCGGCGTCTGCTACGCCGAACTGACCGACAATTCGAAACAGGATTATTTCGGCCGGATGATCCGGTTCGAGTTCTCCGACGGGCAGTATCGTCTGGTTTCCGATTTCACCGGCGCCGAAGGCGAGCACAATGTCCTCGTGGACGGGCGCGGCTTCCGCATGCGTTTCGAGCAGTTTTCCGATGCCGTCACGGCTCCGGTGGGACAGGATTTCATTGCGGCCGTCAAGGGTGGCAACCGCTTGAACCTGAATTTCGAGCCGGACGGGCCGGAATATTCGCTTGCGGGTTCCGCCGCCGCGCTCGACATGATGCTCGATTGCGCCAGCGGTCGGCAAGCCGCCGCGCGTGAGGCGGCGGCGCAAACGGTGACCCAGTCCGCCTCGCCGGCGGCGAGGGAGCCTAGCGTCATTCAGGGAAGCTGCAGGCTGATCGTCGATGGCATGACCTATATCGACCGGCGCGGCGACTGCCCGATCTGGATGGAAAATGACGGGACCGGGAGGCTCTGGATCAACACCGACCGCGTGAATGACCTGCCCGACTATTTCGCCGAGCTCAGTCCGGACGGAAACGGCTTTGCCTCGGGCCACTGGAACGGCGAGCCGGGAGCGACCCATGCCCAGGGCTGGCTGGGGGATGACTTTCGGCTGGGCAAGGGCGGATGCTGGTCGAACAGCCGCGCCACCATCTGCGCGGCGCGCTGACAAAAAAGAAGAGGCCGATCGTCGTCTGACCGGCCTCAATCCCTCTCCGTCATTTTTCGTCGCCTGCCGGAGCTCACGCCGCCTTTGAAAGGGCGGGGCGTTCCGGTTCGGCCAGCGCGCGGTGGAGCGCGATGATGACCGGATCGAGCGCGTCGCGGTCCACGATGAACTGGACGTCGACATTGCGCGGGCCCTGGCTCGCGCCGATCGCTTCATGCCCGGCGGCGGCAATCGCCTGAAGGCCACGCGTCAGCACCGAAAGGCCATTCAGATCCCGGCCGACGACCGAGGCCATGGCGATCGCGCGCGAGGATACCTCCGCCGACGGGCAGCGCTCGGCAAGATCCTTCTCAACGCGGCGCAGCACCTTGAGGGAACTGTCGACATAATGGGTGATCGTGTTGGCGTTGGAGACCTTCGATACGATCCGGACCTTGTGACGGGTCAGTACCTCGAGGATCGCCGCATCATAGCCCTTCACGCCGACCATGTCCTGCTCGAACAGTTCCAGCGCGTAAAGTTCCAGGCCCGTGACGATCTCGACGCCGGGCTTTTCGGCCGGCTGGTCGTCGATCAGCGTGCCGGGATCCTTCGGCTCGAAGGCATTGGTGACGCGCAGCGGCACGGCAGCCCGGCGCAGCGTCTTTGCAGCCTTCGGATGGATCGCCTCCATGCCGAGATTGGAAAGCTGGTCGGCTACATCGTAATTGGTGCGACCGAGCTTGCGCACGGCATCGGCGCCGACAAGCGCCGGATCGGCGGAGGACAGATGGAATTCCTTGTGAATGATCGCCTCGCTGGCGCCGGAAAGGGCGGCAAGACGCGAGAAGGTCACCTCGGAATAGCCGCGGTCGAATTCGCTCATCAGCCCTTCGATGCACTGCGCATAGCCGGTGACGATCGGCATTTCGCTTGCAAGGTCGATGTCATCGATCCCCTGGCGGATACGGTCATCGAGCGAAAGGTCGCCCTCGTCATGCCAGCCGGAAAGGTCGACGAAGCGGGCATTGACGCCGGCGCGCTTCAAGAGAAGCGTCGTCGCGAAGGCCGAATGCGCCTCGCCGAGGCCCGAGAGCAGTTCGCGGATCTGGCTCATATGCTCCGACAGCCGGAAATGGCCGTAGGAGCAGAGGCGCTGCAGATCGATCAGGCAATTGCGAGCGCCGAGAATGCGTTCCTGCACGAAGGCATCGGCGCGCTCGATATCGGCCGGATTGTCCAGCACCTTGAAATGGGCTTCCTTCATGGCGTCGGCGACGCGATCGAGCGCGTCATGCCAGCCATGATGGCTCTGGTTGTTGACGAAAGCGGCATAGACGCCGTTCTCGCCGGTCTTCTTGTGCTCCAGCAGCAGGTTGGTGATGCCGCCAAAGGCGGAGACCACGAAGATCCGGCCGTAAAGCTCGTCCTTCTTGCGGTCGCCGATGATCAGCGTGTCGCTGAGCTCATCGATGCGGGACATGGACGTCCCGCCAATCTTTTCAACAGTATGGGCCATGGGTTCAGGCATTTTCCTCCGCCGGGGCATAGGATCCGTCTTCGCGATGCACTTCGGTACCGGTGACCGGGGGATTGAAGCAGCAGGCCATCACCAGCTCTTCTTCGGAGCGCAGGATATGACGGTCGTGCTCGTTCAGCGCATACATCACGCCGGGCTTGATCTGATGCGTCTCGCCCGTGGCGATATCGGTGATCGAACCCTTGCCGCTGATGCAGTAGACGCTTTCGAAATGGTGCTTGTATTCGAAGGTATGCTCGGAGCCGGCTTCCAGAATGGTGATGTGGAAGGAAAAGCCCATGCCGTCGCCGGCGAGCAGCATGCGGATCGAACGCCATTTGGCGTCGGCGACCACGCGGTCCTTGTCGTTCTCCATGATGTCGTTCAGGTCACGTACAATCATTTTGAATTACTCCGCTGCAATCTGGGTTTTCGACGCGATCGTCTCGCGCACGGCCTCAAGAAGAATATCGAAGCCTTCGCTGAAGGTTTCTTCCGAGGTGGTGAGCGGCGCCAGGACCTTGACCACCTGGTCCTCGTTGCCGGAGGTTTCGATGATCAGGCCATTGTCGAAGGCGCGGGCGCAAATCTCTTCCGCCAGCGCGCCGGTGCCGACGTCGACGCCCTGCATCAGGCCGCGACCTTTCAGCGTCGCGCCCGGGATTTCGGCGGCAATCCGCGCCAGCGCGCCGGTCAGGAACGTGCTCTTGTCCGCAAGCTCCTTCTGGAAGGCGCCATCGGCCCAGAATTTCTCGATTGCGACGCGGGCTGTGACGAAGGCATGGGTGTTGCCGCGGAACGTGCCGTTATGCTCGGCCGGGCCGAAGATATCGTGCTCGGGACGGACCAGAACCAGCGCCATCGGCAGGCCGAAGCCGGAGACCGATTTCGCCATGGTGATGATATCCGGCGTCACGCCCATGTCCTCGAACGAGAAGAAATGACCGGTGCGGCCGGAGCCTGCCTGGATGTCGTCGATGATCAGCAGAGCGCCGTGGTTGCGGGCGATCTCGGCCATGCGGCGGACCCATTCGGGAGAGGCGGCGTTGAGCCCGCCTTCGCCCTGCACGGTCTCGAACATGATCGCGGCCGGTTCATCGACGCCGCTGGACGGGTCGGCAAGCATCTGCTCGAGAAGCGCCGCGCTGTCGACGCCCTCGGCATAGTCGTCATAGGGGATGCGCGTCACGCCCGAAGTGTCCATCGAAGCGCCGCCGCGGTGGTAGCCATTGCCGGTCGCGGCAAGCGCGCCCATGGTGACGCCGTGGAAGCCGTTTGTGAAGGCGATGATATTGGTGCGGCCGGTCGACTTGCGGGCGATCTTCATCGCCGCCTCGACGGCGTTGGCGCCGGTCGGGCCGGTGAACATCACCTTGTGGTCCATGTCGCGCGGCTTCAGGATGTGGGTTTCCATCGCCTTCAGGAAATCGCTCTTGGCATCGGTGTGCAGGTCGAGTCCCTGGGCGATGCCGTCAGACGCGATGTGCTCGATCAGCGCTTCCTTCATGTCGGCGTCGTTGTGGCCGTAATTCAGCGAGGAACAGCCGGCCAGAAAGTCGATCCAGCGGTTGCCGTCCTTGTCGAAGATCTCCGAGCCGCTGGCGCGGGTGAAGGTGGCCGGCATGCTGCGGCAATAGGAGCGCGCGGCGCTTTCGCGGCGTTTGAAAACATCGTTCTTGATCATGTCCATAGGCATGAGTCGTCCTTTCGCTTGAAGCGATTTTTGAGAAGGAATGGTTCGGGCGTTTGGCTCAGGCGGCATCCGCCAGCGCGCGGGCTTCCGGCAGGGTGATGGTCACCATGTGCTCGGTATCGTGATGCCCGTCGAAATGGGTGTCGCGCTCGTAGTGCGGCTCGTCGGCCAGCTTTCCGCCGAGCGCGCGCGTGAAGCTCTTGAACAAGCCCCAGGAGGCGTCGTTGTCTTCGGTGATCGTCGTCTTCAGATGGGTGATGTCGTCGCAGACATCCCGTTCGATCAGTTCGAACAGCATCTTCTTGCCAAGGCCGAGACCGCGCGCCTTTTCGCCGACGGCAACCTGCCAGACGAACAGTTCCTGCCTGGCGGGAATGAGGTGGCCGGAGATCCAGCCGACGATCTCTCCGTCGAGTTCCGCGACAACACAGGTATCGGCGAAATGTTCGGCCTGAATGAGATTGCAATACATCGAATTTTCGTCGAGCGGCTTGCAGTTCTTCACGAGCGACCAGATCTGGGCCCCGTCCGCTGCAGTTGGCTTGCGCAGGCGGGGCATGCTGGATCGGGGCTTGGCAACATTCCGGGACATCGTATGACCTCGTTTCGATTAGTTAGGCTTCCTAAGTAAATAACTCTGTCGGAAACATCAACCCTTAGGCGGGCATCGTCACAAAACCATAAAAATGAGTAAAAACAGCAAAATCAGCCGAAAGCCTATGAATCTCAAGGGGCTCGGAAGATTCACAATGACTAATTATTTATCTCGTTTTTTTGCTGTTGAAGGCGTTTTCCTTCGTGCAATAATGGAGACATGACGACGACACCCGTTGACCGCGTTGATCAGAGCCTGATCGCCCTCAGGCGGATTCTCCGCGCCACTGAAAATTACGAACGCGATCTGGCGCAGTCGGCGCGGCTGACGCCGGCGCAATTGCGCGTGCTGCAGATCGTCGAGGAGCGCGGCAGCGTGACGCCGAAGGCGCTGGCGACCCAGATGGGCATCCGCCAGGCCTCCGTCACCACGCTGGTCGACAAGCTCGTCACGCGCGGCATGGTGGAGCGGGTGCCGTCGAGGACAGACCGCCGACAGACCAATGTCACGGTCACCGATTCAGGCCGCGCCATGGTCGAAAGCGCGCCGGACGCTCTCCAGCAGCGCTATGTCCAGGCCTTCGAATCGCTGAAGGACTGGGAACAGGCCCAGTTGATCGCCTCGCTCGAGCGCGTCGCGACCATGCTCGACGCCGAGGGCATCGATGCCTCGCCGGTGCTGGCGACGGGCGAACTGCACGCGGAAAAGCGTCCACGCTGAAATGTTCTGCGGTCGGAGGCCTTGGACGCCGTGCGTCCGAATGGACGCTCGGCGCTCTAGGTCGCAAATTCACGGCGCAAGGCGTTGACGCGGAAATCCGTCATTGTGGTCTGTTCCGGCAGCAAGCCGTCGCTGTTTCGCAAAGCGAGCCCGATATGACGGTCCGCCTGCGCCGTGACCGCCAGATAGAGGGTGACGAAAAGCCGCCGCGCCACATCCGCCGGCCAGTCCGCCGGCAGCGCTTGCGCCGGAAGGCGCGGATCGGCAAGGGCGGCGGCGCGGAAATGGTCTACGAGCCTCAGTCTCAGCGCCAGCGCGATGGCGCCGTCGGGCGGCAGGCCGGCGGCGAGCGCGGCCTGGACCGGAGAAAAGGCCTCGATGAAATCGCGATAGGCGGCATTGACGGCCTCAAGCGGCCAGAGCCTTCGGGCGAGATCCCGAAGGCTCTCGGCGCCCGCAAGCGTCTCCGTCGCCAGCACGGTGCCGTCCTCCGGGCCTGCGGCGCCTTCCGGGGCGAGCGCTGCCTCCGGGCCGATGCGGACCCAGCCTTGCGGCAGGTCGCGCGCGCCGAGCGCCAGCAGGAGGCCTTTCGGCGGCGGCGGCGGCGCATAAAGGATTTCGGCGGCGCGACCAAATTCCCGTTCAGCGGCCTTGGTCAGTCGGTAATAGCTCTTGCGCCCGATGCGCTCTCCCGTCAGCCGTCCATTCTCGACGAGACGCGAAACCGCGGTGCGCACCAGGCTTTCGGAAATGCCTTGAGCAGCGCAGCTTTCGATCAGCGTGCCCATCCACAAGGTGCCGCCGCGCGGCGCGGCGACATCGCCATAAAGCGTGACGATGAAACTGCTGGCACGCGGGCTGCCTGTGCCCAGGATGTCCTGGATCGTCCCTCTTTCGCCCTCTTCAAGGCCCGATGCTTTGCCCATGTCCTCCTGCCTCTGAAAGGTCACCGTCGCAGAATGCCGCAGCGCGGTCTGCCCCTTATAGGCCGAGCCCGCGCCGATCGCCAGTAAGGCCGGCCGACGCAAGCTTGCGCTTTTGCGATCCGCTGCTATCGTTTGGGCGTATTACGCAGCATGTTGGTTTTCATGCGCGCGGCGTTGACGGCGTCTCGCGGATCGGGAGGTTGGATTGGCCGAACATTCGGGACCGCGCGAGCCATCGCGCCTGTCCATCACGGTCGAGCGTTATCCGGCGACATCGCGCATCCTGCACTGGCTGATCGCCGTGCTGGTGCTTGCGACATGGCCGCTCGGCATGGTCATCAAATTCGTCAAGAACGAGGTGTCGCTCGATTTCTACATGATCCATGAAAGTCTCGGCTTTCTGGTGCTTTGGCTGATGCTCTTGAGGGTCGGCAACCGCCTGCTGACGCGCAAGCCCGAGCAAGACGGGCCACGGATCGAACGGATTGTCGCGGCATCTGTCCACGGACTGTTTTACCTGTTTCTGATCATCATGCCGTTGAGCGGCTTTCTGGCAACCAACGCGCACGGCTTTCCCTTCAGCTGGTTCGGCGTGCTGCCGATCTGGAGCCCGATTGGCAAGGCGCCCGATATCGCCTGGACGCTGTCGGCGATCCATCTCGCCAGCGCCTGGATCCTCGCCGTCCTGTTCGTGCTTCATATGGGCGCGGTGCTGATGCACCACGTGATCCGGCGCGACTTCACCCTTTACCGGATCCTGTAAGACATGAATACAATCGCCATGAGCGACGCCGTCTGGCAGCGGCTTGTCTCGCGTCGCGTCGGAGAAGCTGTCTCGGGCGAGGACCCGGCGATGGCGCTTTACCGGCCGATCGCCGGCGCGAGCGGCCGGTTCATCATCGCCCAGGTCGGCCAGTCGCTCGACGGGCGGATTGCCACGCCGTCAGGCGATGCGATGGATGTTTCCGGCCCCGACGGCCTTGCCCACCTGCATCGCTGCCGCGCGCTGGTCGACGCGGTGATCGTCGGCGTCAACACGGTGACGGCCGACAATCCCCGCCTCTCCGTCCGGCTTGTCGAAGGCCCGTCGCCGGTGCGCGTGGTCATCGATTGCAACGGCGCCCTTGATGGCAGCGAGGGCCTGTTTCACGACGGCGGCGCGCCGGTGATCGTGGTAAAGAGCGCTGACGCGCCCGAGAAAGGCCTGCCCAACGCCGAGACGCTGCGTCTGCAACCTTCCGGAAATGGCCTGGCAACGGCGGCCATTGTCGATGCGCTGGCCGCGCGCGGGCTTCGCCGTATCCTTGTGGAAGGCGGCGCCCGCACCATTGCCCGCTTCATCGAGGAGAGGCAGGTTGATCGCCTGCATGTCGCGATTTCGCCGCTGATTATCGGCGCCGGGCCGAGCGGCATCAATCTGGTCCCGGTCGCGCGGCTTGCCGATGCGCGGCGTCCGTCGGCGGAGGTCTACAATCTGGGCAGCGATATCCTGTTCGATTGCCCGCTTTCAGACCGGCAGGGCCAATAGGTCCGTGTGGCCGACCATACAATGACTGTCGGGCTTCTCGATCGCGGCGAGCCGGAAGGCGATCCAGTCGTCGATATCGGCCGTCGTCATCCCGCCGATCTCCTGCAATGGCTGGCGGAACCCTTCGATGAAGGCCCTCTGAAGCTCGGCGTTGTCACGCGAAAGATGCCAGGGGCTGTCGGCCGTTTCAACCCGGAAACCATGATCGCCGAAGAGCGCCGCAAGGCGCGCCGCCGCTTCGGGCCCGAGCGCCACGCCAAAACCCTTGTCCGTCTGCTGGTGCCGGTTGAAGGCGGAGACCATCGTCTCATCCAGCGGATGAGCCTCCGACCAGGCGATGCGGCCGTCGTAGTTGAGCGCAGCGTAAAGCCCGACCGAGCAGGCGGCGAGCCGCTCGGCAAACCGCGTTGTGAAATCCTCCGAGCAGAGATCGAACAGGGCCGATGCCGTGACGATTGCGGCGTCTTCCAGCGGCAGCCCGACAAGATCGTTGAGGTCGTGCCTGCGCAGGGAAACCCCGGATTGCGCTTTGCTCCGGCGTTCGGCTTCCGCGAGAAGCAGAGGGTCGTTGTCGAGCAGCAGCCAGTTCCTGTCAGCGGGCACGGCATGCGCCAGGCATCGAAGCGTCGAGCCGGTCCCGCATCCGATATCGATGACGAGGGACTTCTCGGCGCCTGAAAGGTGGCGGGCAAATGCGGCGACAAGCGTTTCGTCCCGGGCGGCCCTGTCCGCCGGTTCGCGCAGGGTCAGCCAGTCTGCATCAAAACTCATCTCAGCTCCTCCAGCATGTCCGAAACAATGCGGCCGGTTTCCTCCCAGCGCGGAAGCGCGCTTCCCGCGCGGCGGGCTGCCTCCATCTTGCTGCGGCGCATGTCGGGATCGGCGATCACGCTTCGCAGGGCAACGGCAAAGGCGTCGACGTCATCGACGTTCACGAGAAAGCCTGCCTCCTCGGGCACCACGTCGGGCACCGCTCCGGCCCGGCAGGCAATGATCGGCAGTCCGTGCGAAAGCGCCTCGGCGAAGACCATGCCATAGCCCTCATAGCGGCTGGCGAGCGCGAACAGATCGGCGCCGGCATAAAGCGGGCCCGTCTCCTCCACCGCACCGGCAAGGCGAACCCTTCCGCCAAGCCCCAAAGCGTCGATTTGCCGTTCGATCGCCGCCGCGGTTTCGCCATCGAGGTTGCGGCTGCCGGCAATCGTCGCGGTCCAGGCAAGGTCTTCGACCCGTTTCAGCGCGGCAACGAGGATGTCGTGCCCCTTGCGCGGCGTCAGCGAGCCGATGGAAAGAACATGCGGCGCGCCGGCGCTTGTGCGTGCCTGCGGCGCGGGATCGGTGCCGGGCACGGCGACGGTAATCCTGTCGCGGCTGGTTGCGAAACCTCGTTCCAGCTCCCGCGCCGTTTCGGGCGAGGTGACGACAATCTGGCGGGCATGTTCGAGCGCGCGGGTCTCGCATTGCCGAAAGGTCTCGACCCGCTCGCGCGACAGGCCGGTTTCGAGCGCCAGCGGATGATGCACCAGGGCGACGAGTTTCAGTCGATCGCCTTGCCGCGCTGCAAAGGCGTCCAGAACGCCGAAGGCAAGGCCGTCGATCATCACCAGCGTGTCGTCGGCAAGCGCGCAGAGCGCCTGTTCCGCCTTGGCAATCGCTGAGGGAGCGGCGTCCGGAAATCCTTCGCCGAGCGGCAGGAGATCGACCTGCCAGCCGGCATCTTCAAGCGCCGCGATCAGCCGCCGGTCATAGCCATAGCCGCCGGTTCGAAGCTGAAGATCCCCGGGATAGGCGAAGACAAGCCTCACAGATCCGCCTCGTACCAGCCGCGCGCTGCGTGGGATTCGTGCAGCGTGACCCGGATCTTGCGGATCCTGTCGCTGCCCGGCCCCAACCTGCCTTCCGCAACCGCTTCGGCAAGTTGGTCGAAGATATATTTGGCAATCACCTCGGTTGTGGTCACCTTGCCGGAAAAGGCCTGCAGTTCGTCGAGGTTCTGATAGTTGAGCGGCTTCAGGACATCGCCAAGCACCGTGGTCGCCGCGCCGATATCGACCGCCAGGCCGTCCTCGTCCAGATCGGCGGTGAAGAATGCCGCATCGGTGACGAAGGTCGCGCCGTGCATGGCCTGGGCGGGCCCGAAGACCGGACGGGGAAGGGAATGGGCGATCATGATGTGATCGCGAACCTCGACAGCAAACATGTTTGTTTTCCTCAATAGCGGATGCGGTGGCAGAGCGTCTCGGGAGACGACAGGATGGCGGGATAGGCCGCCTCAAGCTCCCCGAATGAAGTGTCGCCCGAAATCAGCGCGTCAAGGCGGGCGTCGGCAAGAAGCTGCAGCGCCTTTTCCATGCGCCGGGCAAATGTCCAGCGGGCGCGGTGTGAGGGCGGCAGCGAACCGACCTGGGAACTGACGATGGAAAGCCGCCGCGCGTGAAACGGCCCGCCGAGCGGGATGGAGGCGGTGCCGCTGCCGTGCCAGCTTGCCTCGACGATCCGCGCTTCCTGTCCGGCTGCCGCGATGGCTGCGGCAAGTGCCTTGTCCGAGCCCGAGGCATTGACGGCGACATCGAAAGGGCCTGCGTGATCGCCTGTCGAGAAGGCTAGGCCAAGCTTTTCTGCAAGCGCGGCCCGTTTCCCGTTGGGATCGATCAGCGTCGTCTCGGTCGCCGGAATGGACGAAGCCAGGAACGCCACCAGCGAGCCGACGGTGCCGGCTCCATAAACGGCAACGATATCGCCCGGCTGGATGCCAGCGTCCCAGACGATGTTCAGCGCGGTTTCCATATTGGCTGCGAGAATCGCGCGTTCCGGCGGCAGGTCCTCGGGCAGGGCGGAAAGCATGGCGGCGGACGCAACGAACCGGTCCTGGTGGGGATGAAGGCAGAAGACAAGCCGGCCGGAAAGATCGCCCGGGCCCTCGGCGACCCTGCCGACGGCGGAATAGCCGTATTTCACCGGAAAGGCAAAATCGCCCGCCATATTGGGGCCGCGCATGCGCTCCCGCTCGCTTTCCGGCACCCTGCCGTGAAAGACGAGGTTTTCGGTGCCCCGGCTGATCCCGGTGAAAAGCGTCTCGACAAGCGCTTCGTCCCTGCCCGGGCTTTTCAGCGTTTCGCATCGCAGGGCGGCGTGTCCGGCCTCGGGAAACCAAAGGGCCGTTGCCTCAAGACGCCGTTCTTTTTTTGACAATGACCCCTCCCTGGAGCAAGCGGTTGTCGTTCATTCGAAGACGTCAACGGCGCGTTCTTTGTTCCGGATCACGCGAATGTGCGCTTCATTTCCTGTTTTTTGTGCAACAGACTGAACCACTTGGGAAGAAAATACGTTCTTTGCATCAGACGCAACGCATTTTCCGGGTGCCCGCTGCCGCCTGTCGATTGCGGCACGGCGCCCTTGGAGGAGACAAGAATGACGCACGATCCAGGTTTCGACTTCACGACGCTTTCCCCTGAGGCCGAGGTGGAGCGGGCCGTCGCGGAACTGCGTTTCGGACGACCGGTGATCATGCGTGACGGCAACAGGCGGATCGCCGCGCTGGCGCTCGATTGCGTGGCGCCGGCTGTGTTCGACCAGTTTGCCCGCGCCATGGATGATCGCCACAGCCTGGTTCTGACGGGCGAGCGCGCCGAACGGATCGGCATAAGCGCGAAAGACGGCATTGCAGTGCCGCTTGCCGGTGTCGGCTTCGATGAGGCCTCGAGGCTTGCCTATGCGCTTTCCGGGGCAAAACCCGTCGTCTGGTCCCCGGCCGATCCTCTTTCGGCGGCCGCGCAGGAGCTGGCGCGGCTGGCGCTCCTGCTGCCGGCCATGGTGACCGGCGAGATCGGGCCCGAAGACGGCCGGTTTTCCGCCTGCCAGGGCATTGGACTTGAAACCCTGAGACAAAGCGATGCCGCCCGGCAGAATTTCCAGCAGGTTGTGCGCACGCGGGTGCCGCTGAAGGACATCGGCGATGCGGACTTTGCCGTCTTCCGCGGCGGGCTGGCGCAAAAGGACCAGATCGCGATCATCGTCGGCAAACCGGATCTCGGCGCGCCGGTGCCGGTGCGCATCCATTCCTCCTGTATCACCGGCGACCTTTCCGGCTCGCTCAAATGCGACTGCGGCGACCAGCTTCGCAACGGTTTGAAGCAGTTGAAAGCCGCCGGCGGCGGGGTGCTGGTCTATCTCGATCAGGAAGGGCGCGGCACCGGCATCGGCGCCAAGATGCGCGCCTATGGCTATCAGCATCAGGGCCTGGACACGATCGACGCCGATGCGGAACTCGGCCTTGGAAGCGATCACCGGCGTTACGAGGCGGCCGCCTCCATGCTGCGCCTGCTCGGCATTCCCAGCGTCATCCTGCACACCAACAATCCGACCAAGATTGACGGATTGCGCGCAAACGGCATCGACGTATCGGGCCATGTCCGCGTCACCGGCACGGTCACCGCCGACAATGTCAATTATCTTCGGACCAAGACGCTGAGAGCCGGCCACACGCTGGAACTCGAAAGCCTGATTGCGGCGGAATAGGACGATATGAGCACGCTCGAACCGCCGACCTCCAGGAGAGGGCATCTGCGCGATTTCCGGCTGGCGGAAGGGCAGGCGCCCTCCAGGTACAGACAAAGCCTGCTGAAGAACGCGCTCGCCGCGCTGGCGCCGGTCTACTTCGTTGCGCTTGCGGCCTATGTCGCGTTTGCCGCGTGGCTTGAGACCGGGGCCGCGAGCGTGGTCGTTGCATCCCTGGCGCTTCTTGCGATGTTCGCCCTTGTGATCCGGGCATTGCCCGGCCATGGACACCTTCGTTTCGGTCCTGCCAACATCATCACCGCGATCCGCGCGGCCATGGTCAGCTTCTTCGGATCTGCCGTCCTTTTCGGCGCGGGCGCGTCGGACCCCGTGGCCCTTGTCGCGATCGTCGCCATCGCGCTCGCCATGGACGGGGTCGACGGGTATTTCGCCCGACGCACCGGGCTGATCTCCCCGCTTGGAACGCGCTTCGACATGGAGGTGGACGCCTTCCTGATCCTGCTTCTGAGCCTTGCCGCCCTTCTCATCGGCAAGGCCGGCTGGTGGGTGCTGCTGATCGGATTGATGCGGTACGGCTTCGTGCTCGGGCAGGCCTTCCTGCCTTTCCTCAACGCGCCGCTCCCGCCATCCTTCCGGCGCAAGCTGATCTGCGTGGTGCAGGTGGCGGCGCTTTGCGTCATCCTGCTGCCCATTGTCGCGCCGCCGGCCTCAACGGCGGTTGCGGCGATCGCTCTCGGGCTGATCGTCTATTCCTTCGGCGTGGATGTCATCGACCTGGCCCGCCGGCGTCATCTCTCTCCATGAGCGCGGCGGTGCCGGAGCGTGACCGCCAGCAGGACCAATCCCTGCGGAGCAACGCCGAAAAGCGAGATGAGGCCGTAGAGAAGGCTGGCCGAAAGCCCCTCGGCGCTGGTGAGCCCGAACAGCGGCCAGAGGGCGGCCGCCGCCGCCTCCCGCGTGCCCCATCCGCCGATGCCCGCCGGAATCAGCATCGTCATCAGGCAAAGCGGGATGACCGTGACGGCGGCAACCGGCGGAAGGGGCGCGCCGGTAGCATCAGCCGCGATCATGAACACGGCGATATAGGACAGAACCGTCAGCATGCTGAGGCCGAACTGGATGCCGGCCGCGCCGCGCTGCCAGAAAACGGCGGCAAGGTCGGGTTTGAGCGTTTGAAACCGTGCCAGAAGCCTGCTGCGGGCGATGATGAGGCCGAGACCGACGGCAAGCGTCAGAAAGCCCGCGCAGATGAGAACGAGCCTGTAGAAGCCGGGCGGCAGGCTCTCCGAAAGAAGCAGCGGCCAGGCGAACAGGCCGGCGCCGGCGACAAGGAAAAAGGCGAACTGTCCCGAAAGCCGCTCGAGCACGATCGCCGCGGCCGGCCGTTTCCAGCCCTCCTGCGTGCGCGAACGATAGGCGCGCACCGCATCGCCGGCCATGCCGCCCGGCAGAACCTGATTGACGAAACTGGCGATATAATACTCGCCGATGGCAAGGGGCACGGAAATAGGGTGGCCGAGCCTTGCGGCCGTAAACCGCCAGCGCAACGCCGAAAGGACGACCTGCAACTGCACGATGACGAGAGCGGCCGCAAGCGGCGCGACGGTGACATTCTCGAAGGCCGCCGCGACGTCGGCGGGGTCGACAGCGATCACCAGCCCGGCGATGATCGCCAGACAGAAGATCACAGCAAGGACGCCATATGCGGACAATAGCCGCTCCTCATGCATTCACGCGGGTTCCGGATGACCGGACGGTCGAGTCATGATGGCTGATCGCCCGCCTGGCAAGCAGAACCTTTCCGCGCGGACGATCGGCGCGGCGTTCGTCTTTTCGCTCATCGCCCTTTTCGTGCTCAATCTGCCGGACCATCCGCACGCCTTTTCGCTCCGGGCCTTCCTGCATCTGCCGGTGGAGATCCCGATCCTTGCGCTGGCGTTGGTACTTTTGCCGCGCCGCATCGCGCTCTGGCTGGCCGCTCTTTGCACTGTCCTGCTTGGGCTCGTGCTGTTCCTGCGCCTTGGCGATATCGGCGTGCAGTCAGCCTTTCAGCGTCGCTTCAACCCCTATCTCGACGTCAGGATCTTTGCCGATGGCTGGAACGTGTTCTCCGGCGCGGTCGGCCCTCTCGCCGCGTCACTGGCGGTTGTCGGCGCGGTGGCCGCCTTCCTTGCCGTGCTGGCATTGTTCTTCCTTTCCGCCCGCGCGCTGGCGCGTCTTTCCGGCAAGGCGGCGCGCGCCATGGCTTTTGCCTTTGCCGGCGTTCTCGCCGCGGGGCCCGCGTTGTGGGGCGCGGGTGCGGCGACCGGAACGCGGTCCTATGCCGATGCGGGCGGCTCCGCCTATGTCGTTGCGCGCGTCGAGGCGGTCGCAACGGCGATGCGCGACATGCGGGACTTCGACCGGATGCTTTCCGAAAACGACGGCCTGGCGGACAGCGAGACGCTCTTCCGGGCGGTCGAGGGCCGCGATATCGTGCTCGTCTTCATCGAATCCTACGGCCGAAGCGCGGTCGAAGACCCGCGCTATGCGCCGCTGATCGGCCGGCGTCTCGAGGCGGTCGAGGAGGAACTGAGCGAGGCCGGTTTTGCCGTGGCCAGCGGCTGGAGCGTGTCGCCGACCATGGGCGGGCTCAGCTGGCTTGCCCACGGCACGTTCCTTTCGGGGCTCTGGGTCGACAACCAGGCCCGCTATGACCGGCTGATGATGAGCGAGCGCAAGAGCCTGAACCGGCTTTTCCGCGAGGCCGGCTGGCGCACCGCCGCCATCATGCCGGCCATCACCATGGACTGGCCGGAGAGCGCTTACTACGGCTATGACACGATCTTCGCCTCGGACGATCTCGGTTATCGGGGCAAGCCGTTCAACTGGGTGACCATGCCCGACCAGTATACGCTCTCGGCCTTCGACGGGTTGGTGCGCCATGTCGACGACGAGCGGCCTGTGATGGCCGAGATCGCGCTGATCTCCAGCCACGCCCCCTGGACGCCGGTGCCCGAACTGATCGACTGGGCCGATGTCGGCGATGGCAGCGTCTTCGACCGGCAGGCGACAAGCGGCGATCCGCCGGCGGTGGTCTGGGCCGATCGCGACCGGGTTCGGCGTCAATATATCCGGACCATCGATTACGCGCTACAGACGATCGGCGATTATATCGCCCGCTTCGGCGAGGACGCGATCTTCATCGTGCTTGGCGATCACCAGCCCGCGCCGCTCGTCACCGGACCGGATGCCTCGCGCGCCGTGCCCGTCCACGTCATCAGCCGCGAGGCGCGCCTTGTCGAACGCTTCAAGTCCGAGGGTTTTGCGCCCGGCATGACGCCCGCGGCGGAAGCCCCCGAGCTTCCCATGGATACGATGCGCGCCAGGGTGATCCGTATTTTTTCCGAAACGCCCTCCGCCGATAGGCCTGCCGCTTTTCCGGAGGGCGTCAAAAGCGCTTTATGACGAAGGAAAGCGCAGCCGGTTGCTCCGCCCCGTTTTGGGCATGACCGGCACGCTTCTCGATGCCGTTCTCAGCCGATCAGCCGCGCCGAGTAGATCTCGCTTGCGGGAAGCGGCAGAAGGCGGTCGGCCATTTCGCGCTTCAGCGCTTCATGGCGTTCGGTCTCCTCGGCCGTCTTGTCCTTCTTGCCGCCGAGCCGCACGAATTCCTCCAGCACATGACCGGGCTTGATGACGGCTTCGGCCAGCTTTCCGCGATAGGAAAAGCGGAACAGGTAAGGCCCCGGCGGATCGGTGATCACATCCTTGCCGCTGAGCGGGCGGAAGACGGCGAGCCGGTTTTCCGTCAGCGCCCGCGTCACCATTTCCAGCGCATCGCGTCCGCCGGGGCCGGTAAAGGCGGTGAGCACGGAGATTTCGCGGCGCTCAAGCGGGGCGTCATCGAGCAACGGAAAGGCCGCCTGCATGGCTTTGAGGCCATGAACCACGCCGCCCGGAAAACCGCCGCCGTGATAGGCCATGATATCGTTGAAGGAAAAGGTGAGGTCGCGGCCGCCTTCGCGGACCGTGAGCGTGTCATGCATTGAGAAAGCCCTTCAGATTGGGAATGAACCGGTCGAGAAAACGCGTCGTCGCCGGCATGAAATACGAACCGTGATGGAACATCGGATCGAGCGAGGAGACGATCATCCGCCCGGGCGTCGTAACTTCGTCGATATAGAAGATCGCGCGGCCCTCGCCATCGCGCGCCAGCACCTCCGCGCCTTCCGGCGGCTCGAAGAAGCCGTGGAGATGCCAGGTCACGTCCCGGTCCGCCATCCCCGCCATCAGCGGGTGGGCGGGGTCTGCGATCCTGACCCCGAGATCGGCGCCCGACTCCAGCCACCACCACCAGTTTGTCGGCGTCTGGGTGAAGGCAACATTCGGCAGCCACAGATGCGAGAGACTTTCACCAAGCGCGATCACCGTGCCGCCGGCGGCAAGGTGGCGATCGATGACCGGTCTTTGCGCGATCATCCGCTGCGCCGGGGTGCGGCAGGGCACCCAGAGCGTGTCATCCGGCCGCAAGGTTTCACCAAGCGCCTCGGGCGTCGTGATCACATCGAAGGCGGATGTGAAGCGCGGCCCCTCAAGGCTGCGGATCTGGTAGTAGCAGCCCGATGAGGGCAGGACGAGGCGCTTCTTTCGTTCGGGCGCGGACCTGAAGCCCGGATAGTCCTCGGCATCGGCCAGCCGTTTGCGATAACCTTTTCCGGCCTGCGTCGCCGTCACCGGATCGATGCAATCGCCGCCATCGGCCCAGGCAATGATGCGCGCGGCAAGCTTTGGCGGCAGGTCCCATTCGCGCCCCATCGTGGCAAGATCATTGCCCGCATGGCTGAAGATGCGTCCGCCCTCGGGCCGCGCCCAGACCCAGTCGACCGGCACGGCATCCGGCCCGAGCCCGTTGACGATGACGGCGCCGTCCGGCGGCGGGTTGCATCCGCGTCCGTAAAACCCGGCCACACCCTTGTTGGTTTCGAGCTTTTTCAGGTCGATTCCGTCAAAGATCGGATGGGCGTTGACGCCCGAGAGATCGAAATCCGGTCGCTTCGGCGCGGCAATCGGTCGATATTGCGCCATGCCATCGACCAGCGGGCGCAGCATGTGGCCATTGAAGAACCAGCGGCCGCCCCGATCGAGAAACGCGGCGAGCGCCGCCTTCAGGCCGAGCATGGCGTTCTGATCAAGCTGGTTGCCGGTGATCAGGCCGTCATGGCTGGCCAGATACTCCGCAGCGAGATCGAACTGATCGACGATGGTCACGACGCCTTCGGCTTCCGCGGCGCGAAAGGTTGCCGACGGCCCCTCATAGGCCGATTTGACATATAGAACGCTCATCGGAACTCCCTTCCGGCAAAAGCCGGTATCACGGCCTTGCGGACGCCGTTTTCCGGGCCCGCCAGGTCCACCCAGCGCATATCGACGCCGTAAAGCCTTGCCAAAGCCTCGGGCACGATCATCTCCTCCACCGTGCCGTTCACCTCATGCCCGCCCGGCATCATCAACAGCACATCATCGGCCGCCGCCAGGGCGTGGTTCGGGTCGTGCGTGGTGAACAGGATCGCCTTGTCGCGGCGTTCGCGCAGCATGTTCAGAAGGTCGAGCGTCTTCGACTGGTTGCCGAGATCGAGCGCCGAGGTCGGCTCGTCGAAGACAAGGGCGGGCGAGCCGGTGGCGAGCGCCCGTGCAATCAGGATCATCTGCCGCTGGCCGCCCGACATGCGGTCATAGCGATGGCCGGCAAGATGCGTGGCGCCGACGATTTCAAGCGCGTGCTCCGCCGCTTCGACATCGTCCTTTCCCGGCTGGCCGAAAAGCCCGATCTGCGCGGCATGGCCCATGACCACGACATCGAGACCGGAGAGTTTCGCTTGTGACGCCCCGTGCTGCGGCACATAGCCGGCAATCTTCGGCGCGGTGCGCCGTCCCGTTTTCAGCGGTTGAAAACCGAGCAGCGCGCGCAGAAGCGTGGTCTTGCCGCGCCCGTTCGGCCCGAGGATCGCCATGGTGCGTCCGACGGGAACCTCGAAACTCACGTCGCGGAAAATCACATTGTGACCGAAGGCGACGCTGGCATTTTCAAGTCCGATCATGGCTGGTTTGCTTTCGAGAAGTGCCGGCGCAGGAGCAGGCCGAAAACAGGCGCGCCGATCAGCGCCGTCAGCACGCCGAGCGGGATTTCCGCAGAGGTCAGCGTGCGCGCCAGCGTATCGACGAAGGTGAGATAGGCGGCCCCCAGAATGGCAGAGGCCGGGATCAGAACGCGGTGATCCTCGCCCACAAGGATGCGCGCGGCGTGCGGAATGACGAGACCGATCCAGCCGATAATGCCGGCAATCGCAACCGAGGTCGCCGTCATCAGCGCCGTGGCGATGAAGATGAACCAGCGCTCGCGGTCCGGATTGACGCCAAGCGAACGCGCCTCGGTATCTTCCAGCGCCAGAAGATTGAGCCGGTAGCGGAAGAGCCACACGGCGACGATGCCGATGGCAAGGCCAGGGAGCCCGAGCCAGAAGCGCGCCCAGGTGGCGGTCGAAAACGAGCCCATCAGCCAGTAGACGATCGCGGGCAGCGAGGTGTTGGGATCGGCGACGAACTGCACCACCGAGACAAGCGCGGAAAAAAGCGCGCCGACCACCATGCCCGAAAGGATGACGGTGACGATCTCGGTGCGCCCGTTGATGCGCGCCAGGAGGCCGACGATGACGAGGGCTGCAAGTCCGAAGATGAAGGCGAGACCGAGAAGCGTGGCCCCGGCATAGCCGAGCAGAATGGCAAGCGCGCCGCCAAAGGCCGCCCCCTGGCTGATGCCGAGCACCTGTTGGGAGACCAGCGGATTGCGGAAGACGCCCTGAAGGGCAGCGCCGCCGACGGCCAACGCCGCGCCGGAAACGGCGGCGATCAGCACGCGCGGCATGCGCACCAGAAGCACGATCCGCTGGTCGATGGTCTCAAGCGGCGCGGTGGGCGCTGCGATCCAGGCGAGAATGATCTCGGCAATGCGGCCGGGCGAGACGGAAAACCGCCCTGCGCCGATGGCAAAGATCAGGGCTGCGAAAAGTGCGGCAAAAAGGCCGAGGAAGACGCCCGCCCGCAAGGCGCCGGACCCGCCGTGAAGGCGGGCGCCGGCTGTCACATCGCTCATGACTTGGCCTTGAACTGATCGTAATTGGCCGCGCCCTCATTGAGGTCGGTCCACAAAATGCCGTCAATGTCCTCTTCGGTCAGATCGTAGTCGTAGATCTTGGCGTAGGCGTCTTTCATCTCGGCGCGCAGGTCATAGTCGAAGACATCGGGGTGCAGGAGCTCGGCGAGCCACATCCAGGTCAGCGGGCTTTCCGTGTTCGGCGGGTCCCAGCGATAGCCGCCGAGCGGCATGCGGTAGACCTTGTGGTTCTGCGCCGCATTGGTGAGCGACAGGATCGGGTCCTCATAGATGCGCTCGGGCGAAATCCCGCTTTCGAAATTGTTGAGCAGGATCACATCCGGATTCCAGGCGGCAATCTGCTCGGGGTTGATGGTGACGCCATTGGCCTCAAGATCAGCCGAGGCGCTCTTGCCGCCGGTCAATTCGATATACCAGCTATTGTAATTGTTCTTCGCGCCCGATGCCTTCAGCGCTTCCTGGGCCCGCAGAAGATAAAGCACTTTCGGCTTGTCGGCGTCGTCAATGGAAGCGGCCTTGTCGGCGATATCGCGGGCAACCTCTTCGCGCCATTCGATCAGCGGGCCGATGCGGTCGTCACGGCCCATGGCAACGGCCGACATGGTCATGTAGTCGCGCGCCTTTTCTTCCGTGCCGTAGGAAATCAGCATGGTCGTCAGGCCGGCATTGGTGATCGGATCGACAAGGTCATTGCCGCGATCGGCCCACTGGATGACGAGATCTGGGTTGGTGGCTGCCAGTTCCTCGACATTCGGGATGAAGTTCGGCGCGGTGATATCGGAGGGGATGTCCTTGGCTTCCGGGTAGATCTTGCCGAGAATGCCGTCGAGCACGGCCTGTTTGGCAACCGGGTTCATGCCGACCTGCTTTTCGACGCCGCCATCGATCGCGATCAGCGTCGAGGCCATGGGCATCGGGATCGAGGCAACGCGCTCGGCGGGCTTTTCCAGAACAACCGCGCGGCCGGCCTGGTCGGTGATTTCGATCGGGTCGGCGTGGGCAACGCTTGCGCCGGCCAGGATGAGGGAGGCGATGCCGAGCGGCATGACGGTCTTCATGAAGAGCTCCTTTGATAAACGGCAGGTAGGAACTTTATATTAAGGTGATTTTTTCAGTCAAGTTTTAATGCAACCAAAGCGCTATTTGGTCGCAGGGCGCGCCCCGACAGCGCGCCGGTTCATGCTGTCCGGCCGACGCAGATCGGTTTCGCGAAGTTGGCGACAAGGGCGCGTCGGGTCCGAAAGCCTCCAATTTAAACGCAAGCGAATCAGGCATTTATTCGCCGTTCGACACAAAACATCACGACAAATACAACAAATGTCTTTTTGTGTGATGTTTTATGCGCTATATAAGTGACCGATCGGTCGGCGAATTGAGGGTTCCCGGCCGGATGTCCGGCGAACGCGGCTCAAGCCGCCGACATTCGGGCAAGGGTTTTGCTGCGGCGACTGCCGCCGAAGGAGGAGCATTTCATGGCGCAAGCCTTTATCTGCGATGGAATCCGCACGCCTGTGGGCCGCTATGGCGGCGCGCTGTCTGCCGTGCGCGCCGATGATCTGGCGGCCGTTCCGCTTTCCGCATTGCAGGAGAGAAACGGCAAGGTCGACTGGGAAAGCGTCGATGATGTCATTCTTGGTTGCGCCAACCAGGCGGGTGAGGACAATCGCAATGTGGCGCGCATGGCGGTGCTTCTCTCCGGCCTGCCGGTCGAAGTTCCCGGCACCACGGTCAACCGGCTCTGCGGTTCCGGCATGGATGCGATCGGCCTTGCCGCGCGCACGATCCGCGCCGGCGATGGCTCCCTGATGATTGCCGGCGGCGTGGAAAGCATGAGCCGCGCCCCCTTCGTCATGGGCAAGGCCGAGACGGCCTTTTCCCGCAAGGCCGAAATCTACGACACCACCATCGGCTGGCGCTTCAAGAACAGGAAGTTTCACAGCGCGTTCGGCACCCACTCCATGCCCGAGACCGCCGACAATGTTGCCGCAGACTACAACATCTCCCGCGAGGATCAGGACCGGTTCGCGGCCATGAGCCAGGCGCGCTGGAAGGCGGCGCAGGATCAGGGCATCTATGCCGACGAGATCGTGCCGGTCACCATTCCCCAGAAGAAGGGTGATCCGCTTGTCGTCGATACCGACGAGCATCCGCGCCCCGGTACCACGGCGGACGTTCTCGCCAAGCTGAAGGGCGTCAACGCGCCGGAGCTTTCCGTTACCGCCGGCAATGCGTCCGGCGTCAATGACGGTGCTGCCGGGCTGCTTATCGCTTCGGAAGAGGCTGCATCGTCAAACGGCCTGACGCCGAGGGCGCGCATTGTTGCCATGGCCGCCGCCGGCGTAGCCCCGCGCGTCATGGGCATCGGCCCTGTTCCGGCCACGCGCAAGGTGCTGAAGCTTGCCGGTCTTTCGCTTGCCGACATGGACGTGATCGAGCTCAACGAAGCCTTTGCCGCGCAAAGCCTTGCGGTGTTGCGTGAACTCGGGCTTCCCGATGACGCGGCCAATGTGAACGCCAATGGCGGCGCGATCGCCATCGGCCATCCGCTTGGCATGTCCGGCGCCCGCCTGGTGCTGACGGCCGCAAACCAGCTTCACCGCACTGGCGGACGCTACGCCCTTTGCACCATGTGCATCGGCGTCGGCCAGGGCATCGCCATGATTATCGAACGGATCTGACCAAGGAGGCCTTGAGAGCCATGTACGCACAGATGGTGAAATCGGAAGGCATGAAATCCCGCGAAGAGATGTCGCCGGAGGAACAGGCCTTTCAGGACCGCATCGACCGCGGCGAGAAGATCGAGCCGAAGGATTGGATGCCCGAGGGCTACCGCAAGACGCTGGTGCGCCAGATCGGCCAGCACGCCCATTCGGAAATCGTCGGCCAGCTGCCGGAAGGCAACTGGATCACCCGCGCGCCCTCGCTGGAGCGCAAGGCGATCCTGCTGGCAAAAGTCCAGGACGAGGCCGGCCACGGGCTTTACCTCTATTCGGCCGCCGAAACGCTTGGCGTCTCGCGCGACGACCTGATGGAAAAGCTGCATGACGGGCGGATGAAATATTCATCCATCTTCAACTACCCGACGCTCAACTGGGCGGACATGGGGGCGGTCGGCTGGCTGGTCGATGGGGCCGCGATCATGAACCAGGTGCCGCTGCAGCGCACCTCTTTCGGACCCTATTCGCGGGCGATGATCCGCATCTGCAAGGAAGAGAGCTTCCACCAGCGCCAGGGCTATTCGATCATGATGAAGATGGCCTTCGGCACGCCGGAGCAGAAGGAAATGGCGCAGGATGCGCTGAACCGCTTCTGGTATCCCTCGCTGATGATGTTCGGACCCTCCGACAAGGACAGCGTCCATTCGGCCCAGTCGATGGCGTGGAAGATCAAGATCAACACCAATGACGAGTTGCGCCAGAAATTCGTCGACCAGACGGTGCCGCAGGCGAAATATCTCGGCCTGTCGATCCCGGACGAGAACCTTGCCTGGAACGAGGAGAAGGGCGGCTACGACTTCTCCGAGCCGGACTGGTCGGAATTCTTCGAGGTGATCAAGGGCAATGGCCCGTGCAACCGCGAACGCATCGAAGCCCGCCGCAAGGCCTGGGATGACGGCGAATGGTTCCGCGACGGGCTCGCCGCCCACGGCGAAAAGGAAGCGCGGCGCGCCAAGGCGCCGGTCGCAGCCGCAGAATAAGCGCACAGCGTTTCTCAAGGGAGGAAAACATGTCCAAGGAATGGCCGCTCTACGAAGTCTTCATCCGGGGTCAGCACGGTCTGAACCACCGCCATGTCGGCAGCCTGCACGCGCCCGATGCGGAAATGGCGATCCGCCACGCCCGCGACGTCTACACCCGCCGCAAGGAAGGCGTGTCGATCTGGGTGGTAAAGTCGAATGATATCACTGCATCCTCGCCGTCGGAAAAGGGGCCGCTCTTCGACCCCGCCGAAAGCAAGGCCTATCGTCATCCGACCTTCTTCGACATCCCGGAAGAAGTGGGGCATATGTGATGACGGCGACCGCTCAGCATACGGGCAATGTCACGCCGATGCCGGTGTCGACGACGCCCGACCCTTTTGTCGGCGACGAGGCTCTCAGCCCGGCCTTCTTCGAATGGCTCTGTCGCCTTGGCGATTCGACGCTGGTGCTGGGTCACCGGGTTTCCGAATGGTGCGGCCATGCGCCCGTGCTTGAGGAAGACATCGCCTTTGCCAATACCGCGCTCGATCTCATCGGCCACACGCAGATGTGGCTGGGGCTTGCCGGAGAGGTGGAAGGCGAGGGCCGCAGCGCCGACAATCTCGCTTACCTGCGCGATGCCGCGCAGTTCCGCAACCTGTTGATCGCCGAACTGCCGAAGGGCGACATGGGCGTCACCGTGATGCGCCAGTTCCTGTTCGATGCCTGGCATTTTGCCCTGCTGAAGCAGCTGACAGGATCGAAAAGCCCGCGCGTGGCCGAGATTGCGGCCAAGGCAGTCAAGGAAGCGGCCTATCATTTCGAGCGTTCCGCCGATCTGGTGATCCGCCTTGGCGATGGCACCGAGGAAAGCCACCGGCGCATGCAGGACGCGCTCGACTATCTCTGGCCCTATACCGGCGAGATGTTCATCACCGATGACGTTGACCGGCAGGTGGCGGAGGCCGGCATTGCGCCGGCGCCTGATGCGCTCAAGGCCGAATGGGACCGCACGCTCGCTTCCGTCTTCTCCGAAGCGACGCTGAAGAAGCCGGAGGACGGCTATGCCCATACCGGCGGCAGAACCGGGCGGCATACGGAGCATCTGGGCTTCATCCTGGCCGAGCTGCAATTCCTGCAGCGCGCCTATCCGGGAGCGGAATGGTGAGCGCTGCAACCGCCGTCCTGCCCTCGCCGGAAGAGGTGATGGCCTGGCTTTCCGAAGTGCCCGATCCCGAAATCCCGGTGATCTCGATCACCGAGCTCGGCATCGTGCGCAAGGTCGGCCATGACGGCGACACACTGGTCGTCACCGTCACGCCCACCTATTCCGGCTGCCCGGCCGTGTCGCTGATCAATCTGGAGATCGAGGCCAAGCTTCTGGAGAAGGGCGTCGAAAACTTCCGGATCGAGCAGCAGCTTTCCCCGCCCTGGACCACAGATCTCCTGTCGGCGGAAGCGCGGGAAAAGCTGCGCGAATACGGCATCGCGCCGCCGATCGACGGCACGGCCGCCGATGGCCGGCTTGTCGCCCGCGCGGCGAGGCTTTCCGGCCGCTCAAATCTCGTCATTGCCTGTCCGCGCTGCGGCTCGGGCAATACGGAACGCGTTTCCCAGTTCGGCTCGACCCCCTGCAAGGCGTCCTATCGCTGCAAGGATTGTCTGGAGCCGTTCGATTATTTCAAGTGTATCTGAGGAGGAGTGATCAGATGGCACGGTTTCATCCGCTGGAAGTGACTGATGTCCGCCGCGAAACGAGCGATGCGGTGGTGCTCACGCTGAAGCCCCGCGACGAGGATGCGGGCGCCTTCGGCTTTACCCAGGGTCAGTATCTGACCTTCCGTCGCCTCTTTGACGGCGAGGAGGTGCGCCGGTCCTACTCGATCTGCGCGGGTCTCGACGAGGGCTGCCTCAAGGTCGGCGTCAAGCGCGTGGAGGGCGGCGCCTTTTCCACCTTCGCGAATGAGCAATTAAAGCCGGGCGACGTCATCGAGGCGATGCCGCCCATGGGCAAGTTCTTCACCCCGCTCGATGCCAATGTGAGCAAGGACTATCTCGGCTTTGCCGGTGGTTCCGGCATCACGCCGCTGCTCTCCATCGTCAAGACGGTGTTGGCGCGCGAGCCGCAATCGCGCTTCACGCTGGTCTATGCCAACCGTCAGATCAAGTCGATCATGTTCCGCGAGGAGCTGGAAGACCTGAAGAACACCTATCTCGGCCGGCTTTCCGTCATCCATGTTCTGGAGAGCGACAGCCAGGAGATCGACCTCTTCACCGGCCGTATTGATGCGGAAAAACTCGAAGCCTTCTTCAATTTGTGGATCGATCTTCCCGCCGTCGACACCGCCTTCATCTGCGGGCCGGAGCCGATGATGCTGACCATCGCGGCATCGCTGAAAAAGCACGGCATGAAGGACGAGCAAATCAAGTTCGAACTGTTCGCCTCCTCCCAGCCCGGTCGCGCGAAGCAGAAAGTGGTTTCCAAAACTCTAGCGACCGCCGGCGAGAGCGTGGAAATTCACCTTACGCTCGACGGCACCACGCGCTCCTTTACCATGCAGCGTGATGGCACGGCGGTGCTCGACGCCGCGCTCGCCCACGATATCGACGCGCCCTATTCCTGCAAGGGCGGCATCTGCTCGACCTGCCGGGCGAAGGTGGTCGAGGGCGAAGTCGAGATGATCAGCAATCACGCGCTGGAAGATTATGAGGTGCGGGCCGGCTACGTGCTCTCCTGCCAGTGCCTGCCGCTCTCGGAAAAGGTGGTGATCAGCTATGACGAGTGACATGTCGATTGCCGATTATCTGGCCGAAGGCGGCAAGCTTTCCTCGCCCGATAACGCCCCACCGCTCTACCGCGCGGAACTGATGCGGATGATGTCCTCCTTCGTCGACAGCGAGCTTGCCGGTTCGGCCGGTTTTGCCGCCGCCATCAACTGGGCGCCCGGTATTGCCGAACGCATCGCCGCAAGCCGGATCGTGCTGGAAAAGGCCGACCATGCCGAGCGCGTTCTCACCCTGATGGGCGATTTCGGAACCGATACGGCGCTTTACAATCGCGCGCATAGCTGGGCGGCGCGGCTTTCCCGCGATGCCGTGGTCGACCCACGCCGAATGGGCGGCGACATGCGGCTTTCCGTCTTCCACTATCCCTTCGAGGACTGGACGGACGCGGTGGTGATGAACGTGCTGATGGGGCTTGCCACCGTCATCCAGCTCGAGGAAATGACCCACGCCTCCTACACGCCCTATGCCGAGGTGATCCGCTCTGTCCTGCCGCGCGAGAAGCGGCATATGGAGCTTGGACTCGAGGGATTGCGCAAGCTTGTCGCCACCGAAGAAGGCCGCAGCGCAGCAGAGGCGGCCGTTGCCTATTGGCATCCCCGCGTTGCCGAAACCTTCGGTCCGGCAGTCTCCGAACGCTTCGCCCGGCTTTCGCGCTTCGGTCTGCGCCATAGTGAAAACGAGGCGCTGAGGAACCGCTGGCGGGCGGATGCCGAAAGCGTGCTCGAAGACTGCGGGCTGAAGACGCCGGTTGCGGCCTGATTGTCGCATCTCTCAACATTTGAGGTCCTGTCGCCGGTCAGACGGACGGCAGGACCGACGAGGAAGGATATCCCCATGACTGAGACGGCCGCACGCCGCCTTGAGAGCTATGTGCTCGGCGCCTGGCAGACGGGCTCGGGGGCGGGAAAACCGCTTGCCCATGCCGCTACCGGAAAAACCATTGCGCTCATCGGCTCGGACGGACTTAACTTCGCCGATGCGCTTGCCTATGGCCGCGAAAAGGGCGGAAGCGCGCTGCGGGCGATGACCATCCACGAGCGCGCGCTGATGCTGAAGGCGATCGGCACGGCGCTGATGGAGCGCAGGCAGGAATTCTACGTCGAGAACACCTGGACCGGCGCCACGCGGCGCGATGGCTGGGTGGATATCGAGGGCGGCATCGGCACGCTTTTGACCTTCGCCTCCAAGGCAAGGCGCGAACTGCCGAACGCGAAAGTGTTGAGCGAGGGCGATGTCGAGCCGTTGTCGAAGGATGGCAGCTTTGCCGGCCGCCATATCCTGACGCCGATGAAGGGCGTCGCGATCCACATCAACGCGTTCAACTTCCCCGTATGGGGCATGCTGGAGAAGATCGCGCCGGCGCTGATTGCCGGCATGCCGTGCCTCGTCAAGCCTGCCTCGCAGACGGCCTATCTGACCGAGCTTGTCACCCGCGCCATCATCGAGACCGGGCTTCTGCCGGATGGCGCGCTGCAGCTTGTCTGCGGCGGCGCGGGCGACATGCTGGATCATGTCACCGGCCAGGACGTCGTCACCTTCACCGGATCGGCGACGACGGGTCGCAAGCTGAAGACCGGAAAGGCGATCGTCGAAAACGCCGTGCGCTTCAACATGGAGGCCGACAGTCTGAACGCCGCGATCCTCGGGGCCGATGCCGGACCGGGCACGCCGGAATTCGATCTCTTCATCCGCGAGGCGGCCAATGAGATGACGTCCAAGGCCGGGCAGAAATGCACCGCCATCCGCCGTATCATCGTGCCGCGCGCTCATGAGCAGGCGGTGGTCGAGGCGCTGTCCGCGCGGCTTGCCAGGACGGCGATCGGCCTGCCGGACGATGAGAATGCCCGCATGGGCGCGCTGGTCTCGCTGTCGGATCGTGACGGCGTGCGCGAGAAGATCGCGGCCCTTCTCGGAGATGGCGAAATCGTCCATGGCGACCCCGAAAAAGTGACGCTGGTTTCGGGCGATGCGGAAAAGGGCGCTTTCATGAGCCCTGTGCTTCTCCGCTGTGCCAATCCGTTCGAGGCAAAGGCCGTGCACGATGTTGAAGCCTTCGGGCCGGTCGCGACCGTCATGGCCTATGATGAGGCCGAAGAAGCGGTGGCGCTTGCCGAGCGCGGCAAGGGCTCGCTGGTCTCCTCGCTGTTTACCAATGACGGCGCGATAGCCGCCGAGATTGTCACCGGCCTTGCCGCCCATCACGGCCGCGTCATGATCGGCAATCGCGGCTCGGCGAAGAGTTCCACCGGTCATGGCTCGCCGCTCGCGCCGCTCGTCCATGGCGGCCCGGGCCGCGCCGGTGGCGGCGAGGAAATGGGCGGCATGCGCGGGGTGAAGCACTTCATGCAGCGCACCGCCGTGCAGGGCACGCCCGACATGCTGACGGCGATCACCGGCGAATGGGTCGATGGCGCGGAAAGCCGGAGCGGCAAACATCCCTTCCGCAAGTCGCTGGAAGAGCTGAAGATCGGCGATCAGATCGTGACCGAGACCCGCACGATAACGCGCGAGGATGTCGAGCATTTTGCCGCGTTCACCGGCGACACTTTCTACGCCCACATGGACAGCGATGCGGCGAAGGCCAATCCCTTCTTCGAGGACCGGGTGGCCCATGGCTATCTGATCGCCTCGTTCGCGGCCGGCCTGTTCGTCGATCCCGATCCGGGCCCGGTTCTTGCCAATTACGGCGTCGACAATCTGCGTTTCCTGACTCCGGTCTATTTCGGCGATACGCTTAAAGTTCGACTGACCTGCAAGGCGATCAATCCGCGCGAGAATGCCGGCCATGGCGAGGTGCGCTGGGACTGCCGCGTCACCAACCAGAAGGACGAGGTCGTCGCGCAATATGACGTCTTGACCATGGTTGCAAAGACCTGGCCGCTTGCTGCCGAAACGCTCGCAGGAATGGCGGGCTGAGCCATGGCTGTCTACGCCTATGACGATATCGTGCCGGTTGTCGATCAGGGCGCCTATGTCCACCCGGATGCGGTGCTGATCGGCGATGTCATCATCGGCCCGCAATGCTTCGTTGGGGCGGGCGCGGTGCTGCGCGGGGATTTCGGGCGGATCGAGATGCATGAGGGCTCCAACATCCAGGAGACCTGCGTCTGCCATTCCTTTCCCGATCGCGATGTCGTCGTCGAGCGTTTCGGCCATATCGGTCACGGCGCGGTGCTGCATGGCTGCCGCGTCGGCGAGAATGCCATGGTCGGCATGAATGCCGTTGTCATGGACGAGGCGGTGATCGGGAAGAATGCCATCATCGGGGCGATGGCCCTTGTCAGGCAGGGCTTTGTCGTGCCCGAAGGCATGCTCGCCCATGGCAATCCGGCGCGCGTGATCCGTCCTCTGACGGATGAGGAAATCGCCTGGAAGACGGGCGGCACGGATATCTATCGCCAGCTTGCCTTCGAGGCGGCAGGTCGAACGCGACCGGCTGAACCGCTTTCGCAAGCGGAACCGGATCGCCGCCGGATCAAAGCCCCGCGCTATGATCCTCTGATGATCGCACGGGTGGGCGAGAAGAAGCAATGAGGGTTTGGAAGAAGCCGTGATGCGCCTTCTTCTGCTGTTCAGCTTGACCGACCCAATTCGATTGGCTTGTTCAACGCTTTCAGCCTGGAAGAGTGCCTAGCGTGTCCGCTTCTCCTGGACGCGCTAATCCGGATCGATCCTCCGGCCATCGGCCTCGAAGAGATGCCAGTGCTCTTCCCTCGGACGCACATGGACGACATCGCCGCGCGATAGCGCGCTTTGTCCCGGCTCATGGATCAGAACCGGCGCGCCGTCCGGCAGCGTGCAGTGCAGGTAGCTGTTGGCTCCGTGCTGCTCGGAGACGGAGACGGTCACCGGCCAGGTCAGATCATGGGCATCGACCGTGACGAGGTGTTCGGGCCTGATGCCGAGCGTTACCTTCTGTCCGGTCGCAGACTTGGCGGCATGGTCGGACAGTTTCAGCGGCGGCAATTGCGCGGCGTTGAAGACCAGCGCGCCGTCGGCCGCCACGCCGAGCGTGCCCTCGACGAAGTTCATCCTCGGCGATCCGATGAAACCGGCGACGAAGGTGTTGCGCGGATTGTTGTAAAGCTCCAGCGGCGCGCCGACCTGTTCGATAACGCCGCGTCTCAATACCACGATCTTGTCGGCCATGGTCATTGCCTCGATCTGGTCGTGGGTCACATAGATCATGGTGTTGCCGAGCCGCTCATGCAGTTTGGTGATCTCCAGGCGCATATGAACGCGCAGTTCGGCGTCGAGATTGGAGAGCGGTTCGTCGAACAGGAATATCTTCGGATCGCGGGTGATCGCCCTGCCGATGGCCACGCGCTGGCGCTGGCCGCCGGAAAGCTGCTTGGGCCGGCGGTCGAGCAGCGCGTCGATCTGCAGCATCCCGGCGGCCATGGCAACGCGGCGGTTGATCTCATCCTTCGGCATGCGGATGTTTTCCAGCCCGAAGCTCAGATTTTCACGCACCGTCATGTGCGGGTAGAGCGCATAGGACTGGAACACCATCGCCACGCCGCGGTCGGCCGCCGGCACATGCGCGATGCTTTCGCCGTCGATCCGGATATCGCCGCCTGTGACATCCTCCAGCCCGGCGATCATGCGGAGCAATGTCGATTTGCCGCAGCCGGACGGCCCGACGAAAACGACAAACTCACCGTCGTCGATCGTCAGGTTGACATCGGGGATGACTTCGACAACGCCGAAACACTTGTTGAGGTTCTCGAGGGTCAGTTTTGCCATGAATGTCGAACCTATTTTATGCCTGTGGAAGCGATGCCGCTGGTGATGTAGCGCTGCAGGAAGATGAAGGCGAAGGCGAGCGGCAGGGCGGTCAGCGTCGTCATCGCCAGAAGCAGGTCGTAACGGATCTCGAATTCCGTCTGGAACGAAGCGAGGGCCAGCTGCAGCGTGAAGGATTCCCGGTTGTTCAGCACGATCAGCGGCAGCAGGAAGTCGTTCCAGCGCGACAGGATCGAGAAGATCGCGACCACCGCCAGCGCCGGCGAGGACAGCGGCAGGATGATGCGCCAGAAAATCCGCCATTCGCTGGCATGGTCCATGCGCGCCGCCTCCAGCAGTTCGTCGGGAATGGTGAGCATATACTGACGCAGCAGGAACACGCCGGTGGGGGTGGCGACGGTGGGCAGGATCACGCCCCAAAGACTGCCGACAAGGCCGAGCTCGGCAACGATCAGATAGACCGGCACCAGAACCACGGTGGCCGGTATCATCAGCGTCGCCAGAATTGCCGTCAGGGCCGCCGTGGAGCCGCGGAAGCGGTATTTCGACAGCGCGAAGGCCGCCATCGAATTCATCACCAGCGTGATCACCGTGGCGACGACCGTGATGAACAGCGAATTGTAGACATAGCGCCAGATGTCTGCGCCCGCCGTGGTCAGAAGATTGACATAGTTGTCGATCGTGAAACGGACCTTGCGCACCGGCTCGGCATTGGCGACCTTGATCACGAGCCGCCCCGCCGCCGGATCGGCCGGATCGATCATCTGGGCGTTGAGCCCGACGCGCCGGATCTGGGCGAGCCGGATGGTCTCGCCGTCCTCGGTCCTGACGTCGTAGAGCGGCAGCGGTTCGTCGAAGCCTTCGACGGAGACCGTTTCCGTCGTCACCGGCAGCAGCGTTGGCGGGAAATCCTGCAGATTGGCCGGCGTCTTGAACGAGGAGATCACCAGCCACAGCACCGGCGCGAACATGATGACCAGGCCAAGCAGCAGGTAGCCATAGGTGACGTAGTCGGTCCAGTCCGCCTTCCTGCCGCCGCGTTTGCCGAAGATGGTTCCCAGAATACCTGGCGACGGCCGGTTCCGGGCGATGCGGATGTCGTCGAGGTCAGCCATCACGTGCGCTCCTGGAGAATTTGAGTTGCAGTGCCGTGAACAGCAGCAGCACGAGGCCGAGCAGCAGAGAGGCGGCTGCGGCAAGGCCGAAATTGCGCGGCTGGGCGGCAAAGCCGACCTCGTAGATATACTGGACCATCAGCATGGTGGCCGAGCCGGGGCCGCCGCCGGTCAGCACGTAGAGTTCGTCGAATGTCTGCACAGAGCGGATCACGCACAGGACGAAGACCACCAGAAGCACCGGCAGGAGAAGCGGCAGGGTGATGCGCCGGAACACCCGCCAGTGGCTGGCCGAGTCCATTTTCGCGGCCTCGTAGACATCGCGCGGGATCGCCTGCAGGCCTGCGAGAAGAATGATGGTGTAGAACCCCATATGGGCCCAGATCGTTACCGCGACGGCCCAGGCAAAGGCGGTGTCTGCGTGAACCAGCCAGTTGACGCCGCCGAGGCCCACGGATTCCAGAAGCCCGTTGAGCGCGCCGTTGCGCTGCAGGATCCATTGCCAGGTCAGCGCAACAACGACCGGCGACAGCATGACGGGGAAGAAGAACACGCCCCGGAAGAAGCCGCGTCCCCTGATCTCCCGGTTGAGGCAGATGGCGGTCAGCAGGGAAATGCCGATCATCAGCACCACCTGCGTCGGCACGAATACGAGGCTGTTGCCGAGGGCGCGCCAGAACAGGTCGCGCGAGCATGTCGATGGCTGGAGATAGTTCCGGCAATCGAGCAGGGTCTCGTAATTGGCCATGCCGATGAAGGGCCGATCCACAGGGTAGAGCCTGTCGCTGCCGGTGACCGAATAGAAGATATTGATGAAGACCGGAAGGAGCGCGAACAGCAGCACCGCCGTCAGGTTGGGGATCAGGAAAATCCACGGCATCCGCTTGATGCCGATTGTCTTTTGAACCCCGCTCATAGCCGGCTCGATCAGCCGGGCGGGCAAGGCCGCGACATTGGCCAGCATCCGGCCGGCTTGCATGCTTGCTGTCATCCGTCTCTCCATCCGCCTTCGGTGGTGGAGGCGCCCTTAAGGCCGGGCGCCTTCCTGTCTGCTGCCGCCTGAAGGTCGCCCGGTTACTGGTTGCCCCGGGCGGCATCGATCGCCAGGTTGACGTCCGTCTCGATACGGGCCAGCGCCTCGTCAACCGTCAGCTCGTCGTTGAGCACCTGGCTGATGCGGGTGGTCAGCGAGTTCATCATTGCGCGCTGGTAGCGCCAGCCCTGAAAACGGTAGGCGGCGTCGGCCATTTTCGGCACCTGGGCGCTGAAGGTGGCGAGCGCCTCCTGGGTGCGCTCCGAAGCGCCCGGATATTCAACGCCGGCATCGCCGACCGAGCGGGAGGCCGGGATCTCGACCGAGGCGGCGATCACCTCGGTGAGGTTTTCGGGCTGTGACAGATAGTTGATGAAGGCGCCCATGGCTTCCGGGTGTTCGGTGTGTTTGAACGCCACCAGCGCGCCGCCGCCCGGCATCACTGTGCAGGAGGACGGGCCGCAAGGCGCGGGTGCGACCTCCCAGTCGAACAGGTCGCCGACTTCGGCGTCCATCTTGCCGAGGTTCCATGAGCCGCCGAAATAGAAGACGACATTGGCATTGAGGAAGTCGGCGAAGAGCTCGCGATGGGTCGCGCCGCCAACGGCCCCCCAGAGATCCATCGGCATCACGCCGGTCTCGTGCCACGCCTTGAATTTCTCGATCGCGTTGCGCAGGCCGTCATCGACGACGGGCCGACCCTCGTCATCGACAAGTTCGGCACCCTGGCTGATGGCGAAGCTGGCGAAGCGGTGGCCCGACCTGTCCATCTCCATCGGAAAATCCGTGTTGGTGGCCTCGGCTACCTTTGTCGTGGCAACCGCCCAGTCATCCCAGGTTGCGCCTTCCTCCGGCAAGGGAACGCTGGCCTGCTCGAACAGTGTCTTGTTGACATAGGCGCCATTGACCGTCAGCGAGGTCGGCATGCCGAAAATCGCGGCGCCGTCGGGGTCGCTGCCGCGCAGCCATGAAAGGGTCTGGCCATAGTCCTTCTCGAACTGCGCCGCGTCGACATAAGGGGTGATGTCGAGATAGAAGCGGCTCAAGCCCCCGAGGTCGGTGATGATCGCGCCATCCGGCCCTTCGCCGGATTCGAGCTGGACAGGCAGGCTCTCCAGGATGGCCTGATAGCTCACGGTTTCCAGTTTGACCGGCAGGTCGGGATGCTCCTCGTTGTAACGGTCGACCACGGGCTGCATGGTGATGCAGCCGAAGCCGGTGTCGTCACAGAAGATCGTGGCGGCGCCATTCTGCGCCGAGGCGGCAGCGGCGCAGGCCAAAAAGACGCCTGCCGCCGCCGGGTAAGCGAACGCTGAAAGTTTCATTTTGATCCTCCCGTTGGACGATGCCAGCCCTCCGCCAGGCATCTTCTCCAGTCAGACGCATTGGTCCAACCACGGAACTATTGATTGGCCTGACCAAAAAGTCAACAGCTACGACGATCCCCATAAAACGCCGTAAAAGTGGGCTATGAAGCGCTTGTCTTCACAAGAGAGCGGCTTGACAGAGCGAGATTATTTTTGTTTGGTCTGTCCAAATCGGCGAGATTGAGATGCGACTTCGAACTTCAGCCGGGTGTCGTGCTTTGCCGAAACCAAGGAGAACCAGGTAAATGTTGAGGTTTGCTGTCGTGGGCATCGACCACGGACATATTTTCGATCACGTCAACGGATTGCTGGCGGCAGGGGCCGAATTCGCAGGATATTGCGAAAAAACCTCGGTTCCAGAACTGGTTGACGCATTCCGTCGAACCTATCCCGATGCGCCCGTCGTCGACCGGGAGACGATTTTTGGCGACGACAGTATTGACGTCATCTGCATCGCCGCTGTTCCCGCAGATCGCGCCGGTCTCGCGATCCGGGCGATGGAAGCCGGCAAGGATGTCATGGTCGACAAGCCTGGTATGACCACTGGCGCGCAACTCGCGGCGGTGCGCGAGACGGTCGGAAAGACCGGCCGGATCTTCTCGGTCTGTTTCTCCGAGCGGCTCTGTGTTCCCTCCGCCGTCAAGGCCGGAAAACTGGTTACTGCGGGAGCGATCGGCAAGGTGGTGCAGACCATCGGCATGGGGCCGCACCGCAAGTCGGCGGGCCAGCGGCCGGACTGGTTTTTTGAGCTTGACCGGTTTGGCGGCATCATCATCGACATCGCCTCGCACCAGATCGATCAGTTCCTGTTTTACACCGGCTCGGAGACGGCCGAAGTCGCTGCCGCCAGCATCGGCAATTTCGCCACGGGAGACCATCCCGCCTTTCAGGATTTCGGCGAGGTTCTGCTGCGCAGCGATCATGCCGCCGGCTATATCCGCGTCGACTGGTTCACTCCGGACGGCCTGCCGACCTGGGGCGACGGCCGTCTCACCATTCTCGGCACGGACGGCTATATCGAGCTGCGAAAATATGTCGATATCTGCGGCCGCGACGGCAAGGACCACCTGTTCCTCGTTGACCGGACCCATACCGAATATATCGACTGTTCCGGGGAGAAACTCGACTATTTCGACCAGTTCGTCACCGATGTGCGCGAGCGGACCGAAACCGCCATGAGCCAGGCCCATGTTTTCGAGGTCTGCCGCCTGTCGCTCGAGGCTCAGGAAAAAGCCCACAACATCACCGCGCGCTGAGCGGAACCGGGAGGAGAAAGCATGACCAGAAAGTTCCGCGTTGCCGTCATCGGCGCCGGTATCGCCGCCCGTCACATGACGGGCTACAGGTGGAATGCCGAGCGCTTCGAGGTCAAGGTGATCTGCTCGCTCGACGAAGCGCGCGGCCGGGCGCTTTGCGAGGAATTCGGCGTGCCCGAATACACGCAGGACACCGATTCGCTGTTTGCCCGCGAGGATATCGACATCATCGACGTCTGCACGCCGCCGCACAGCCATTTCGAGCTGTCTCGAAGGGCGCTTGAAGCGGGCAAGCACGTCATCTGCGAGAAGCCGCTGTTCGGTTCGCTCGCCGATGTCGACGCCATGGAGAAGATTGCGGCGGCATCCGGCAGGGTCATCATGCCGATCTTTCAGTATCGCTACGGCACGGGATTGCAGAAGCTGAAACACCTGATCGCGAAAGGGCTGGCCGGCCGGCCGTTCATGACCACGATCGAGACCCATTGGTGGCGTCCTCCGCCCTATTTTGCGGTGGAATGGCGCGGGAAGTGGGCAACGGAACTGGGCGGCGGTTTGCTCGGCCATGCCATCCACGCCCACGACATGCTCAATTATGTCCACGGCCCCTGCGCCGAGGTTTTCGCCTATGGAGCGACGCTGGTCAACAAGATCGAGGTTGAGGACACGATGGCGCTGGCCGTGAAGATGGAGAACGGTTCGCTGGCAAGCCTGTCGATGACGCTCGGCTCACGCGAGGAGATTTCGCGGTTGCGCTTCTGTTTTGAAAACCTGACCGCCGAAAGCATTCGCGAACCCTATACGATGGGGCGTGATCCGTGGCGGTTCATCGCCGGCGATGCCGCGCATCAGGCGCGCATCGACGCCGCGCTCGCCGAGGTCGCGGTCACGGAGGATGGCTACACGCGCCAGTTCGAGCTGTTCCATGCCGCGCTTGTGGAAGGCCGCGCGCCGCCGGTGACACTTGCGGATGCGCGGAATTCGCTGGCCTTGGTCACGGCGGCGTACTATTCAGATCGTACCGGCAGGCCGACGCCATTGCCGATTACCGAGGACCATCCGCTTTATCGGTCATGGCTGCCGGAGGCGGGGAAGGAATAGCAGACGCGTGCGCAGTGCCAACACAACCAGCCCGATTGACGCGGGATCGGCCGGAGCCGCACAGGGCGAAGGCGCGGGCGGGCGGAAGGTGCGCCTGCTTGCGGCCAAGCGGCTTTACCAGGTTGTGGCACGGCGCATCGCCCGGATGATCGAGGAAAATCAGGGCAGGGAAGACTGGCGGCTGCCCTCCGAACGCGAGCTCGCCGAGCAGTTGGAGGTAAGCCGCACGGTGGTGCGCGAGGCGGTGATCGCGCTGGAGATGCGCGGCATCGTGGAGGTGCGTGGCCGTGCCGGCATCATCGTGCTGCCGGCGCATGTCAACCCTCTCAGCTTCGATGCCATCAACACCGACATCGGACCGGGCCCTTTCGAATTGCTGGAGGCGCGGCTGGCGCTGGAATCGAGCGCCGCCGCGCTCGCCGCCGAACGGGCCACACGCTATGACATCATGGAGCTCGAGGAATGCATCGAGCGCATGCAGCTGGAAACCGATGAGGTTTTCCTGAATGAAAAGGGAGACCGGGAGTTTCATCTGACGATCGCGAACATGACCGGCAACGCCATCATCCTGTCGATGATCCAGGCCTTGTGGGACCAGCGCGACGCCTCGCGCATGTGGCAGCGCGTTCACCGGCACATCCATGCCCCGAAGGTGCGTGCGTTGTGGATCGGCGATCACTATGCCATCGTTGCTGCGTTGAAAATGCGTAATGGGGAAGCCGCGCGTCACGCCATGACGCGCCATATAAACAACGTGACTGACGAATTGTTGCGCGCGGACGAACTGGGCCGGTTCTCGTCCGAATCCGCGGACGATTGAGATGGAGATCGGAGATGCTGAAGGGTTTTGAACACGTAGGCATGACTGTCAGCAATATCGATAAGAGCCTGAATTTCTATGTGGATCTGCTCGGGCTGAAGCTGACGGTGCGCCGCAGGGGGCAGGATGATTCCGGTTTCGAATTCTGTTTCCTTGATGCGGGCAACGGGATGCTCGAGATCATGGGCCCGGCGACCGGAGCGCTGCAGGCCGAAGACGTCGCCGCCGGTCGGGCGGGGCTGCGTCATCTGACGTTCTGCTTCGATGATATCGACACGCTATACCGCAGGCTGGAGGAGGCCGGCGTCGAACTGGTCGAGGCTCCGCGCGAGGCTTACAACCGCGACATCGTCGACAAGGTTGCGTTCTGCCGCGATCCCGACGGAATCCTGATTGAACTCTGCGAACGATAGGCATGAACACGCTGCGCTCCGCATCGCCGCCGCGCACGGCCGGCACCGGAGCAGGCGAGGCTCGAGGCGTCCCGACATACTGATGCCGTTTCCCGCGACACAGGCCTTCCGGAAGGCGCGGATTGTGGCGCCGTCCTGTGTCCGGGTCTTCGGCGAACCCGGTGCCTTCACCCTGTCCAAACCAAGCGATCGTGATCCCGGCCGTATTGCCCGGCAAGGCGATTGATGTAGTTCCCGAAGATGCCGGCCATGTCGAGCGTTTCGCCCGAGCGCAGCCATTGCTCCTGCAAACCGTCCATCATGGCGATGATCTCGAAAGCGAGGTTGTCGGCATCGGATGCCGGATCGAGTGTGCCGTCAGCCTGGCCCGATCTGAGGGCCCCGGCGATCATGGCGTGCGTCCTTGCCGAGCGCGCCGCGAACCAGTCCGCAGCCGGATGATCGGCCGAGAGGCTTTCCACCGAGAGAAGCGCGAAGGCGCGGATCACGCCCGGGATCGTCTCGTTATACCGAACGATATCCACCAGGGAACCGAGGAATGTGCGCCAATCGGCGCCCTTCTTCGGCAACATAACGGCGGTGACCGCGTCCCGCTCTTCCAGGACCGCCAGCAGCAGCGCGGTCTTGCTTGGAAAATAATGCAGCAGGCCGGGAAGCGTAAGCCCCACCTCTGCGGCGACGGTGGCAATGGCCGCATTCTGATAGCCCGATTGGCTGAACACGCGGACTGCCGCCTCGACGATTTCGGCGCGCCGCCGCTGGCCTTTCCCATAAGGCCCCCGCGCACCGGCGCCTGCCTTTCGCGGTTCGCGTTTTGTCGGGGTGTCGTCCGGCATGTCCTGTCATCTCCATTGGTTTTTCAGGATACATGAAAGGGGGTGAAACTTAAAACCTAGTGTTTAGTAGCTTTTTGTGCTTTCGTGTGGCCACAGTGATTGGCGCTGCGCCGCGTGCGTGGCTGTCGGACGTCCATGCCGGCGATGAAATGAGGTTTTGATGAACAATGATCAGACGGGCGGCGCGGCCGTCAATATTGACCACCTTCTGGAGGAGCTGACCCTGGAGGAACAGGTGTCGCTGATGGCGGGCGCGGATTTCTGGACCACCGTTCCGGTGCCGCGCCTCGGCATCCCGGCCGTGAAGGTTTCCGATGGCCCCAATGGCGCGCGCGGCGCGGGCGGCCTGACCAACGGCACGCCGGCGGCCGCCTTCCCCTGCGCCATCGCGCTTGGCGCGAGCTGGAACAGCGATGCGGCCTATGAAATGGGGGCGGCGCTGGCCGCCGAGGCGCGTTCGAAAGGCGCGCGGGTGCTGCTGGCGCCGACGGTCAACATGCACCGCTCGGGTCTGAACGGTCGCAATTTCGAGTGCTATTCGGAAGACCCGCTGCTGACGTCCATGTTGGCCGTTGCCTATGTCAAGGGCCTGCAGGACAATGGCGTTGGCGCGACGATCAAGCATTTCGTCGCCAATGATTCCGAAATCGACCGGCAGACGGTTTCATCCGATGTCGATGAACGGACGCTGCGGGAGATCTACCTGCCGCCGTTCGAGGCAGCGGTCAAGAAGGCAGGCGTCTGGGCGGTGATGACCGGATATAACCGGCTCAACGGCATCCATATGGACGGCCACAAATGGGCGCTGCAGGAGGTGATGCGCGGTGAGTTCGGTTATGACGGCATCTTCATGTCGGACTGGTTCGGCACGAATTCGGTCGCGGCCTCGGTCAATGCCGGACACGATCTCGAAATGCCCGGGCCGACGCGCCACCGCGGCGCCAGGCTTCTTGACGCCGTAAAGGCCGGGGAGGTCGATCCCGAGACGATCCGTGCCGCAACGCGCCGCCTGCTCGTCCTGTTCGCGCGCGTCGGCGCGTTCGACAGCGCCGGTCCCGAGGCGGAAACCTCGCGTGATGCGCCGGAGACCCGTGCGCTGATCCGTCGTCTCGGCGCGGAGGGCGCGGTTCTTTTGAAGAATGAAGGCAATCTGCTGCCGCTCGAAAAGAACGTATCGATTGCCGCGCTTGGCCCCAATGCCGGCGTGGCGCGGTTGATGGGGGGCGGTTCGGCGCAGATCAACGCGCCCTATCGGGTGACGCCGGTCGCGGGGCTGAAGGCCTCCTTCGGCGACAATCGCGTTTCCCATGCCAAGGGCTGCACCAACAACAGGCTGACGCAGGTCCTGCAGGGCGATGTCGAGCTTCGGTTCCATCACGGCCGCCGGCTTGAAGGCAAGCCCGTTCATATCGCAACCGAGGAGGCGCTCAACTGCTTCTGGTTCGATCTTCCGGTCCCGGAACTGGACCAGAACGATTTTTCCGTGCAGGTCGTCGCGACTTTCACCCCGGAGGAAAACGGGACCTACCGCGCCGGCATGACCAATGCCGGTCTCGCGCGCGCCTATCTTGACGGCGAACTGCTGATCGACGGCGAGAGCGACTGGTCGCACGGACAGAACTTTTTCGGTGCGGCCAATGACGAGCGACAGGTCGAAATCGAGCTTCAAGCCGGAACCACCTATCAGTTGGTCATCGACTATTGTTCCCCGGATTCGGCCGAGAACGGCATCACCGTTCGCGCGCTCCGGTTCGGGATTGAAAAGACCATGGGCGAGCAGGACATCGATGATGCCGTCAGGCTTGCGGCGGAGCAGGATGTGGCGGTGCTGTTCGTCGGCCGCCAGGAGGAATGGGACAGCGAGGGGCACGATCTGCCGGACATGACATTGCCCGGCCGGCAGAATGCGCTGATCGAGGCTGTGGCCGCCGTCAATCCGAACACGGTTGTGGTGCTGCAGACCGGCGGTCCGGTGGAGATGCCCTGGCTCGAGAAGGTGAAATCAGTCGTTCAGTTCTGGTATCCGGGACAGGAGGTCGGCAATGCGATTGCCGATGTGCTGAGCGGCGCGGCCTATCCCGGCGGCCGGCTGCCGCAGACCTTCCCACGCCGCATGAAGGACAATTCGGCCTGGAGCGACGATGCGCTCACCTATCCCGGCAAGGACGGGCATGTGCGCTACGGTGAAGGCGTATTCGTCGGCTATCGCCATCACGACAGCCGCGATGTGCCGCCGCTCTTCCCCTTCGGTTTCGGCCTCGGATACACCCGGTTTGACTGGGGCGACGCCACGGCGGACACCGCGATCATGACGGATGCCGGGGTCATCGTCACCGTACCAATCGTCAATTCGGGGGCGGCGGATGGCGTCGAGGTCGTGCAACTCTACGTGCAGCCGGAGGCGATGGTGGACGACGTGCCCGTCGCCCGCCCGAAAAAGGAACTACGCGCCTTCGCCCGCCTCGCCCTCACGCCGGGCGAGCACGGAACGGCCAGCCTCGGCATCGTGCCGCGCGATCTTGCCTATTTCGATGTCGAACGCCAGCGATGGGTGGCGCCGGCGGGTCGCTATACGCTTCTTGTCGCCGCCAATGCCGGCGATATCCGCCAGCGTCTCACCGTCGATCTCGAGACCGAGTGGTCAGAACCGGCCTGACGGCCGGAATGCGTTCGCCGTCGCGTGCCGGACAGCGCGCGGCGGTGAATGGACGTTGGTGAGAGGTCATTCGTTCAAAGCGATCCGGCCTGTCGAACGGGCGCATTGGATTGCCGGGGCAGCAGGCCGACCAGGACCAGCACCCCCAACCCATGCTGACGATGGAAATTGAACGACGGATATTTCTGGCTTCGCTCGTCAAACAGTTTCCATACGCCGGAGTCACGCTCCCTGACTTCGGTATCGTGAAACAGAAAGATGGCGTTTTTCGAAAGCTTCGGAAGCCATTGCTCAAAATCACTCTTCGCGTCTTCGTAAAAATGACGGCCATCAATGTGCAGAATCATCTCGATTGTGCATCAATCGCTTCAGGAACGGTGCCAGAACCAGGAGAATGATGCCGGCGGCGATCGCCATCAGCCCGTAGACGAAGAAGCCGTGCTCGTAGATCGAGGCTTCCGCGGCGGGTGCGGCACCCTTGGGCACGGCCGCGTAGTCGCCGATCACGCCGGCGACGAAATTGGCGGCGGCAGTGGCATAGAACCACACGCCCATGGCATAGCCGCCGAGCCGGCGCGGTGCCAGCTTGGTCGTCAGCGCCAGGCCAAGCGGCGACAGGCAGATCTCGCCGATCTCGAAGACGATGTAGAACAGCACGATCCACATCAGGCTCGCCTTGACCGTATCCCCGGTCTCGACGATGCCTACTGAGAGAACCCAGAAGGACAGGCCGAGGAAGCTCGGGCCGAGCGCGTATTTCACCAGGTCGCTGACGGCATAGCCCTTGCGGGCGAGAAAGAGCCAGAGACGCGCGACGAAAGGCGAGAGGACGATCAGCGCCAGCGCCGAAAACGCCGTGCCCTCGCTTGCCGGCACGATCCAGCCGAAGACATTGCGGTTGACGTCGCGATCGGTGAACAGCGTGACCGAAATGCCCTGTTGCTGATAGATCGCCCAGAAGGGGATCGAGAACAGGATCAGCACCAGCAGGATCAGCATGCGGCGGCGGCTTTCGGGATCTTCCTTCGCCATGATGGCGAAATAGGAGACCACCAGCGCGACACCGACCGCGAAGACGAACCAGCCGGCCCATTCCGGTCGGGAAAGCAGGATGGCCGACAGGCCGATCGCCAGCAGGATCGCAAGGCCGACAATGGCGTTCCAGCGGGCGCTGCCTGAAATCTCCGGCGGCCGGTCGCGCTTTTCCAGAAAGCGCCTGCCCGCCAGATAGGTGGCAAGCGAGGCCATCTTGCCGAGGCCGGCGAGCGCAAAGGCCATGGTGTAGCCGAACTTTGTGGCGATGATGCCGGCAAGAAGCGCGCCGGCGAAGGCGCCGATATTGATGCCCATATAGAAGATGGTGAAGCCCGGCGCGCGACGCGGGTCGTCATCGGTGTAGAAATGCCCGAGAAGGGCGGAAACATTCGGCTTGAAAAGGCCGTTGCCGACGGCCATCAGCGCAAGCGCCAGGAACATCAGCCTCTCGCTGCCGAAGCCGAGGGCCAGATAGCCGAAGCCGACGATGATCGCCCCGGTGATGATCGCCCGGCCGAAGCCGAGCACCCGGTCGGCCGCCACGCCGCCGGCAACCGTGGTCAGGTAGGCGAACGAGGTATAGGCGCCGAAGATCAGAAAGGCCCGAGCATCGTCCATCTTCAGCACGTTCACGAGGTAGAGCGTGAAGATCGAGACCATGGAATAATAGCCGAACCGCTCCCAAAACTCGGTCATGAATAGGATATAGAGGGCGCGGGGTTGCCTGGTTCCGGGTGCAGGGGGCATGGCGGTCTCGCTTCACATGGCCGGCGGCCGGGCAGGGCGCGCTTTGCGTCAGTCCCGCTGGGTCGGACGGCATTCACTGTGCGGCGTTCTGCGCGGGGCGTTCACCGCGGCGGGGCCTGCCGGGTGCAATCGTTCCGCTGCGGAAGCATCCACGCAAGCGACAGGCTGAAAAAAAAGCATTCCCGGCACAATGCCGGGAATGACGGAATCAGCAAGACGAAAATGCGTTTTCCGTGACGAAGAGATCAGAAATCGCGTTCGAGACGAACCCAGCCAAACCAGTTCTGCTGGTTCCAGCTGTCGTCGAGGAAGGCATAGTTGATGTTGGTGCGCAGATGGAAATCGTCGACGATCTCCCAGTCTGCGGTGGCGCCCGCTTCCCAGAAAACCTTGTCGTTGCTGGCGACGTTATACTGCGTCTGCGGCGCGAGGATGAGGTTCTCGGTGACGTTGAAATAGTAGTTGGCGGCCACCGCATATTTCAGATAGGTGCCGGCGATCGGGCTGTCGTTCCAGTTGGCCGCGGTGAAGTCGGGGCCATAGGCGATGAAGCCGCTCTCGTAGAGGCCGGCGATTTCGAACGTGCCGGGCCCGATGCCGAAGCCGGCCCAGGGACGCAGCGCATAGGTCTCGTTGTAGGTGTCCCAGGCGGCGTCGAACTTGAAGTAGTTGCTGTCGGAGACGATGTAGCCAAGGCGGGCGGCAAGGCCGAGCTTGGGGTAGTTGGTGTCGCTGAGGCCGACATTGCCCGGCGTCATCGCGTCAATCTCGAGGGCGGCCTGGAAATGGTCGGCGCCGTTATAGGCGATGCGGATCGCGTTGTAGCGGCTGACATTGTCGATATTGTCGAGTTCGCCCCACAGGTCCTCGTTCCAGTAGCCCTTGATGTAACCGGCGCGCAGTGCGAGTGCATCGCCGATGTCGATATAGGCTTCGTCGATGGTGAAGTCGTCGCCGGTGCCGTTGGAATAGAAATAGAGCTCGGGAACGAATTTCGACGTCAGCGTGCCGAGCTCGGTATCGGACTTGGCGGTGATCGCCAGATTGGTCTTGACGTAGGGATACCAGTCGCCGTCGGCGGCCGAACCGGTCTGGATGCCGCCGAACTTCGTCTCGAAACGGACATAGCCGCCGATATCAAGGCAGGTTTCCGTACCCGGAATATAGAAATAACCGCTGCCGAAGGCGTCACAGGCTTCGACGTAATTGGCGGTGACCGGCTCGATCATCACGACGGGGTCGGCGGCCGTCGCGCCTGTTGCAGCCGCAAGCAGCGAGGCGGAGCCGATGAGGAAAAATTTGGTCTTCATGGTCAGTACTCTCCAGAGCCCTTGATAATCATCACACGAACGCAGGGACGCCATGACGCACTCGGTTGTTATTGTGTTCAATCGTTTATTGGCGATTGCAGAGACGACTATACGTTGACCCGTTTGAAACACAATTGCCGCCGACAGATTCTCGGCGGGTGCGTGCACGATTCGGTCTCGATAGGACAGAGGTGTTGTCGAACGGCAACTTTTTCGGGCATGGATCGAGTGGGCAGGCAACCTTTCGGCGCCAAAAGAAGCAACCAGAAAAGAAAATGAAAACATATTGTTATGCTAAAAAAAACGCGCGCGCGAAGGTGATTCTCTCTCCTCCTGCCGGAATGTCCTGCCGTCTGGATGCGCGGCGGGAGCGCATCCCGCAGTTGGGTGGGCCGCCTGCCTGCGGCAATGCGTCCTCGCTTCCGGACCGGCTCCGTCCGCGTTTTCGGTCTCTTCCCGCTTGCCCGTCAGGCCGGTTTGGAGTATCAGCGATTTTGGTGAAAGGGGCCGTAGCTCAGCTGGGAGAGCGCTGCAATCGCACTGCAGAGGTCGGCGGTTCGATCCCGCTCGGCTCCACCAACCGCCTTCGCCATCCGTTGCGCCGGAAGCTCAGTTCTTGTCTTCGGGCAGGACGGGCAGCGGCATGATCTCGATGCCCTCTTCAAGCAGGTCGCGCACCTCGTCGGGCTTTGCCTCGCCGATGATGCCGCGCTGCTTTGCCTCCCCGTAATGGATCCTGCGCGCCTCTTCGGGAAAACGCTCCCCGACATCCTCGGAACCGGCGCGGATTTCGGCCACCGCCTGTTTCAGTTTCTCCAGGGCCTCGCGTTGCGCCTTGTCGACAAGGGCCGCCTTGCGCTCGTCCTTTCTGCGGGCGGTCGAGACCTGCGGCGCCATCAGATCCTTGGCAATCTTCGCCGAATTGCAGATCGGGCAGGCCAGAAAACCGCTCTCGACCTGGCGGTCGAAATCATCGCTGCCGGAAAACCAGCCCTCGAAGGCGTGGCCATTGTCGCAGGAAAGGGAATAATGGATCACGGAGCCGGCCTCTCACTCAGGCCTTTTCGGCACTGGCTTGCATCGCCTGATGCTCTTCCAGCGTGAAGGGGCGGATGTTCTTCAGGTTCGGGACCTTGCCGCGCGCCTCGGCCACCTGATCGGTGTCGATCTCGGCGGTGATCACCGCCTCTCCGACATCGCCGGCCTCGGCAAGCACGCGGCCCCAGGGATCGATGATGATCGAGTGCCCGAAGGTCTCGCGACCGTCCTCGTGGACGCCGGCCTGTGCCGCCGAGATCATGAAGGCGCCGTTTTCAATGGCGCGGGCGCGTTGCAGCACATGCCAGTGCGCCTCGCCCGTCTGCTTCGTGAAGGCGGCCGGCGCCGTCAGCACCTCGGCGCCGGCAAGCGCATAGGTGCGGAAAAGGTCGGGAAAACGGACGTCATAGCAGATTGCCATGCCGAGCCGGGCAAAGGGCAGGTTCGCCAGAAGAGCGGTCTCTCCGGGCCGGTAGACCGCGCTTTCGCGCCAGCTTTCGCCATTGTCGAGGTCGACATCGAACATGTGGATCTTGTCGTAACGCGCGGCGACGGTCCCGTCGGGCGCAACCAGGAGCGCGCGGTTTGCGACCATGTCGTCGCCGACGGCAATCGCCGTCGAGCCGATATGCAGGTAGACGCCGTGTCTTTCGGCGAGCGATGACGCCGTGCGGACGATGACATCGTCCTCCTCGCCCCTCAGCACCGCCATCAGCGCCTTGCGATTTTTCTGCACCGCGCCGGTCATTTCCGGCGTCTGAACATAGTCAGCGCCCTTCGCGGCGGCCTCTTCAACCAGTCGCGCCAGCGTCTCTGCGTTCTTTTCGGGGTCGGTGCCGGAGCGCATCTGCAGGGCGGCGGCGGTAAAACGGGTCATATGAGGTTCCTCAGGAGGCGAGAAGCGGGTCAAGCTTGCCCGCGCGTTCCAGGGCGAAAAGATCGTCGCAACCGCCGATATGGCGGTCATCGATGAAGATCTGCGGAAAGGTCGAGCCGCCCTTGGCGCGCTCGATCATCTTCGCCCGGACCTCCGGGGTCTCGGTGGCGTTGTATTCGGTAAAGTCGACGCCCTTGTCGGCGAGGAGCTTCTTCGCGCGGGCGCAGAAACCGCAGAATTCCCGTGTGTAGATCTCGACATTCGCCATGATGAACTGGGGTCCTTTCTTTGCTGGCATCCGGCCTTCATATAGTTTCATCGAGAACGCGTGCAAAGGTCAAAACGTTGATCTCCGCCGCGCCCTTGCGTCTCAGGAGGCGCGCGACGGCCGAAACGGTCGCGCCGGTCGTATAGACATCGTCGATGACAAGAATCGACTTTCCGAAGACCTTGTCCTCGCTGTCGGGCGAAAGCGCAAAGGCGCCGCGCACATTGTCCTCGCGCGCCGTGCGGCTAAGCCCCACCTGCCTGCTGGTGCGCCGCGTGCGCCGCAAGAGGCCGGGCAGGAAGGGTTTTTCGGAAAGCCGCGCCAGATTGCGCGCCAGTTCGGCCGACTGGTTGAACCGGCGCGACATCAGCCGGGTCTTGTGCAGCGGCACGGCGGCGATGCCGTCGGCGCGCGCAATCATGCCGTCATCGGCGCGGCGCATCCATTCGGCCATCATCACCGCAAGATGGGTGTTGTCGCGGTATTTGAGCGCGTGGACGAGATTGCGCACGGAGCCCGTGTAGTAGGCGGCGGAGCGCAGCCGGTCGAAATCCGGCGGATTGGCGATTGCCGCGGCGCTCAGGATGTCCGGGCCGAGATCATGGGAAAACGGCGTTCCGAGAACCGCGCAATAGGGCCGTTCGATGAAGCGGATATCGCTCCAGCATTCCACGCAGAGCGCGCGATGCGTCCCGGTGGTCCTGCCGCAGGCGGCACAGACCGGCGGGAAGAGGAGATTGCCGAAGGCCGAGAGCGCGCCGCGGGCCAATGCCGCGGAACGTTGCCCTATTGTCTCGCCTCTGAAGGGTTCGATCTCGTCCATGGGCCTGAAGGTAGCGCGTTGACGGATGCTTTGCGACTCCCTAATTGGCGGGCAGGCGTCACTGAGAAAGGCCGCATGCATGGAACAGGTTTTCGATTCACAACGGGTGGAGAAGAACCGGCTGAAGGCCTGGCAGGCGGCCAAGCCCGGCGCGGATTTCCTGCTCGAGCTTGTCGCCGAAGAGATCGCCGACCGGTTGGCCGTCGTCGAGCGCACCTTCGACCGCGCCGTCGAACTGCACGGCATGACAGGTGCCGTGGCAAGGGCCGCGCTGGCGAGCGGCAAGGTCGGAAGGCTCGAGAGGCTGGAAAGCGACGAGGCCTTCTCCTCTGAGGATGCGCCTGTCGCGGTCGCGCCGCTGGAATGGCCGGGGCTTGAGGACCAGTCGCTCAATCTGGTGCTTTCTCCCCTTGCCGCGCATCTGACCAATGATACGCCCGGCTATTTCATCCAGGCGCGGCGGGCGCTGAAACCCGACGGGCTGTTCCTGGCGGCCATTCCGGGGTCGGGCACGCTTGTCGAGCTGCGCGATTGCCTGCTTGCGGCAGAGGCCGAGATCTTCGGCGGGGTCAGCCCGAGGGTCATTCCCTTTGCCGATGTCCGCGATGTCGGCGGCCTGCTGCAGCGGGCCGGCTTCGCGCTGCCCGTCGTGGACCAGGAGAATTACACGGTCCGTTACGATACGCTGTTCGACCTGATGGCGGATCTGAGAGCCATGGGCATGGCCAATCCGCTCTCCGACCGGTCGAAAAAGCCTGTCAGCCGGGCCTTCTTCCTGCGGGCGGCAGAGCTTTACGCCGAGCGCTACAGCGATACCGACGGGCGCATCCGCGCGACGTTTTCGATCATCTATGTGTCCGGCTGGGCGCCGCATGAAAGCCAGCAGAAGCCGCTGAAACCCGGTTCGGCGAAGGCGCGTCTTGCCGACGCGCTCAACGCCGAGGAGTTCAAGCTGAAGCGCTAGTTTACAGCAGATCCTGCAGGATCGGGATCAGCGGTTCGTCGGCCGGCGGCATCGGGTAGTCGCGCAGGTCGCGCGCCCGCACCCACTTGATTGCCTGGCCTTCCCTGCCGGATGGAATGCCCTGATAGCGGCGGCAGATAAAGAGCGGCATCAGCAGGTGGAAACGCTCATAGGTGTGGCTGGCGAAGGTCAGCGGGGCGAGGCAGTCGGGCTTGGTGGTGATGCCCAGTTCCTCTTCCATTTCGCGGATCAGGCAGGCTTCCGGCGTTTCGCCGCTCTCCACCTTGCCGCCGGGAAATTCCCAGAGCCCGGCCAGCGCCTTTCCTTCCGGGCGTTGCGCCAGGAGGATGCGTCCATCCGCGTCGATCAGGGCGCAGGCGGCCACCAGAAGCAGTTTCATCTCGCTCATTTTTCCGCCTTTTCGCGCCAGTAGCGATATCTGTAGGCCTCGTGAAAGCCGAGGGATTGGTAAAGAGCAAGCGCCGCCGCGTTGGTCTCTGTCACCTGCAGCCAGGCGGTGCGCGCGCCCCTTCCCCTTGCCCAGCGCAGCATGCCCGTCGCCAGTTCGCGGCCATGGCCCTTGCGCCGCGCGCCGGGCGCAACGGCAAAGGCCTCGATGCCGGCCATGTCGAAATCATGGACGCAAAGGCCGGCCGCAAAAGGTTCGCCGCCTTCATTTTCCCGGATGAAGAAGCCGTGGGCGGGCTTGATCGCGGTGACGACTTCGGCAAGGCCGGCCCGTGTGAGCTCCGCGACCGGATTGACCTTCAGCGCCGCGCCGACGAAGCGGCCAACATCCTGGCTCGGCAGAAGCTCGACGCCATTCTCCGGTTCGAAGCGGGAGAGATCGAGCGTCATGACGATACTCGCGTCAAACGGCTCAGCCGCCTCGGACATCAGGAATTCAACGAGCGCCGGCGGCGTCAGCGGCGTTTCGCGCACCAGAAGCGGCCGTCCGAAGGCCTCGTAATGGCGACGCGCCTTTTCAAACCGGATTTCGATATCGGAAATATCCGACTGGTCGAGCACCGACAGGCTGTTGAGACGTTTGGACGGGTGACCCGCTGTCAGCCGCAGCTGCCAGGCGCCGTCGTAATGCACGTTCTTTGCCGGCCATGCGCGCAGACCCATGGCTTCCAGCCGGCGCACAAGTGGAAGATCCGCACTCATCTTCGTTCCGATCCTGTCGCGACGTTATTGTTTTTGTTCATCTAGTGCGCTTCAGACCGGCCTGTAAACACGCCACTTACGCTTGGCACAGCCGGTGTTGCGCGATGGCAACGCGGCTGACTGCGGCATTTGAGCGGTATCAGCTGCGGTAGTCGCCATTGATGGCGACATATTCCTTCGTCAGGTCGCAGGTGTAGATCGTCGCCTGACCCTCGCCGAGGCCGATATCGGCGCGAATGGTGATCTCGTCCTCGCGCATCACGGCGGAGGCGAATTCCTCGGAATAGTCGGGATCGCGCTCGCCGTTGACGGCAACGCGGATATCGCCGAACCAGATGGCGAGCCTGTCGCGGTCGGCCTTCTCGCCGGCCTTGCCGACAGCCATGACCACGCGGCCCCAATTGGCGTCCTCTCCGGCGACGGCGGTCTTGACCAAGGGCGAGTTGGCGATCGAACGGGCGATCACGTTTGCCGCGCGATCATCCTCTGCGCCCGTCACGCGCACCGTCACCATCTTGCGCGCGCCTTCGCCGTCACGCACGATCTGCAGCGCCAGATCCTGCATCAGGGCATGAAGGGCGGCGCGGAAATCGTCGAGGCGCGGATCTGAGCCGTCGGTGACCATGTCCTGTCCGGGCGCCTTGCCGGTGGCAAAGGCCAGAACCGTATCCGATGTCGAGGTGTCGCTGTCGACGGTGACGGCATTGAAGCTTGCACCCACGCCCTCGGAAAGGAGCTGCTGCAACGCTTCGGCCGAGATCGCCGCATCGGTGGCAATAAAGGAGAGCATGGTCGCCATGTCCGGCGCGATCATGCCGGCGCCCTTGGCAATGCCGTTCAGCGTCACGGAGACGCCGTCGATTTCGGCGCCTCTCGTCGCGACCTTCGGATAGGTATCCGTGGTCATGATCGCCTTCGCCGCCTCAAGCCACAGGTCTGCGCTGGCATCGCCCGCCATGCTGGAGAGGACACTTGCGAATTTGGAGGCATCGAGCGGCTCGCCGATGACGCCGGTCGAGGCCAGGAACACGTCGCTCTCGGCGCAACCCGCGGCTTCGGCAGCAGTGCGCGCGGTCAGCGCCGTGGCTTCCGCGCCCTTCTTGCCGGTAAAGGCGTTGGCATTGCCCGAATTGACCACCAGCACGCGCGCCCTGCCGCCGGCAAGATTGGCGCGGCAGAAATCGACGGGGGCGGAGGGGCATTTCGATTTCGTGAAGAGGCCGGCGACGGCGGCCGTCTCGTCGAAGATCATCATCATGACGTCCGTCCGCCCCTTGTACTTGATGCCGGCGGCGGCAGTGGCGATGCGCAGGCCGTCGATCGGCGGCATGGGCGGGTAGGATTTGGGCGCGAGCGGTGATATGGCGGTCGTCATGGCAGGCCTCTGAAAGTCCGGCCCGCGGCAGATGCGCGGGCCGGGTGGTTTGGATCACTGCATTTTATTGACGGCGTCGTAGGCCTGTTGCAAGTCCTTATCTTCGATAACGATCTTGTCTCCGGCCTTCAGCTTGGAGACCACTTCATTGTACTTCTCGCTGGCGACGAGCTGGCGAAGCTGGGGTTCAATCTGTTCGAAGGGGATCGGCGTCTTTTCGCGCGTGTCCTCGACCTCGATCACATGATAGCCGAACTGGGTCTGGACCGGGGTCTCGGTATATTCGCCGGGATTGAGCGAGAAGGCGACCTCTTCGAATTCCGGAACCATCTGGCCCTTGGAGAAATAACCGAGATCGCCGCCGTTATCAGCGGACGGACCGGTCGAATGCTCCTTGGCGAGCTCGGCGAAATCGGCGCCGTTGTCGAGTTCCGCGATGATCTTCTTGGCCTCGTCCTCGGTGTCGACCAGGATATGACGCGCGTGGACCTCTTCCTGCTTCGGCGCATTGGCGATTTCCTCGTCATAGCGCGCCTTCAGCATTTCCGGCGTGATCTCGGCATTGATCTTCTGGTCGAAGAAGGCGTTGTAGAGTTCTTCCTGGCGTAGCTGGTCCATGCGCGTCTTGAAGGCCTCGGTCTTGTCGAGACCCTCCTTTTCCGCCGCATCGGTGATGACCTTCATGTCGATCAGGCTCGAAAGGGCGACCGCGCGCAGCTGCTCCTCCGGCATCTGACCGAACTGGCCCTTGAACTGGTCGAGCGTGGTCTGCAGTTCCGACCGGGTGATCGGGGCGCCGTCGACGGTGGCGACGACGGCGTCGTTCGCGGAAGAGCCGCTGTCCTGAGCGAAGGACGGGACCGCGAAGCTGACAGTCGTGGCCAGGAGTGCTGCCGCTGCCAAATGTCTTTTCTGCATGAGTTCACCTTTTCCTGTTGTGCGGCGAAACCTCCTGTTTCGCCCTCTTGCGCCGGTCGGGCCCGTCGCATGTGGTAGAAGCGTTGCCACGCGTCAACGTGTGCGGCCGGAATGCGTTGCATCCTTACCGCGATTTAATGTGCGGCGGTCCGCAAGAAGACCGGCAACACAGGAATGTGGCCATTGTGGCGCGGCCTTTGACGTTGACATCCCCCGACCCCCCTCTTATCTGTCTGCCAAGCCCGCGTCCAGTGAAGCTCCGGACGGTGATATGGACCCCGCTTGTCAGGAATGCGTTTGTACGGCGCCACGTACAGGATAGATATGACAACTTTCAGAAAGAGCTATTGAAATGGTCTCACTCGGTGGCGTAGCCCGCAAATTGTTCGGTTCGGCCAATGATCGCCGGATCCGCTCCTACAAGCCCCGCGTGGCGGCGATCAACGCGCTTGAAGAGCAGATGACGGCGCTTTCGGATGACGACCTAAAGGCAAAGACCGAAGAATTCAAAAAGCAGCTCGCCGACGGCAAAAGCCTGGACGATCTTCTTGTTGAAGCTTTCGCCGTCGCCCGGGAGGCATCGAAGCGCGTGCTTGGCCTGAGGCCTTTCGATGTCCAGCTGATCGGCGGCATGATCCTGCATGAAAACGCGATCGCCGAAATGAAGACCGGCGAGGGCAAGACGCTCGTCGCCACGCTTCCCGTCTATCTCAATGCGCTCGCCGGCAAGGGCGTCCACGTCGTGACCGTCAACGACTATCTGGCGCGTCGCGACAGCGAGAACATGGGGCGGCTCTACGGCTTCCTCGGGCTCACCACCGGCGTCATCCATCACGGCCTCGACGACCAGCAGCGCCGCGCGGCCTACAGCGCCGACATTACCTATGCCACGAACAACGAGCTCGGCTTCGACTATCTGCGCGACAATATGAAGATGCAGCGCGCGGAGATGGTCCAGCGCGGCCACAATTACGCGATCGTCGACGAGGTCGACTCGATCCTGGTTGACGAGGCGCGCACGCCGCTGATCATTTCCGGGCCGCTCGATGACCGTTCGGACCTCTACGTCACCATCGACAAGATCATTCCGATGCTGGACGAGGGCGATTACGAGATCGACGAAAAGCAGCGCTCGGCAAACTTCTCCGAAGACGGCATGGAAAAGCTGGAGAAGATGCTGACCGAATCCGGTCTGATGAAGGGTGAATCGCTCTATGACGTCGAGAATGTCGCCATCGTCCATCACCTCAACAACGCGTTGAAGGCGCACAAGATGTTTTCCCGCGACAAGGATTACATCGTGCGTGACGGCGAGGTCGTGATCATCGACGAATTCACCGGCCGCATGATGCCGGGTCGGCGCTATTCGGAAGGCCAGCATCAGGCGCTCGAGGCCAAGGAAGGCGTCAAGATCCAGCCGGAGAACCAGACCCTGGCCTCGATCACCTTCCAGAACTATTTCCGCATGTATGACAAGCTGGCCGGCATGACCGGCACGGCGGCAACCGAAGCGGAAGAATTCGGCAATATCTACGGCCTCGACGTCGTCGAAGTGCCGACCAACCTGCCGATCGTGCGTCTCGATGAGGATGACGAGGTCTATCTCACTGTCCAGGAAAAATACGAGGCGATCGTCGAGGAGATCAAGGCCGCGAAGGCAAAGGGCCAGCCGGTTCTCGTCGGTACGACTTCGATTGAAAAATCCGAGATGCTGGCTGCGGCGCTGAAGCGCGACGGCATCGCGGAGTTCGAGATCCTGAATGCCCGCTATCATGAGAACGAGGCCTTCATCATTGCCCAGGCCGGCGTGCCCGGTGCGCTGACGATCGCAACCAACATGGCCGGTCGCGGCACCGATATCCAGCTCGGCGGCAATCTGGAAATGCGCATCCAGGCCGAACTCGGCTATCTGGAGCCGGGCATCGATATCGTCACCAACGAAGAGGGCGAACGCGTCGAGGTCGAGCGCAAGTTCACGCCGCCGGGTCCGGAGCGCGAGGCGAAGGAGCAGGCGATCCGCGAGGATGTCGCCCGGCTGAAACAGGAGGCGCTGGCTGCCGGCGGCCTCTACGTGATTGCCACCGAACGTCATGAAAGCCGGCGCATCGACAATCAGTTGCGCGGCCGTTCCGGCCGTCAGGGCGACCCGGGCCGTTCGAAATTCTACCTCTCGCTTCAGGACGACCTGATGCGCATCTTCGGCTCCGACCGCATGGAAAGCATGCTGACGAAGCTGGGCCTGAAGGAGGGCGAGGCGATCGTCCATCCGTGGATCAACAAGGCGCTGGAGCGCGCGCAGAAGAAGGTCGAGGCCCGAAACTTCGACATCCGCAAGAACCTTCTGAAATATGACGATGTGCTCAACGACCAGCGCAAGGTGGTCTTCGACCAGCGCAAGGAACTGATGGATTCCGACGATATCTCAGAGATCGTCGAGGACATGCGCCATGAGGTGATCGAGAACGCGGTTCACCGCCGCATTCCCGAACGCGCCTATGCCGAGCAGTGGGATGTCGCCGGCCTGAAGGAAGACTGCCTGCGCATTCTCAGCCTCGACCTTCCGATCGAGGAATGGGCCGCCGAAGACGGCATTGCCGAGCCGGAAATTCTCGAGCGCATCAATGCCGCCGCCGATCAGGCCGAGGAAGTCCGGGCCAGGCAGGCCGAGCAGTTCGGGCCTGACGTGATGAAATATGTCCAGCGCCAGGTCACCATGCAGTCGCTCGACCATCTCTGGCGCGAGCATATCGTCAATCTCGATCATCTGCGCTCGGTCATCGGCTTCCGCGGTTATGCCCAGCGCGATCCGCTGCAGGAATACAAGGCCGAGGCTTTCGAACTGTTCCAGGCGCTTCTCGGCAATATGCGCGAGCTTGCCGTCTCGCAGCTCTCGCGCGTCCAGCTGGTGCGCGAGGCGCAACAGCCACAGCCGGAAGTGGATCCGGCGAAGCTGCGCGCCAGCCATGTCGACCCGGATACCGGCGAAGACGAAATGGCGGGCGAACAGGTCGGCGCCGGTGAAGCCGCAGCGCCTGCCGGTCAACTGCCGCCGGAATACCGCAATGTCGGCCGCAACGACCTGTGCCCCTGCGGTTCGGGCCGCAAGTTCAAACACTGCCACGGCCGTCTCGCCTGACCTAATCAAGGCTTCATTGCAGGTCATCGCCGGATCCGGCGGCGCGGCCGGACCCGTTTTCCCGGCGCGATGTCAGGCGACGCGCCGGTTCCCGTTTGTCGCGACCGGCTGAGAGAGCAGGAGCAGGACGGAACGGCCGCGCAGGCGATGCGTTGCGGCCGTTTTCCTTTCTCAGAACTGCACCAGGATGTTCTTGAACTGCCAGGGATCCTTCTCGTCCTTGCGTTCCTCGAAGAAGGTCTGGCGGTCGGAGAGCGGCGTCCAGTCGGTATAGTGGCCTTCGACCGGGCCGAGATAGGGCATCTGGATTTCCAGGCAGCGGCGATAATCCATCTCGTCGGCCTCGACGATGCCCGCTTCCGGGTTTTCCAGCGCCCAGACCATGCCGGCCAGAACGGCGGAGGTGACCTGAAGCGCGGTCGCGTTCTGGTAGGGCACCAGGTCGCGCGTTTCCTCGATCGAAAGTCTTGAACCGAACCAGTAGGCGTTCTTGTCGTGGCCGTAGAGCAGCACGCCGAGCTCGTCTATGCCGGTCAGGATATCGGCCTCCTCCAGCACCAGGCTTTCCGCCTGCGGGTTGCCGCCATTGCCGAACATCTCGTCCAGCGAGAGCACGGCCACGTCGGCCGGGTGGTAGGCATAGTGGCAGGTCGGCCGGTAGGAGACCTTGTCGCTGTCGTTCCTGACGGTGAAATAATCCGCGATCGAGACGGATTCATTGTGGGTGACGAGAAAGCCATATTGGGGCCCGGGCGTCGGGCACCAGCTTCTCACCCGCGTATTGGCCCCGGGCTGCTCGATATAGATCGAGGCCTTGCAGCCCTTTTTGTGCTTCTTGGCGTTCTTCGGCATCCATTTTTCGTGGGTGCCCCAGCCGAGTTCGGCGGGCTGCATGCCCTCGGCGACGAACCCCTCGACGGACCATGTATTCCAGAAGGTTCCCTGCGGACGCAGGAATTTGGAGCGCTGGGTGTCACGCTCGGCGATGTGGATGCCCTTGACGCCGGCATCCTTCATCAGCTGCGCCCAGCCCTCGCGGTCATCTGCCATAGGTTCAACGAAGTTCATTCCTGTGTCGCGGGCAAGGTTGACCAGCGCCTGCTTGACGAACCAGGAGACCATGCCCGGATTGGCGCCACAGCAGGAAACGGCGGTGGTGCCGCCGGGGGTCTTGCGCTTTTCCTTGCGCACGGTTTCGCGCAGGGCGTAGTTGGTGCGCGAGGCATTGTCGGCGTTCTTGTCGAAATAGAAACCGAGCCAGGGTTCGATCACCGTGTCGATATAGAGCACGCCGAGCGAGCGGCACAGCTTCATCAGGTCGAGCGAGGAGGTGTCGACGGAAAGGTTGACGCAGAAGCCCTGACCATCGCCCTCGGTCAGAAGCGGTTCCAGCAATTCCTCGTAATTGTCCCTGGTCACGGCAGCGTGGATGAAGCGGACCCCGTGGTTTGCCGCGATATTGGCATGGGCGTCATTCGGATCGATGATGACCATGCGCGACTTGTCGAAATTGAAGTGCCGTTCGATCAGCGGCAGGGCGCCTCTCCCGATGGACCCGAAACCGATCATGACAATGGGTCCGGTGATTTCGGCGTGGATCGGGTATTCCTGAAGCATTTCCGTTTCCTTCTCGATTAGGACCTGCGCGCAAGGCGAATGCCGCGAACGTAAGCACAAATTGTGACACGGCCATTTTGTTCCGTGGCCTGTCGATCGCGTTAAAAGCGTGACCACAGCGCCGGGCAACAGTAAAGCGGATTTGTTGCCGTCGTTCCAGAAGTCAGTTCAAAACTTCCCGCAGATAAGCCGAAAGCGCGTCGATATCGGCATCTTTCATGCCCTTGTAGGCGCGCTCCTCCGCCGTCAGTCCGTCAAGCTGCTTCAGCATGGCTGCGGCGATCGCACGGTTCTCGGGATGGCGCCGGACCATGGCCAGCGGATCGGCGTGGATCTTGATTGTGAAGAGGATGGCGCCGGTTTCCGGCAGACGACGCAGCGTCTGGCGCTCGACGCGCAGGACATTGTCGCCGATCGGGCGGACCGGCCGGAACGGGTCTTCCGGCAGATGCTTGGAGACCGGCATCGCCAGCGCATTCGAGCCCTTGAAGGACCAGTTGAACCGCTCGGCCGGAAGGTCGGGCTTCAGGTTGTCGAAAATGCGCGTGACCATCGCCGCATTTCTTGTGCCGCCCTGAAAGCCCGGCACGTCCGCATGGACCTCGTCCATCGGCCGCCCGGCCTTCTCGGCCAGCGACCAGGAGGAGGGGAAAGCGATGAAGCCGGCGGAAAGATGCCAATGGCCGTCATGCCTGGTGAGAACGGCCAGGTCGTCGGCGATCAGCAATCCCGCCCGCATCAGCGGCGGCATGGTCCCGTCGGCGATATCGACGGTGTGGCCGGCCATCGACATTATGGCGCCGTCGAGCCGGTGGGTGTCGCGATGCTCGTCCCCCAGGTGGCGGACAATCAACTCGAGCGCTTCCTGCTGGGCTGCGAGACTGTCGGGCGCGGCGCGGAAGATTGCGTCAGGGTCCGCTTCCAGAAACTGTCTCTTCTCGTCGAGATAGCGGCCGAGATCACCCTCCGCCTCCAGCCAGTCCGTTGTCGCAATCTGCGAGAGGCCTATCGAAAACGGCTTGTAGGCGCGGCCATAGGGCATCAGGCGCAGCGGGCGGTTCTCGGTCGCGGCGTCCGTCATGGCTGTTTCAGGCCTTCGACGCCGGCAACGGTTCTGGAAAAATCGACCTCGGTCAGTTCGTATCGCGCCACGCCTTCGCTGACGAAGGGATCGGCCTCGCAGAGGGCGCGCACCTCATCAAGACTGCCGCGGGCAATGATGAGGCCGCCGGTGCGGGGTACTTTGCGACCGGACGCAACGAAAACGCCATCGGCATAGTGCCTGTTCAGCCATTCGATATGGCCATCGAAATGCTTTTCGACGGCGTCCATCGGCGCAACATAGGTCAGCGAGATCAGGATCATCACAACGTCCTCAACCGGCCGGAACAGCGCACAGGTCGCCGGCAAAACGGGCTTTCAGCAGGGCTTCGTCATATTCGGCGCGCGCGGTGGAATCAAGCACGATGCCGCCGCCGACATTGAAAACCGCCCGTCCGTCATCAAAGAGCGTGATCGTGCGGATGGCGACATTGAAGCGCATCGCGCCGTCGGGCGCAATATGGCCGATCGCCCCGCAATAGGCCCCGCGCGGCCCATCCTCCAGGCTGCGCAATATCCTCATCGCCGAAATCTTCGGCGCGCCGGTTATCGAGCCGCAGGGAAAGAGCGCGGCAAAGATCGACCCGATATCGGTGCCGGCGCAAAGCCTTGCCCGAACGTGGCTCACCATCTGGTGGAGCGTGGGGTAGGTCTCGATGTCGAAGAGCTTCGGCACGTGGACGCTGCCGGGTTCGGCGATGCGGGAGATGTCGTTGCGCAGAAGGTCGACGATCATGCAGTTTTCCGCAAGCGTCTTTTCGTCGTCCAGCATCGCCGCGATGATCGCTTCGTCCTCTTCTGCCGTTGCACCGCGCGGCGCCGTCCCCTTCATCGGGCGGGTTTCGATAAAGCCGTCGCTGCCGACCTCGAAGAAGAGCTCCGGCGAGCGCGAGAGGATGCGCGGACCGGCAAGGTCGAGATAGGCGCCGTAGCGCACCGGCTGGCGTTCCGCATAGGCGTGGAAGGCGGCAAGCGGATCGCCCTGCCAGCGGGCTTTGACCGGAAAGGTTAGGTTGCCCTGATAGCAGTCGCCCGCCCTCAGATGGGCGTGCAGCGGTTCGAAACGTTCGCGATAGGTGGCGAAATCCCAGGCGGGTTCGAGATCGGACAGAAAGGGCGTCGCGGAGCACGACGCGGGAAGTCCGGTCTCTTCCGGGGGATCGAAAACGCCGAAGCAGAGATAGGGGATCTCGGTTTTGCCAGGTGAAAGGCCTGAAAAGGCGGGGTCCAGGAGAAGCCCCGCCTCATAGGAAACATAGCCGGCGAGCCAGTGCCCCCCGGCCCGTGCTTCCTCCATGCGGACAAAGCCCTGCGCCACGTCTTCCGGGTCGGTCGCCAGGATCAGCGCATGCGGCTGCGAAAATGTGAGCATGCGGCCGGCGAGGTCGTCCCGGAAAACGGCGCGCGTCATGCTATTCCTTGTCGAGCGCTTCGAGTTCGTCGATCAGGCCCTCGATCATCGACAGCCCCTTGCCCCAGAAGGTCGGGTCCGACGCATCGAGTCCGAAGGGCTTCAGCAGTTCCGAGTGATGCTTGGTGCCGCCGGCGGTCAGCATCTCGAAATACTTGTCCTGAAAGCCGCTTTCGGCATTCTGGTAGACGGCGTAGAGCGAGTTCACCAGGCAATCGCCGAAGGCATAGGCATAGACGTAGAATGGCGAATGGATGAAGTGGGGCACATAGCTCCAATAGGTCTCATAGCCATCGGCAAGCCTGATCGCCGGCCCGAGGCTTTCGGCCTGTACCGACATCCACATTGCGTTGATCTGGTCTTCGGTCAGCTCGCCCTCGCGCCGCGCCGTGTGGACCTTGCGCTCGAACTGGTAGAAGGCAATCTGGCGCACGACCGTGTTGATCATGTCCTCCACCTTCTGGGCGAGCATCGCCTTGCGCTTTGCCGTGTCGGTCGTCTGCGAAAGCAGCGCGCGGAAGGTCAGCATTTCGCCGAAGACGGAGGCGGTTTCGGCCAGCGTCAAGGGCGTCGAGCACATCAGCGCCCCCTGTTTTGCCGCCAGAACCTGGTGCACGCCGTGGCCGAGTTCGTGGGCAAGCGTCATCACGTCGCGCGGTTTGCCCAGGTAATTGACCAGAACATAAGGATGGGCGGAAGGCACGGTCGGGTGCGCGAAGGCGCCGGTGCGTTTTCCGGCACGGATCGGCGCGTCGATCCAGTTCTCGTCAAAGAAGCGGCGGGCAATGCCGGCCATTTCAGGCGAAAACGCGCCATAGGCCGAAAGCACCGTGTCCCGGGCCTCGTCCCACGGGATCACCCGCTCGGCGGTGTCGGGCAGCGGGGCGTTGCGATCCCAGTAGTTCATCTGCTCCATGCCGAGCCATTTCGCCTTCATCGCGTAATAGCGATGGGACAGGCGCGGATAGGACTGGCGCACCGCCTCGGACAGCGCATCGACAACCTCGCGCTCGACCCGGTTGGAGAGATGCCGGCTGTCCGCGATATCCTCGAAGGCGTGCCAGCGGCTGTTGATCTCGGTGTCCTTGGCCACCGTGTTCATGATCAAAGAGAATGTCGGCAGATTGTCCTTGAAGGTCGCGGCCAGGGCTTCCGCGGCCTTGCGGCGGACCGGTTCCTTTGTATCGCTCAAAAGGTTGAGCGTCTTTTCCAGCGGCATGTCCTCGCCGTCGACGGTAAAGCGCATGCGGTCCATTGTTTGGTCGAACAGGCGGTTGAAGGCCTGGCCGCCGGTCGTCGATTTCTCCATGAACAGCTGTTCGATCCGGTCATCGAGCTGGTGCGGCTTCTCTAGGCGGAGATCGAGCACCCACGGGCGGTAATGGGCAAAGCGATCGTCAGCCTCGAACGCCCTGTCGATCGTTTCTTCGTCGAGGCGGTTCAATTCGAGTTCGAAGAACAGGAGATCGGCGTAAATCTCGGTGATCCGCGCCGAGGTGTCGCCATAAAGCTTGCGCAGGGCCGGATCGGCGGCATTGGCATAATAGGAGAGACCGGCAAAGGAGCCGAGCCGTCCCAGTGTGTCGCCCAGCGCCTCATAGGTCTCGATGGCGGCGCCGAGACCGTCTTCGCCGCTTCTCTCCGCCGCCTCGGCTAGCTTGCCCTTCCACCGGGCCGAAAATGACCTTGCCTTCTTCGCGGCCTCATCGAAGGCGTTGTTGAACTCGGGCGAGGAAGGGCCGGGATAAAGATGGGAGAGATCCCATTCGGGCAGGTTGCCCAGGGCCTCGTCGCCGGACTTCGTCGCCCGGGCGGGGCTGCCGGCGGGTGCGCGCGGAAATGAAGCGTTGAACATGGGTCTGTCTTTCCTGTTGTCGTGCGGTCGCCGCCTGAAGCGGGCGCGAAGCTCCAACATATGTGTCGCCCGCACGCCCTGCAATCGGCAGCCCCAAGATATCTGACGCCTTGCTGTTCCGGATCGCCCCGGTTTTTCCGTGCGCCAGCGTTGATTTGCGGCAAGGACTTAACCCTTGGGAAAGGCTAAGCGGTTATTCATGGGTCTAGGAATTTAACCAAATATTGCCTATAAAGTGGCAAGCTGAACGTCAGGCGGGAAAGATGCCTCGTTTGCGCCGCATTGGACCTCCAAGAAGGTCGCCGTCCGCCGCTCCTGAGGCTGCTGACGGTGCGGGGCCCCGATCACGACATTCAGAGTACCCAGGGAGAGTCCGGTTTGTGTGACCGTCCATCAAGCATATTCCTGCAACGGACAATTGCCGTTCTGGCGTTGCTTGCGGCCATGTTCTGCGTGTTTGGCGTGACCGAGGCGCAGGCCGAAACCCGAACCCTGAAGCTTTATTACATCCATACAGGCGAAAAGGCGGAGATCACCTTCAAGCGCAACGGACGCTATGACAAGAAGGGGCTCGAGCAGCTGAACTGGTTCCTGCGCGACTGGCGGCGCAAGGAGCCGACCACCATGAACCCGCGGCTGTTTGATTTGGTCTGGGAGGTCTACCAGCAGGTCGGCGCCAAGGACTACATCAACGTCGTCTCGGCCTATCGTTCGCCCGAAACCAATGCGATGCTGCGCAAGACATCGTCCGGCGTTGCCAAGAAATCGCAGCACATGCTCGGCAATGCGATGGATTTCTTCATCCCCGGCGTGCCGCTCGACAAGCTGCGCGCGACCGCGATGAAGTTGCAGCGCGGCGGCGTTGGCTATTATCCGCGTTCCGGGTCGCCTTTCGTGCATCTTGACGTGGCAAGCGTGCGGGCCTGGCCGCGCATGAGTCGCAGCCAGCTCGTGGCGCTCTTCCCCGAGGGGCATACGCTGCATCTGCCCGCTGACGGCAAGCCATTGCCCGGCTATCAGGACGCGCTCGCGGAATACAAGGCCAAGGGCAGCGTTTCCGGTTCCGAACCCGTCCGCGTCGCCAGTGCTGACGATGGCGACGAGGATGAACGTCCGAATCTGCTTTCGATGCTGTTCAATCGCAACAATTCCGGCAATGATGACACTGCAGGGAGCAACCGCCAGCAGCGCGCCGCAGCGACGCCGTCACGCCAGAGCGCGCCGCAGCAGACGGCGCCCCAGCAGCGGCCGGTCGACATCCTGACGGCGGCCGTCAGCTTCGACAATCTCGACATTCCGCTGCCGCTTTCCCGTCCCGGCGCCGACAATGCCGATCTCGGCACGCCGCTTGCCACCGCGCTGGTCGATCCCAATCCGCCTGAAGCGGAGCCGGCGCTGGCGATCGCTGCCAATATTCCGGTGCCGCAGTCGCGGCCATCCTCGCTCGGCGCGGCAGAGGGCATGTCGGTTTCCGACGTGCTGGTGGCCGAAGCCGCTTCGCCCGTCGAGCAGGCCCCTGTAGAAGTCGCCTCCCTCGGCGACGGTTCGTCTTTCGAACAGGGTCGCTTCGGCTTCATGGATGGCGAGGTTCCCGTGCCGAGCCCGCGTATGAGCTATGCCGGACTGGATCAGGGCGCGCCGATAACGCCCGAGCAGTTGCAGGCGGCCGGCCGCGCCAGGACTGCCGTTCCGGAGCCGGCTCAAAATCCGCGCAAGACGGCCCAGAGCGAGCTTGCCCGCAAGCTTTCGGCCATGGGTGATACGACGGAGCTTGCCTACAACGAGGACAATGACTTCCGCCTCCTATTCCGCCCGACGCTGGCGCGAATCAATGCCACCGCGCCGGAAGCGCCGACCAAGGGCGCCCGCCCAGGGACGATCCTGCCCGGCAATGCCGGGTCGGCCGCCGTATCGGGCGACGCAGCAGGTATTTCTGCTGAAGGCTATCAATCCGCAAGTATTGCAAGTACAAAGTCGAGTGGAACCGGTCCGAAGTCGATTGTTGACTATTTTGATCAGGAAAGATTTTAGTATCTACTCTTGGGCGAACGAGCTACTTGTCGCGCGGATAACTTTAACGTAATATGACGGCATGAGCACATCTGACCCTTTCGTCGCTATTGCCGACCCCAATCGTCGCCATCTCCTGATGGCCTTGAGGCGTGAGCCGAAAACGGTGACCGAGCTTTCGGAGGGGTTGCCGATCAGTCGTCCTGCCGTCTCGCAGCATCTCAAGGCCCTCTTGGACAGCAAGCTCGTGCGCGTCACGCCGGTCGGTACGAAACGGTTCTATGCCATCAATCCGGAAGGTTTCTCCGCGCTGAACGGCTGGATTCGTCAGTTCTGACCGCGGCGTTCCGCGGTCCGGTTGTGCGTCGTCCGGCATTGGCGGGCACGAGGCGCCGATCCTTATAAAACGCAGCTGAACGAGGCGGGTCTTCACAGCGGACGAACCGATGTCGCAGGCGCCCGTACGACCCGACCGTTACGCACGGCCAGGGGCGGCGGCGCTCGGATGCAATGTCAATTGCTCCTGTTGGAAGCGACCTGCGTTGCGCCCTCATTGCCGAGCAACGCGTCGATCCGCTTGCGTTCGGATTCGAAGCGGGCAAGATTCTCGCCCGCCAGCGCGTCGGAATTCGGGAAGCGGATCTTCATCGGATCGACCTTGGTGCCGTTGACCAGGAGCTCATAGTGCAGATGGGGACCGGTGACGAGACCGGTGGCACCGACATAGCCGATGACCTGTCCCTGCTTGACGCGCGCGCCCTCCTTGACGCCCGGGGCGATCTTGCTCTGGTGGTTGTAGGAGGTCTCGTAGCCATTGGCGTGACGGATGATGGTCTGGTTGCCGTATCCGGAGGACGACCAGCCGGCCTTTTCGACGATGCCGTCGCCGGCCGCAATGATCGGCGTACCGGTTCGCGCCGCCCAGTCCACGCCGCTATGCATGCGGGCGTATTTCAAAACCGGATGCCGGCGCATGCCGAAACCGGAGGTGAACTTGCCGTTGGGTACGGGATTGCGCAAGAGGAAGCGGCGGATGCTGCGGCCGTTCGCATCATAGAAATCGACGGCGCCGGTCTTCGGGTCGGCGAAGCGATAGAGCCTGATGGCCTCGTCGCCGATCTTCGCGTCGATATAGAACAGTTCGGACGTGGCCGTCGCCTTGCCGTCCGGATCGGCATCGGAGAAGAACAGCTCAAGCTGGTCGTCCGGCGAAGCCATGGACTGCAGGTCGACCTTGCTCGCCAGAAGATTGATCAGTTGACCGGCCATGTCCTTGGTCAAACCGTAGGTCAGCATGGCGCGGAAAATGCCGTCATAGACCCGCACCGGCTTCTGCGTGGTGCCGAGCAGCAGATCGGTCTCGTCGGCAGACGCGTTGGCGACGGCCTCGCTCATCGGTGGTTCGACGCCCTCGACGAAACGTCCCTTGTCGTTGAGCGCCGTGGTCATCACATGTTCGCCGCCGCGATAGAGGCTGAGCCGGACCACGCGCATATTGCGGCCC